>BFAS01000198.1 GCA_008974985.1 bacterium MnTg02
GTGGCACAGGCAGTGCCCTGTCTTATTCTGGAACACCAAGTCGCCTTCGCCGGACAATCGGGACGCCATTTTCCATTCCCGCAGCATTTGGGCGATATAATCGGACATAGGTAGATCCCGGATACCTGCCGCGCTCTTGGGTGGACCTTCTTCGCCGTAAGCATCGACCCGCCGCCTAACGTGGATTTCTCCCGCGTCGAAATTGATATCCAGCCAGCGCAGCGCCCATTGCTCTCCGGCTCGTAATCCTGTTGCCGAGGCAAAAGTCACCTTCACGCGCAAATCATGGCCCCCTTCATACAGAATGCGCTGTAAATCCTTCTTGGATGGCGGCGTCACGCGCTTTGATTTTTCGTCGCGGCTGCCAATGACCTTCACCGACGCCGCCGCATTGGTGGCCAGCCAATCCTGGGCAATGGCATATTCCAGAGCTGCATGAAGTGTCTGCATGATTTTACGCGTGGTTGGCACGGACACGCTACGGTCGCGGATCGTGTCACGCAACATCCCGATCGTTCGTGCCGTGAGATCATTCAGTTTCAGATGGCCTACGCCAAAACTGTCATTGACGATCCAATTGACGATATGGCCGCGCATTACCGTTAAGTGCTTTCGCGTCATGCGCTCATCGCGCCGGACCCGGCCTTCGCAGTATTCCAAATAACGCCCGCATAATTGCGTCACCGTCATAGTCTGACTATCCGCCCGGAAAGTCCCACGGATAAGCTGGGCTTCGATTTCCGTTCTGAACCGGTCGGCCTCCCGCTTGGTCACAAATTGCCTCCGCTGGCGCATGCCGGAAGGATCACGGTAATAGACCTGCCACGCGGATTTTCTCTCGCCTTTGCGGGTCGTCCAGGTGCGCTTGCTGACGGATGCCATTCTAGTTCTCTGTAATGCGCTTAATGATGTCTTTCCCAAGCCATTTCTTGATCAATTGAGCTGCATACATCTCACGTGGTATTGATTGCGTTTTGCCTCTTTCGTCCCTTTTGGTCTTCACGGACGGTTCGTCGGCGTGGACGATTTGATTCAGAATGCTGAACACTGCAGCCTGAGACACACTATCGTCGGTTAGCAATCCCTTCTTTAGCTGATCCGGAACCTTCGATGGGCCTTTGGGCGCAAACGTGTCGAAAAGCATATTAATTGCGTCTTTCACTTTTTCGGCTGTAAACGGGTTGTTGTGCCATTTGTCTTGCGTTGCAAATTCAACGCTCGCGATAGTCATTGCCAGGGCAAGGACCAACGCAAAGTTTTCTTTACCGTTCGCAACCTTTTCCAACTCTTGGAGCGTCTCAGCCTCATCGGCTGATGAGAGTCGGGTTGCAATGTAGGCGTTACGCGATTTACCTGCTGCTGTAGCTTGCGCTGTTACCGAGTCTACCAAGTCTTGGTCGAGCCTGATGCTGAAGATCCCGGTTGATGGCGCCGTTGTCTCTAATTTTTTAGCCATTTGATCTCCCACTAAACACCAATGGATTACACACGCCTATTGTGTTTGACATTGTGTTACTAATCATGTTAACAGTAGGTATGATTTCAAGAGAAATGATAAACACAATGGAATAGCTATGACAAGACAAAATTCACATGATGGGGATTTCAAGCTGCGGCCTATCTACACGGTCAAACAATTTTACGAAGAGGCCGTCGATAAAGAGCTGAGTTTGAATGGGATCTATATTGCCATAAGGAACGGTGACATCCCTTCAAAGCGGATCCGCAAGAAAATCCTAATTCCCGGCGCGTATGTGAAATCGCTGCAAACAATGTGAGCAACGGGTAGCGGGACGAACACCGCTTGGAGGCAGTGTAATCATTATGCTCATCACCAATGAGAAAACGCCGCCGGATTTTGCCGGCGGCGCTCGCTGAAACCATATGAATGGGCTTTGCTAGAAGTCCAAATGCCCTTGAGGGCGCGTAAAATGCAAGACAATCCTACCAGCACGCCACCTTCGACGCAAGATCCAACCACATCTCCTCGCCCGCCGCAGCCGGACGCCCCGCAATTTTCACCCGGCAATGGCGCATTCACATCGCGGTCACCAAGCGCGGAACGTAAACAAGCTACGCCGGTGGGACCGAGTCCGAAACCGGAACCTAAGTCGGAAGAAACACTTAGCCCGAAGCCGGAAGAGCCACCAAAAGTTTCCACGCCGAAACGCTCAAGGTCGCAAGGTGAGAAAAATAAAGGGCCGGCACGGCGTGCTGTACGTCAAGACAAAATCTATCGCACATGCTCCATTTCTGAGCCGCACACCCGCATTCGCAACGCTGTTATCAACGATCCTGCTCTCCAGGACGATTGCCTGGGCGTGCTGGTCTACCTTCTCAGCAAACCGCCAGATTGGATCATCAACCCGACCGAGGTCGCCAACCGGTTTGGCTACTCGCTTTGGACCCTACAACGCAGACTGAATGTGCTCGAAGAGTGCAAATATTATTGGCAGCATCAGCTCCGAAATCCAGCCGCGAAATTCACCGAAACCGAGCGATTCGTCGCTGACGATCCAGCCGTGCGACAAATCTGTCAGACGGAGACCGAGCGACAAATTTGTCTCGCGGTAAAAGAATTAGCAAAATCAAGGGGTAAGACGGAAGCCGACCGAACGACAAAAATGTCGTCCGATCCGCACGACAAATCACCGCACGCGGCAAAACGCCGACATACAAAAGATAGATTTAATAACAAAGTAATAAAAGACTCGCTCAACGGTTCGTGCGCATTTGGTGCGGAAGATATCGACGCTGCGGCCAAGGCCTGGAGTGACTTAGCAGCCAGGACTGGCCTTCCCAAAATTATACGACTAACTGCAAACCGAAAAAAGCACCTGGCGGCTCGGCTGAAAGAAGATGGCCTTCAATCCTGGCTGGAAGCCTTGAGCAGGATCGAGCACTCGGCATTTCTTTGCGGTGAGAATGACCGTCGCTGGCGTGTGAGTTTTGATTGGCTCACAAAGAGTCCCGATAATTTCGCAAAAGTCCTGGAAGGGATTTATGGAAACAGCCGCGCCCGCACGGCCTCTGCCGCATCCGATTTCGACGACGAGCATTGGAGGCAGGCGTTGCAGACCTACACGCAATTTGGCGATTGGAATACCTCACAATGCGGAAATAGGCCGGGGATGCCCGGTTGTCGTGTCCCCAAACATCTGCTCAAGGAGGTGGACCTATGACATCTCCATTTTTAGATGCCAAAGATCTTTGCCACTTCGGCTTCAAGATTTTCCCGCTTGCCGAAAACTCCAAAGTACCGGCCATCAAAGGCGGTCGCGGTTGCTTAGATGCGACTGATGATAAGGCAACGCTTGCAAGGTGGATCGAAACCTAC
>BFAS01000199.1 GCA_008974985.1 bacterium MnTg02
AGCTCCTGGAGCAGCAAACGGATGAGATTGGCCGGATGTCATGCCGCGTACTGGCGCCCGCAGCGAAATATGATCAGTTGCAACGCCTGTTGGAAAAGAAAGAACGGGACAGTGCGGCGGGTTAGTGTTAGCCGCAATATCAACTTCGTCCTGGCGCGAGCTGACCAAGCAACATCAAATGAGGACTTCGGCTGAAACCGGGAATGCAGACATTGCAAGCCGATATCAAGGGGTGCGAGAGCTGCCAACTCCGGAAATATCGGCCCCTGCATGGACCCATCCAACATATCAGCCGAGACCGCCATCGAGCATTGCGACGTTCAGCAAATTGGTCAATTAGCCTTCACCCGTTGCTCATTGCGTTCGCGTGACCGCCATTCGTGCAAGCGCCGACTTGGACAATCCGGTGGACAACATGACCGCAAATTCTTCTCTTTCCCAATGGTTCAGTTGACAATAGTCTGACCTGGCACCGCTCCAATTTGGAGCGATTCGATTTCAACGATCATGTCTATAAGGGAGTTTCGTCGGCACAGTCCGGTACAATTCACTTTCAAACAAGGAGAAACTGTTATGGGCGATAAGGGAAAAAAAGACAAAGGCAAGAAGGAACAACGGAAAAAGGCCCTGCTTAATCCAAAGGAAAAACGAAAACGGAAAAAAGAAAAGAAAAAATAAATGGTCTGTAACTCCGTTCGTCTTCCAATTTTTTGCTCCGTTGGAAAAAGGCGCCGCCATCCCTCTTCGGCACCGGCCTAGCCATTGTGGGCTTCATCGGCTGGAAGAAGACGGCGGAAGTTGGCTCAGGCGGCCTGACTGCTCACTTGATCGGCGCACGCCAACATCGGCGCTCCCGAAAGTTGCAAAGTCTTGATGCGCTCGCTGTTCAGTTTTGTGCAGCCGGTCAGAAGGGCTGCGATGAGCATGAGGGGTAACAGCCGGATCATTCGTTTAGCGCCCCTTATTGTGGATGTCAGGTCCCGAGTACGAGGGAGGGGGTGGCGAAGACAACAGTTTATTACCTACTACACAGTCTCTAACTGCCGTTCAAGCTCCGCGCCCCATAACAGGTCATGAGAATCGCCGGGGTCAGCCGATGCTTTCGGTTGTTGAATTCTGAAATGATTCCGGATGGCGAGGAGAAATAGAAAGAACAGCACCGCGACATTCTTCAGTGACAGGTAAAACTCTCTGGGAGAGGGCTCCTCTAGCGGGAAGACCGGCCATGCACTAACATTGCAACTGGACCACTCAGTGGGAGCCGGTCACTGGTGCGTCGTCGTATTTTTCCTGCCGCGCCGTCGGCGATTTTCGTTACCAAGCCCGATATTGTGTCGTCAAAGAAGCCCGGAGCGTTGTTCCGGCCAAAGACAAACAGCACATTTTCGGAAAACTGATTGGCTTCGACGCTGCAGAGCGTACACGTCCCGTCGTCACCGTCACCAACGTTTAGATCCGTTACCGGTGAATGCGTACTTTCTATTGTTTTGCGTCCAGTCACGTGCCCACCTGCCCACAGCCATCAAATCCCTGCGAGGTCAGATTATCGAACCGCCGCTGACGCCGAGCTGACGATCACGCTAAAATTAGCCTGTCACCCTCGTCGATTAACCGCAGTCCGCACAATTTAAATACACAGTGTTGGAGATTGAACATTTGCGGAGGCGATGGAGCGTCGAACGACCGTTTTGGGTCAGGCAGAGACCTGTCGCATTTAACGATCTATAATCAGATATACGCCAAAATGCAGACAATCCCGAAGCGCATGGAAGAGCGCGCCGTCACTCATCCTCCGTCTCCGCCGCCGCGGCTTCACTCTTCTTCTCTTCAACTTTAATCTCGTCCCACAAGCGATCCATCTCCGCGAGATCCGATTGCGCGGGGGACCGGCCGTCTTCCGCGAGCCGGGCTTCAATCATTTTGAAACGCCGGGCGAATTTTGCGTTGGTGCCGCGCAGCGCTGTCTCGGGGTCGATATTGAGATGCCGCCCGGCATTGGCGAGGACAAACAGAAGGTCGCCTAATTCTTCCTCGATATGCGCGTTGCGGATGTCGCAATATGGATCAGCTTGAGCCATTCTGAGGGCGGATTCGAACTCGACAAGCTCTTCCTTAATTTTGGCGATGACCGGCTCCAGGTTCGGCCAATCGAAACCAACCTGAGCGGCGCGCTTTTGCAGCTTTACGGCGCGCGTCAATCCGGGGAGGGGCAGAGGGACATCATCAAGAAGGCTTGGGGTGGATTGGCTTGCAGTGGATTGATCTTTTTCGCCAGCCTCTTGCTCAGCCTTTTCTTCCGCCTTAATTCGATCCCAAAAGCCTGGCGGCGCGCCGGCGTCACGCTGCTCTTTTGTCCCGAAAACGTGGGGGTGCCGGCGGACCATCTTTTCACAGATGCTCTCGACAACATCGGAAAAGTCGAAGCGGCCGGATTCAGACGCTATTTGCGCGTGGTAGACCACTTGCAGAAGCAGATCGCCAAGCTCCTGTCTGAGGTCGTCCATATTATCTCGCTCAATAGCGTCGGCGACCTCATAGGCTTCTTCAATCGTGTAGGGGGCGATTGTTTCGAACGTCTGCTCAAGATCCCAAGGACAACCCGTGACCGGCGTGCGCAGGGCGCGCATGATTTCAAGCAGCGCATCGATCGAGGCGCGCGTCTTTCGTTCTGACTTGAAGGAAGAATCGCCGCTCATCTTATTTCGTGCGGCGGGGTGCCTTGGTCATAAATTGTTAACTTTGTCACCATTATCGCCAAGTTTTGCGGCATTAGAGTCACCCTGGCTGCTATCCCACTTGATTCGCATAATATATATTATGTAAAATAATGACCATTCGACCTTATATATCGGTTATGACGGACCTCATCTTCAGGATCGCTACCTTCCGGTCGTGCGGCGGTCGTAGATTGCTATTTCTCATAATGGTCCGCAATCAACCGGTCCAGCAAGCGAACGCCATAACCTGGTCCCCAACTCTGATTAATAGCTGTCTTCGCGGCCGACATACCCGTCCCGGCAATATCAAGATGGGCCCAAGGCACATCATTGACGAAACGCTGCAAAAATTGCGCGGCAGTTATGGATCCCGCCCAGCGCCCACCGATATTTTTCATATCCGCAATCGGTGAATCGATGAGCTTGTCATATTCGGGTGAGAGCGGCAGTCGCCAGACTTTTTCGCCTGTGGCAAGTCCCGCCTCGATCAATTTCTCGACCAGTTCATCATTGTTGGAAAACAACCCGGCATATTCCTTGCCAAGCGCCACCATAACCGCGCCTGTGAGTGTCGCGAGATTGACCATAATCTCCGGTTTGAAACGGTCTTGGGTGTACCAGAGCGCATCGGCAAGAACGAGACGTCCTTCCGCATCGGTGTTCAGAACTTCGATCGTGTGACCCGAGAGCGCCTCGACAATATCGCCCGGGCGCTGTGCCGCGGACCCTGGCATGTTTTCAACCAGACCGACAATGCCGACAACGTGCACCTTCGCCTTGCGGGCGGCGAGGCAATGCATCAATCCGACAACGCAGGCGGCGCCCGCCATATCGCCCTTCATATCTCCCATACCACTCGCGGTCTTTAGAGATATCCCGCCTGTGTCAAAGCAAACGCCCTTCCCGACGATTGCGATGGGTTTCGTCTTTTTGCTTTTGCCATCCGGGCTCCAATGCATGACAGCAACACGGGATGGCTTGGCGCTGCCGTGCCCAACGGAGAGCAAGGCCATCATGCCTATTTTCTTAAGCGCTTTTTCGTCGAAGATTTCAACGTCGACGCCGAGCGACTTCAGATTCTTTATGCGCCTAGCAAATTCTTCCGGATCGAGAATGTTGGCAGGCTCATTGACCAGGTCCCGCGCGACAAAGACACCTTCGCCGACAGCTTTGAGTCGATTGAAAATCTTGCGTGCTCCTGCGGGGTCTGGGCACTGGATTTTGATTTTTGAGATACTTTTTTTCAAACCGTCATCGTCGTTTTCGTCACGTTTTTTCTTTTTGTACTTATCGAAAACATAGCTTCTGAGAATCAAACCAAGAGCCAGGTGCGCGATCGCTTCTGGCGTGACGGCGCCTTCTCCCTCGTCAGCCTCGGCGATGATAATTGCCTCCTTGCCGTCGCGTCCCGACAATTTGGACCCAATTGCGCCACCAACAAACGCCCAATCATTTTCACTGAGATCCTTGGCAACGCCGAGCCCCGTTACAATGAGGCGGTTTAGCTCCGTGCCCGCCGGAGCTAGGAGATCAAGGAATGTTTTTTTCTTGCCCGTAAATTCAGCTATTTTCGCCGCACGCGAGATAATACCGCCGCTCTCAGCATCGAGCTCGGCAGCAATACCGCTCAGCTTCATATTTTGTTCCGTTAGTGCCACAACGACGCCTTTGTGCGGAAGGCTCAGCTTGGCGAACGAAATGTCGAGAGAACCGGTCATCCAGAGATCCTTGTAAAGAGCGCGCCGCACGGTTAGATTTCGGCGCTAGAATAAAGCTGTTTAGCTGATCCCCCGCCGCAAAGACAATTTCGGCAATTTGGGCAGGGAAAAATAAATTTAAACAGTCCTTCGGCAAAGGCAAGTTAAGTCGTTCGTTGCCGAATTTCCGCCACCTTACCCCGCCACAAAATTAGGACGAAGCAATCTATTCGATGCAAAATCTGATAGATAGGGTTTAGGAGCCAGCACAGATCATGGGCTTGGGAATTATAGGCCGTGATATCTTTCGCCAAACCGTAGGAGCGCTGCTCCTTGTCCTTGTGTCGCTGACCACGGTCGTTTGGCTTGCCACGGCGCTCAAGCAGCTCAAACTTATCGTCTCTCAAGGACAGAGCTTCTGGCTTTTCCTGAAGATGACCCTGCTCGTTTTACCAAACCTTATGGCCTTGATCGCGCCCATCGCCTTGCTGATCGCAGCCATTCATACGCTTAACCGCTTAAGTGGCGATAGCGAACTGATCGTGATAAATGCCAGTGGGGCGACAGTTTGGCGCGTCGCGGCGCCATTTCTGGTGTTGGCCCTGATCGTATCCGGTGCCATTGCGGTGACAAATTTCTTTGTGCAACCGTATAGCATGCGGACGCTCCGTGCCTACGTGATGCAAGTCCGCACCGATCTCATTTCCCAAGTCTTGCAGGCCGGTCAGTTTACAAGTCCCGAACGAAATCTCACTTTTCACATCCGTGAGCGTGACAAAAACAATGATTTGCTCGGTCTCATTCTCCATGACGATCGGGACCAAACGCAAAGTATTTCCTATCTGGCGGAGCGTGGCCGCATACAGAGCAATGGTGATCAATCCGTCCTGATTATGTTTGACGGGCAAATTCAGAGACTGAACAAGGAAACAAGAGATCTGAAGATCGTCACCTTTAAGAGCAATGTTTTCGACTTATCGCAGTTCCGGCCAAAAACCGGCAGATATGAAATTAAACCGAGAGAACGGTATCTCAGCGAGCTCCTCCATCCAGCGCCAGACGATAAGTATTTTAAGCGCTTCCCAGGTAAGTTTCGCTCCGAACTCCATGAAAGGATAGTGAGCCCCCTCTATCCGATTGTTTTCGTGTTTTTTGTCATTGCGAGTTTAGGCCATGCGCGGACAACACGTGATGGCTGGTTCTGGCAAATTGCGATCTGTATCGCGCTCTGCGTGGTCGCTCGCGTCGCCGGCTTGGCGGCCACGAATCTAACGACCATAAATGCCGCCGCGACGCCGCTGATGTATGCCGTACCAGCGCTATCGATTATCATTGCGACAATAGCTGTACACGTTAGAATGTCGCCAAAATTGGGGTTTAAAATCGGTCTTGAACTTGGGCAAATGTTCAAGACCGAAACAAGAAATTAATGCCGGAATAGCCGGTATTTGGGCAGAAATAGAGCGATATTAAGTAGCATGATCGCCACGGGGACAATTGCGCGCTATATTTCGAGGCGCTTTCTGCAGTCTATTTTGGCTGTATTCTCGGTCTGCCTGCTATTAATATTTCTCGTTGACTTCATTGAACTCCTCAGACTGGCCGGGAAATACGGAAATGTACCTGCGCTAACCTTGGCTTGGTTGACTCTTTTGAGAGTGCCCTCATTCGCGGAACTCACTCTGCCATTTTCGGTATTGGCCGGAAGCATTGGTGCATTTTTACTACTTGGCCGAAAAAGTGAACTTATTGTGATTCGAGCGGCCGGAATGTCGGTCTGGCAATTCATGCTTCCAGGTGTCCTTGTGGCCGCCCTTTTCGGCGCTGTGGCAATGATGCTGTACAACCCGATTGCGGCAAGTGCCAAATCCCAATCCGAGCGTCTCTATGCCTCCGCTTTCGGCAAGACAAGCTCACTTCTCAACACCAAAAGGTCCGGTGCTTGGCTGCGTCAGGACGGCCTTGATGGCCAGTCGGTGATCCATGCGAGAAATACGGCAAACCATGGCATGCTGCTCACCGGCGTCACCTTGTTTCAATTCGATCGCAACAAGCAATATGTCGAGCGCGTGGACGCGGCTTCGGCAGTGCTCATGGATGGGCGCTGGGTCCTCAAAGATGTTGTGGTTAGCAGTGCCGAAACCAATCCGGAGCAATATGATACCTTTGTGCTGAGCACCTATCTCAAACCGACCCAGGTGAAAGACGCGCTTGGATCGGTGGGAAGCATTTCTTTTTGGGATCTGCCGAACTTTATCGACATCGCAGAAAGAGCCGGCTTGCCGGCGACCCGTTATAAGGTTCAATATCAGATGCTGCTGTCCCGTCCCCTCCTGCTGATTGCGATGGTACTGCTTGCGGCCACCTGTTCACTTCGCGCGTTCCGGATGGGAAACATACAAACACTCATCATCACCGGATTGGGCTCGGGGATTGCGTTTTTTATGTTCGCTGAAGTTTCTCGTAACATTGGCATTTCAGGCCTGATACCACCGGCGATTTCTGCCTGGGCTCCTGTGATCGTTGCGGGCTCGATCGCAATGACTGTGCTGCTCTTTCAGGAGGATGGCTAAGCGGATGCATAATCGCTTACATATGCAGCCGATCCCCCTCTGCGGCGGCCGATCACGATCCGGGCGTCTTTTGGGTCAGCTTATGCTGTGCGCTTGTCTCACTGTTGGGACAATGGCGTTGCTTGGCGGCCAAGCCGTTCACGCACAAGAAAGTCTGCTGAAGCGCCCACTCGCCAAGCTCGATGACAAAAAGCCGATGTTCCTTCAAGCGGACGAGGTGAGCTACGACAATCAAAACAACCGGGTCACTGCCAAGGGCAATGTCGAAATCTATTACAATGATTATGCGCTGTTCGCGGACAAGGTAATCTACGACCAGAATGCGAATACGCTTTCCGCTGAAGGCAATGTGCGGATCAAGGAGCCGGAGGGCGCCATCATCAACGCCGACCGGATGACGCTTACCGATGATTTCCGCGATGGGTTTATTCGCTCGCTCCGCGTCGTCACATCCGATGACTCACGAATTGCCGCCGAGAGGGCAACGCGCATCGATGGCGACACGACGGTGTTTGAGCGTGCCGTATTCACGCCCTGCAAGGAATGCAAGGACAAACCAAATAGGCCTCCGCTGTGGCGTATTAGAGCCGGCAAAATCACACACAAAAAAGCGGAAGGCCGGATCTACTATGAGGATGCGGCCCTGGAGTTTTTCGGCGTTCCCGTCGCTTACCTGCCCTATTTTGCCCATCCTGATCCGACAGTGAAACGGAGATCAGGGTTTTTGCTGCCGAAATACTCCCAGTCCGATGACCTCGGTTTCTCGGTCGAAGTGCCCTACTTCTTTGCGCTCGCCCCGAATTATGATTTTACGTTCAGTCCGCGATACACATCAGAGCGAGGTGTGTTGTGGAAAGGCGAATGGCGGCAGCGCTTGAAAAATGGCTCCTATCGGATCGAAATCGCCGGCATCGACGAGACCGACTCAAAATCGCTTTCACCCGCTGGCAACGATTTGCGTGGCAGCGTTGAAACCCAGGGCGCTTTCAAGATCGGCAGCTGGTGGAATTGGGGTTGGGACGTTACGGCTGAAACGGATGATACGTTTAGACGTTTCTACGACCTTGATAATATTTTGCGCACGAACCGTGTCTCCAAGGTTTATCTGATTGGACAGCACGAGCGGAATTATTTCGAAGCCAACATCTTTCATTTCGGTGGTTTGACGTCGGAGGATACCTCAAACGCAGAATCAACCGTCCATCCCGTTATCGATTACAGCCGCATCTTTGACCAGGCGGTTCTTGGTGGTGAACTTAGTCTCGACGCCAATGCCTTGAGCCTATCGCGGGAAGACGGCGCGGATTCAAATCGCGTGGTCGCAAAGTTGGCGTGGAGGCGCACGCTCGTTGACGGGATAGGACAAGTCTATACGCCTTTTGCGAGCGCGCGTGGCGATATCTACCGGGTTTCAAACGTCCAAGATCCGATTACAGGGGTAAAATCAACCGACGATTATATTGCACGCGGCATAGCCACGGCCGGCGTGACGTACCGCTACCCAATGGTCGCGCGAACGGCTTCGGCCTCGCATGTTGTTGAACCAGTCGCGCAAATTGTTGCCCGTCCAGAGGGCGTCGAGCAGGCGGATGTGCCCAACGAAGACGCGCGCAGTCTGGTGTTCGACGATACGCTTCTTTTCGATACAGATAAATTTTCAGGTTATGACCGTGTCGAGACCGGCATCCGCGCCAATTTCGGCCTTCAATACACGATGCAACTAGATTCTGGCGGATATCTCCGTGCCGTCGTCGGAGAAAGCTACCACGTTAAGGGTGACAATCCGTTTGGAGTGGGGACTGGTCTTGAGACCGACAGGTCGGATTATGTCGCCGGCCTTTATTACGCGCCAACGCCAAATCTCACCTTCCTGTCGCAGGCCAGATTCGATGAAGAGGATTACGAGCTTCAGCGAACCGATCTCTTCGCGCAATACAGGCGTGGACCGTTTTCAGGCAATGTAAATTACGCCAATTTGAAAGCGCAACCGTTGCTCGGAATTGCCGAAGATCGCGAAGAGCTGGTCGCGCAAGGATCACTTCAGCTGTCAGATTATTGGCAGCTATTCGGCAGCATTCGTTATGATATTGCAGACGATCAGAGAATCGCGGATTCTCTTGGCTTAAAATATGCGGATGAGTGCTTTGTTTTGGCCATGACATACCAGGAAAGCTTCATTCGAGATCGTGACATTGAGCCAGAACAGTCGATCACCCTGCGCTTCGAGCTGAAACATTTGGGTGGAATTGACTTTAAATCGGGAATCGACGACCTAATCGCAGATTCCGAAGACGACAAGAGTTAAAGCTCTGCTTTCTTCAACTGGTGAAGTGCGCGTGCCAATCCGTTGATATGATTTTGTTCAACGGTTGGAGAACACAAGTGCTGGAAATCTAAAACGCATGATGGCATTCAAACAGAAATCTTCGCTCACCATTAAGATCCTCGGCGCTTCAACCCTCTTAGCTCTTGTTGGGATGTTTCCGAGCCTACTCGCCCACGCCCAGAGCGAACAGAAAATCGCAGTGCTGGTAAACGATCATCCGATTACCGCGTACGACGTCACCCAGCGCATTCGGTTGCTGACGTTGAATTCAAAATCGGCTGCCAAGCTCATGCGCACCAAAGTGAAATCACCTAAAACGAACGAGCGTTTCCGGGAATTTGTTGCTAAAGCGCGCCAGACCAGTCTGGACAGTGATGCTGAACTGCAAAAGCGCTTCATAAAGAAATTGCAGGACGAGGTGCGCAGAGAAATCATTCCAACTTTGCGGAAGAAAGCTATCGACGAGCTGATTGACGAACGGCTGATGTTGCAGGACGCGAAAAAGCTTAACATCGTGGTCAGCGAAGAAGATGTGAAGCGCAGAATTGAATTTATGGCGAAAAACAGCAAGAATCGCCAGACTGGTAAATCCGCGACTTCGGAAGAGTTTCTCAAGCAGCTCAAGACCCTAGGCGTCAATATCAAGGCGTTTAAAGAGAAGCTCCGCGCACAAGTTGCCTTCCAGCGGGTGCTTCGCCGCAAATATGGACGGGATATCCAAACCTCCGCGCAACAACAAGCGGTCAAGATTTTGGATAAAGCGGGCTCTGAAGGTGTTGCCAGCACGAATACTGAATTTCAGTTGCAGAAAGTGAATTTGTCGCTTCCCGATGGTGCCGATCAACAGAAGATCGCAGCACGGCTCGTTGAAGCGGAAAAGCTGCGCCGCAAGTTTTCGTCGTGCAAGGATACGTCCAAGCTGATTAAGTCTGTCAAAGGCAGCAGCATGAAAACACTGGGCACACGAACTGCAAGCCAAGTCGAACAGCCCATAAGAGCTATCCTGCTTCAAGCACGGGCTGGCGAAATGACGCCGCCAAGCGTCACCGGAACGTCTATCGAGCTGTACGCCGTTTGCAGCCGGAGGCAGGCCAAAGGAAATAGTCCGGAGAGACGGAAGCTGCAGGCAAAGTTCCAGCAGCAAGAGCTATCGGTTGTGTCGCTCCGCCACCTGAAAAATATACGCCAAGACGCCTTGATAGATTATAGATAGCGCCGGAGTGATATTATTCCCAGAGACGGGACGGCGTGAAATTCAATCCAAATCATAGCAAAGTACCGCCTTTAGCAGTGACGATGGGCGACCCGGCCGGGATCGGTCCGGATATCTCGCTCTACGCATGGCTCAAGCGCAATGAGAGTGCTATTCCCCCCTTCTACCTTATTGCCGACCCTGATCTTCTGAAAGACCGGGCGTCTACACTCGGCCTCAATGCGCCGATCACCATCATCTCCACACCGCAAGACACATATGATGCCTTTTCGTCGGCGCTTCCCGTCCTGAAGCACCCTATCGGTTCTCCCGTTCGACCTGGATCACCCGAATTGGCCGCTGTTCCCGCGATTGTCGGCTCTATCGAGCGCGGCGTCAGACAGGTTATGGCGGGAGAGGCCGCAGCACTGGTGACAAATCCCATAAGCAAATCCGTTCTCTATGAAGGCGGTTTCGGCTACCCCGGCCACACAGAGTTTTTGGGCGTTCTGGCGGGCATTGAAAATACCGCGGCAGTAAACCCCGTCATGATGCTCGCAACCCGCGAATTACG
>BFAS01000200.1 GCA_008974985.1 bacterium MnTg02
ATCACGGATTTCTCGTTGTCGGCGTCGAGGCCGGTCAGCGGCTCATCGAGAATAACGATTGGCGCATTGCGGACCATTGCGCGGGCGATCGCAATGCGCTGGCGCTGTCCGCCTGAAAGCGTAGCGCCCCGCTCCCCAACCACTGTGTCATAACCGTCAGGAAAGCTCTCAATGAAACTATCGGCATTGGCATCCTTTGCCGCGGCGATAATGTCCTCTTCCGTCGCGTCGAGCCGGCCATAGGCTATGTTCTCCCGGATTGACGTGTTGAAGAGCACCGACTCCTGCAGGAGGACCGAGATCTGATCGCGTAGAGACGAAACTGTGTAGTCCCGAATATCGCGGCCATCGATCTTCACAGCTCCGGAACGCGGGTCGTAGAAGCGAAGGATAAGATGCGCCGCTGTGGTTTTCCCAGAGCCGCTTCCGCTGACAAAGGCAACGGTCTCTCCAGGTTGGATCACCAGGTTTGCATCGCGTAGAACATGCGGACCGTAGGCATATGCGAATGTGACATTTTCGAATGCGATTCGCCCTTGGAAAGAGGGAGCGCTAATTGCATTGGGCTCGTCCTTGATCTCGGGTTCAATATCCAGGATCGCCAGTATGCGTTCTCCGCAAACGGTTGCCTTCGAGATGCGTCCGGTGAGAGAAGCGATCTTGCGTACAGGTTTGTAAAGACCGGTTAGGTAGGCCGCGAAGACGAGGAGGTCTCCCGGCGTAATGATCCCGGCCTGGACGCGGATGACGCCGTACCAGATGACCGCGCAGGTACCCAATGCAAGGAAGATTTGCACGATCCGGTCCATGTTCGCTTCCAGACGGGTCGCAACGAGACATGATTTGGCACTGGAGTTGTTTTGGCGCGCGAACTTGTCTTCCTCATGTGTTTCCCGGGAATAAGCCTGGACGACAGTGATAGCGGATAGGCTTTCCGCCATGACATGCGCAATCTTGCTTTCCTTGCGGCGCTGCCTTCGCGCGGCGCCTTTGATTTTCCGTCCGAACTTCGTAACAGTCAGGGCCAACATCGGCAGAACGGCCAGGGCGACAAGCGTGAGCCGCCAATCCATCAAACCCATTACAATGAGCGTTCCTATCAGCGCCAAAAATCGTGCGCTGATATAGATGAGTGCAGTCACAAGGAGATCGCGCATCATACGGACGTCGCCGGTCAATCTCGCAAGAAGATCACCGGTCGAGGAGGTGTCATGGAACGATTGCGACAGACGATGAATATGGCTGTAAAGTTGTAGCCGGATGGATGCGACGACCTTCTGGCCGACGCTCGCTAAAAGGTAAGCTTGACCAAAAGCAAACAGTCCGCCGATCGTCGCAATCGCGAGAATCGAAAGAGCTGAGGCGGCAAGCAGGTAGGTCGCATCGCCGGTGATGCTCTGGATTTCTTGAATCAAGATGCCTGGATTTTTCTGCGGGATCAAAATACCGTCAAAGATGATCTTGATTGGCCAAGGCCGAAGGATCTCCATCGCGGCCGCGCCCACCATGCATATCGCGGCGAAGACGAGCGTTCTGTTATGTGCTCGCAGATGAGTGCGAAACCGCGAGAAAAGCTTCTGAATTACAGTGGGGCGAAAGCGGTAGGTACGCGTGCGCTTGGATGACTTATCCATGGAGTGCCATCCTGGTCGATTGGTTAGCGGCGATCGTTTTCGCGATGTCGATAACTTTCTCGGCATTGCCTCGCCACGAAAAATTATGCGCTGTTTTCGCAGCGGCGGCCCCTATCCTGGTCTGCAAATCCTTGTCGTAGAGAAGTTTGAAAATGCAGTCAGCGAGGTGCGCTCGGTCACCGGGCCTCGACAACAGTCCGTCTTTGCTGTCGGTTACGATCTGGGCCACTTGTCCGACCGCGCTGGCGACGATTGGCCGGCCAACCGCGAGATATTCGAACAGTTTGAGTGGAGAAAAATAAAACCCTTCTATATCGGGATAGGGCGCTACGGTCACGTCCATTCTCTTGATCAGCCCCGGCAATTCGCGATGGTCGGTCCAGCCTGTGATGATTATATCGTCTGTTAAGCGGGCACCCTCGGCAAAGCCCTCGATCCAACTCCGTAGCGGCCCATCGCCGACGATCAGCAAACGCGGGGACAGCAAAGTTTCGCGGATTTGGCGAAAAGCCTCCAAAAGGTTCTGAATGCCATGCCAAGGTTTGAGGCTACCGGTAAATCCTATTACGGGCCCGTCACCGAGGCCGTCGATGCGACTTGGTTTTACGGAGGGATTGAACTGCGCCAGGTTGACGCCATTGGGAATAAGGTGAAGTCTCGACCGATCTTTGGCCTTGGACGAAACATAGTCCCGGACGGCGTCTGAGACGCAAATAATAGCGTCGGCGGAAGAGAATATCTCCGCCTCGATCTCAGCCGCCACATCTGTAAGCGCAAGCTTGCGATAACGTTGTTGCTCGACCAGCAGCGGCGCATTAACCTCAACGATACAGGGTACACCGATACGACGCGCCGCTCTGACTCCTGCCAAACTCCATAGAGAATATCGCTCATAGATAAGATCAAACGGCGTTTTCGCATGATGTTCGAGTATGGCCGCTTCCATCGCCCGGCCGATCTCGATATATCGCTGCTCCTTGTGTAGCCGCTCTCCGCCATCTCCACTTTGCGGATGAATTTGGCATGCTGTCTTGTCAGGCGCCCGGACCTTTATGATTTCAGCGGAAATCGTAGCTTCTGTCCCCGTGCCAAGCCTTGCGCTGAGGAGGCTTACTTCATGCCCGAGCGTATAGAAAGCATTGATCAGCTCCTGAATATGGATTGATGCTCCCTTGCCGCCAAGTACGGGAATGCCGTGATCAGACGATATGTATGCGATTCTCACGGGCGTCCTCTGCTTTGGTTTCTGTTCGGGGTTGCATGCTTGTTTCAAAATGACCTTTGAGGGTTTTGACATTGACGGGCAGGCTGAAAAGTCGCTCTGCACGTGAGCGCCCCGCCTCGGCAATGCGCTGTCTCAAGCCATGGTCGTTCAGCAGTTCAGTCATTGCCTCCGCGAGACGTGCCGGGTCTTCCGGCGGGACAAGCAATCCACTTTTGCGATGCTCAATGATTTCGGGAACACCCGCCACCAGCGTGGAGATAGATGGCAGACCGCTTGCCAGGGCTTCCAGGAGGACCGTCGGCAATCCGTCTTGGTCTCCGCTTTTGGCGACAATACAGGGCAGGACAAGCGCCGACGATCGCGCCATGACGTCAATAATTCGCTCCTGCGGCATTGGCCCCTTGAGCTGCACTTGCCGTTCCAGGCTATAGGAATTGATTCTCTGTTGAAGGTCGTCGCGGAGAGGACCATCGCCGACGATCACAAGCTGGAATTGAGTTCCGGCGTCGCGTAACAGCCGGCAGGCCTCGATCAGGTCGAAGAACCCTTTTTTCTCAACAAGGCGTCCGATTGAGAGCAGCAGGCCGCTCGTGCGCGCAACCGCTGAGCTGATCTGGAACCGCTGAAGATCAATGCCATTGTACAAGCGGTGGATTTTATTGGCTGATTGCTCACCGGCCAGCTTAATGAGGTGGCGCCGATTGTAGTCGGATACGGTGACAACAAATTGTGCTTCGGCGATCTTACGCCTGCGAATCAGTTCATCTGTCTTGGGATCTATATAGGTATGGTAGATGTCGCGGGCGTGGGCCGTGAAGGAATACGGAATGTCTGTCAATCGGCTGGCCATCAGCGCAACGGTTGTCGCATCCGAGCCGAAATGTGCGTGCAGATGTTGGATGCCGCGGGCGGAAGCTAGCATCGCAAGCGTCACGAAGCGCAAACAAAGCTGAGAGATTTCAGCGGCAGACTTGCCGACCATAAGATCTCCGAAGGGTTGCGCATTTGAGGCGATCAAATCTGTGATTTTGTGCTTTTCAATTTCGCCCCCAATTTCCCAAGTCCGAGCGTGCCAGCCGCCCACCGCGCTACCGCCCGGCAGATAGGTTATGGATGCGCGGACGGCGCTTAACAATTCGTGCCGAAGCTCGTCAGGTGGCCGCAATAGCGAAAATATCTCGACATCCACTCCCTGCCGCTCAAGCTCGAGAACCTCATTCAAAATGAACGTCTCGCTAAGACGGGGGAACCGCTTCAGAACATATCCGACCTTCAGCGGTGGGGATGACAGTGTCACGATATTACCCATTGGCCGCATAGAATCCATTG
>BFAS01000201.1 GCA_008974985.1 bacterium MnTg02
ATGAGAGAGTATTATGAAAAAGAGATCACGCGTATTGCGTTATGCGTTACCCATTCTGGCGGGTCTCACGATGATAGTTACGGCTTTTTCAATCGCAAAAACCAACTTTAATTCTCATCCTCTCGAACTGGCGCACGCACAACCTGCGGCCGGCAACACAGTGAGCGGGCAAATTGAGCGAATAGGCGCGGTCGGTCTCGTCGAGCCATCAAGCCAGCTCATTAAAATCGGAACGAATATCTCAGGGATCGTCGAAAAGGTCTTTATTCTACCCGGCTCGAAGGTAAAGGCGGGAGATCCACTATTTGCGCTTGACAGAAGAGCCTTGAAAGCCGTGCTTGCTCAGCGGCATAGCGAATTCGCCGTCGCAAAGGCCGAATTGCAAGAAACGCGCGCGGGTATTCCGGCACTTTTAGCTATTATCAAGATGGCCCAGGCCGAGGTGGGCGCCGCTAAAGCGGAAATGGACGATTTCATAGATCTGGTGCGTATTGCGAAACAGCTGGAGTCCGGTTCGGGCATCAGCGAAAGAGAGAAAAAACGCAGACAGATCCTGCTCAGAAGAAGCCAATCCAAACTCCTGGAAGCGCAGGCCAAGCTCATTAAGGCAAAGGCAGAATTATCCCTTTTCGACGAAGACAAAGGTGGTGCCTCTATCGCTGTTAAACTGTCGATTCTGGAAAAGACACTGGCCTCGGTTAAGCTTGCCGAGACAAATCTCGACCTAGGTGTCATCCGCGCGCCAATCAGTGGCACCGTACTGCAGGTCAATGTGAGGAACGGCGAATTTGCCCTCGCCGGCGACTCGGACCAACCTCTTATGTTGCTTGGAAATACAGATTCGCTGCATGTTCGGGTCGATGTTGACGAGGAAGAAATCCACCGCTTTCGTTCGGACACGAAAGCCGTGGCCACGATCAGAGGTTCACCGGACAGAAAAATCGAATTGTCATTCGTCCGCACGGAGCCGCTCGTCGTGCCCAAGCGCTCACTCTCAGGCCGGATTGAGGAGCGTGTCGACACCCGTGTTCTGCAAATAATTTACAAGATCGAAAACGACGAGCGAACTATTTTTCCCGGCCAACTCTTGGATATTTTTATTGCTTCGGAAAAAGAAAAAACGAACACGGCTCGGATCACTCCGCAATAGCCCCTATCGATTCGATGAGTGAGTCCTGATTTGACCATCATGTCTCAGCCTTGCGCCCCGGGGCACGCTCTCTTCTCTCCACATGCTGGCACACGTAAAGTTGCAAGGATGCGAAGGCGCCATCAACCGGCGTTATGCCGACTGAGGCCAGAAATCACGACCCCCTTGCCGAACAAGATGGCAAGAAGATAGGTTATGATTTGGGTATCCGTAGCCGCAATTCAGTAGGTGCAGCGTATGTCGTCGACCCTGACCGGCGTCGATTTTCTCAAGCGACTTGGCCTTGCCGCTGTGGCGCTGTTCTTTGCGTTAATAGCCTACCAAAGTGAAGCCTCTGAGGAGCGGCAAAAGATCCAAATCCTCACGAATGTGACACACATGGGCACGGTGTCCTCCATCGCATTTTCACCCGACGGAAAGGTGATGGTCTCGGGAAGCTTGGACAAATCCATAAAGCTTTGGGATGCCGGTTCAGGCCGGCTGCTGCGTACGCTAACCGGACATTCAGGCGTCGTATCATCCGTTGCCTTTTCGCCTGACGGCAGGACGACGGTCTCGGGAAGCTCGGAAGGCATCCTCAAATTTTGGGATGTGGCATCAGGCCGGTTGCTCCGCACGCTAAACGGGCATTCGAGTGAAATCCTCTCCATTGCATTTTCACCAGACGGAGAGACAGCCGTCTCAGGGAGCTTGGAGGGAACCATAAAATTTTGGCATGCGGCTTCCGGCAACCTGCTCCGCACGTTAAACGCGCATACCGGCGGCGTCTATTCCATTGCCTTTTCACCGGACGGCGAAAGCATCGCCTCCAGGGGCCGCCTGGACATCAAGATTTGGGAGGTGGCCTCAGACAGTTTGCTCCATACGCTAGAGGGGCATTCGGACAGGGTGACTTCAATCTCCTTTTCACCGGACGGTAGCACTCTGGTTTCGGGAAGCCGGGATCGCACGATCAAGCTCTGGGACGTGGGCAACGGCCAGCTCATAAGGACTTTCGAGGCGCAATCGGGAAAGGTGCTCTCCGTTGCCTTTTCAGCGGAAGGCAAGACGATCGTCTCAGGGAGCGAAGGGACACTCAAATTCTGGGATGCAGCCTCGGGCCGCCTGCTCCGCACGCTGAAGGACCGTTCAATGGAAGGTGTTTCAGCTGCCTTTTCACCTGATGGCCGGGTCATTGCCTTTGCAAGTTTGGGTGGGGCATTGAAACTCTGGGATGCGGCTTTAGGCCGCCTTATCCGCACCTTGAAGAACCGGTCGATGAAAGATATTTCGGCCGCTTTTTCACCTGACGGCAGTACGATCGTCTCGAGCGGTTTGGGTGGAACGCTGATGCATTGGGACACCGCAACCGGGCGGCTGATCCGTACCGTCAATGGGCATTCGGATTACATTTCTTCAATTGCTGTTTCACCGGATGGCGCGCTCATGGTGACAAGTTCCGAGAACGTCATCAAACTCTGGGATGCACCCTCAGGCCGTTCGCTGCGCGCACTGGAAGGGCATTCGAATATCGTGACATCCGTTGCCTTTTCACCAGATGGCCGAAGCATTGTATCGGGCAGCAGAGACAGGACACTCAAACTCTGGGATGCCGCCTCTGGACGCTTGCTCCAAACCATGGAGGGACATTCTGGCGGGGTTGATTCGGTTGCCTTTTCACCGGACGGCAAGCGGATTGTCTCCGCGAGCTCGGATGCAACACTCAAACTCTGGGACGTCGAATATGGCTCTCTCCTGCTCACGCTTGTTGGCGCATCCGCAGACACTGGCGACAAGGAAAGCAGTTGGCTCGCGATGACGCCAGAGGGATTTTTTGCTGCATCAGCACACGGGTCGAAACTTCTTCACGTCGCTCAGGGCATTGACGTCATTGGTATCCACCAGCTTTTTGACACGCTTTACCGTCCCGACCTCGTGAGAGAGAAGCTGGCCGGAGATCCAAACAACAAGGTCCTGTTAGCCGCCCAGAAACTAGATTTGCGAAAGATCCTGGAGAGTGGCGCACCGCCCCGCGTGAAAATCGCAACGCCGGTCAACAACATTCGGATACAAGGTAGCAAAATCACCATTGACGTGAATCTTACGGATCGCGGCGGCGGCATCGGCCGGGTCGAATTCAGGGTCAATGGCGTCAACAAGGGAAACGCGTTTGGCGGCAGCGGCCAACCGACCGTAAAGCGAAAAGATTTGGAATTCTCCGCTGAAGAAAATGTGATCGAGGTGGTTGCCTATAACAGCCAAGGCCTTATCGCGTCTCTGCCGGTGAAAGTCACCGTAAAGGTCGATAAGACGGCGATCAACAAGCTGCCGACCCTCTATGTCATGGCCATTGGCGCAAATGACTATAGCGACCCCGCTTTGCGCCTTAAATATGCGGCCTCCGACGCAAGTGCTCTAACCAGAGTCTTTGTGAAAATCGGTCAAGATAAAGACATCTATAGCAACGTGATCATCAAATCTCTTCTCAATAGCGAGATCACGAAAGAAACGGTGTCAACAGCCTTTGCGGACCTTAGTCAAATCGTTCAGGCGCATGACGTCTTTTTCCTTTACGTCTCAGGACATGGCAAGACAGTCGGCGGAAAATTCGTCTTTGTCCCGCCAAACTTCCGCCTCCAGGGACGAGAACTTCCTATAGCCATTGTGCAAGATGGATTGGGGCAAAACAATTGGCGGACCTGGCTTGGCTCCATAAAGGCGGAGAAAAGCTTTCTGATCTTTGATACCTACGAGTCAGATACGGGCGTTCATTCCAAAATTATCGGCCACAATACCAACCCGGAGTACCGGGCAGCGATCGAGAAACTCTCCAAAGCGACAGGCCGAACAGTTATGGCGTCTTCCGGACCGGCCGAAATAGCTCTTCAAGGTTATAGAGCACATGGTGTGTTGGCATATGCGCTTCTCGAAGGCCTGGCGACAGCAGATTCCAGCAAAGACTATGGCAACGGCAACGGCCGGATAGAACTCCATGAGCTTATTGAACACGTTCGCTATCGCGTTCCGCAGATCACTGAATTGATCACAAAAAATAACCCGATCTTCAAACACCCTTACCGTCTGCGTCCGCAACACTTAGTGCGCGGCGTGAATTACACCATCACGAAAGCCTTCAAGGGCGTGTTCGATGCGAACGCCGGCGCAACAGCAAAGATCCCCACAAGGCCCACCCATGTGGTCATCAAAGCAGCGGATTTGTTTGCCAATGCAGGAGGCCGGGGTGTCGCAATTCGAAAATTAAGTCCTGGATTGCTGGTGACAGTAGTGGAGACCAAAGGCGGGTGGGTGCTCGTAGCAAAAGATGGGAGCAAGCGTGGTTTTGTCGAACACACGAAGCTAGCACCTGTCCGTTAATACCAATGGAAATATGGCGTTTCGACGTTGCGCTATTTGGGGATCTTGGTGGTCATGATTGGCGTCTTGACGTCGGTCACATGATATTTGTGACAAAGAAGGCAGTCCTCACGCGCCACGTTCTTGCCATGGCACGTGGCGCACCGCTTTTGTTCAACCGGTTTGAAATTCGACACGAAGATATTTGGATCATGGGCTTTATAAGTGTCTTGATATCCTGCAGCGGCACTAACGTCATGACATGTCAAGCAGCCCTTTTCGCCGAGAAGGCCGAAGTGTGGTTCGTGGGCAAATGATGTGAAGCGGCTCGCTCTTGTGGAGATCGAAGACGGTTTCCAATTTATCTTCCGGCTTCCACCGCTTCCACTGTCAACGCTATGGCATTTCGTGCATTGGCCTTGCGCGTCTTTCGCTGTTAGCAAATTGAAGACTGGCGAGGCAAGATTGGTCTCAGCTTTTTCAAACAAGCGGCCGGTGAAGTCCAGCCAAGCGCGCAAAAATCCATCCGCGTGACCGGTCGGCTTGTATAAAATAGAGAAATCTTGACGGTACCAGCCGCCAAACTCGGCCCAGGTTTCTGCATCGATCCCGGAGGTCGCGCTGCGATTCGACGCTGCGGACTTCGCCTTCAAATCCGTATCTCTTTTTGCAGACTCGTCGACGGATTTTCGCCTTCTTTTCTTATCGCCGGCAAGCGTTTTGGGTGAACGCTTTTTGGGTTTTGATTTCTCTTCTCTGGTTAGACGATTATCGGCGGGTGTGTCTGCGGGAAGGCCTTTCTCATCGCCAACGCGGACGTCATCCGTCGGCCCATCTTCGGGCGTTGGGATGTCATCACCTACGAGAAGATCATCCGTTTGCCGATCGTCAGACTTTGCGTTCTCGTCACCACTGGTCGCGAGATCACCGGGTGTCCTCTCCGCGGGTTTGCTTTTCTCATCGCCAACGCGGACGTCATCCGTCGGCCTATCCTCGGGCGTTGCGTTCTCATCACCAACGAGAAGATCATCCGTTTGCCCACCCTCAGGCTTTGCGTTCTCGTCACCACTGGTCGCGAGATCACTGGATGGCCTCTCCGCAGGCTTTGCTTTCTCGCGAGCGGGCGGGGGACCGGATGGCCTTTCCGTGGATTTTTTATTCTCGTTTCTGGAACGATCGTCCGCGGAACCGGAACTCTCGGATCCTCCAACGATTTCGCCGAATTTATTAATTCGCAATTCACTTGATTGAGCAACCACGAGCCTTTCTTTTTGTTTCTTGCTGTTTGTCCGATTGCCCGTATCGCTGTTTAAAGCAACGTTATGGCCCTCTTTGCCCGATCGACCGGTCTGCGCTGCAGCCGTCGGTTTCTCAGAAATGGGCTCCAGATCCGAGACTCCCTGCGCCGCATACTTCCGAGCCCGGAAAGATGAAATTGATGCACCGCTCTCATTGGTATTCACGATCGACGTTATCCAATCGCCATACCCGCGCTTCGCGATTTCAGCACTAAGGTTTGGAAGCCATTCCCGCTGCGCGCTCACCAGCACGTCTCTTGGCATGGTGGCCGTAAGCTTGGCGATGAGATCTGGATCAACACTCGTACCGGTCGCTGAGCTAATCCTCTTCATGACATCCGACGTCTTGGTGGTGGAAAGCGCGTAAAGGAGAAACTTGACCTCCCACGCGAACTTTTCAACCGCAGCGATCTCCTCTGCTGTCGCCTCGGATAAATCCAGCAGATCAAGTTTGCTTAGCTTGTTAAGCAACTGCCTGCGGCCTTCGTCCCAGCCGATCAAAAGTTTCATAAGTGGTGTTAGTTCTGCTTCTGCCTGCTCCGGCCATTCGCCAATCGCGGCATTCCTTTTCTTAAGGGTTGCGACATCGAGCCCTGGCAAAGTGAAAAACGCAATTCCCTTAGGCCCAGTCGCCCGCTCAGCGCCGACGATTTGACCCAAATGGCAAGATGAGCACATCTCGGCGAACGGCTTGACGTCCATGTGCCTTTTCTCTGCACCGATTGTATGACAATCGGCGCAGACGCCAGGTATTGTTGATTTCGTTACCTTGTTTTTGGCGAGTGTCTTTGGAATATGATCGCCAAAATGTTTGGAATGATCGAAATTAACGCGGGTCCTGCGCCTAAAGGGATATTTGTTGAACTTCGGATGGTCGTTCTGAAAGCTGTCAAATTGAACCGTATGGCACGATTGACACCGGACATCAGCCATTGCCTTCAGATCGATTTTCTTTCCCTGATGTTCTTTATGACATGTCGCGCAAAAGACTCCCGCTGCCGACATATTTTGGACTGGAAACACCACATTGCGCACCCGTGCCGACATCGGCGCCGAGGTCGGTCCTAGGAACGATTGAAGCCGTTTAGTGAGCACCTCTAATTTATCGGACGCTAGACCGTGGGGATTTAAAGCGGCGGGACCCATCTTGTGACAGGTCAGACAAGCGTCACTGTCTTTCCGCGGGTTCGCTGAGGCGACGATAGCGTGCAACCAGTCGAATTGTCCTCCTGTGATGTTGGAATGGCAGTCTCCACATTTGCTTAGTGGACTGTGCGCCGTCGTCATCGGACCCGGCATCAAAAGCTGCGTATTGCTGGCATAGGATATTGTCAGAACCACAAAACCTATGAAGAGTATGGCCACCCACTTGGAAACCGCTCCCCGCTTCGCTCGCAAGGTCCGTACGGGCTTGCACGCCGGAATCGGGTTGCAACATGTTCCGTCGGCAAGCGGGCCTTCCTGGCATTGCCCGCCATCAGATAGCGAGCGGAGGCAATGCCACTTGCCGCCAGTTTTCGATGGGACGCATTCATAAGTCGCCTGGCATTTACCGCGTCTGTTTGGCCCCACGCGGCAAGCTTTGCCCGACTCCAGTCGTCCGCAAACCCACTTTTCGTTGGGGCGCTCATTTGCGTTCTTCAGGAAGTCAAATAATTGCAAGCGTTTCAATTCACGGAGCTCCTGACGAGAAAGCATAAACGATAGCGACATGGAGGACTGTGAGCACGATCAAACCATAGGTCGCCGGGATATGTACAAATAACCAGGTTTTCAAAACTCCCTGATGAGCGTACTCAAAATCCAAATTGTCCTTCGCGACGACAAGATCCTTGATCGCGTCCAACGTCTCCTTTCCAGGCTTATCAAGATACCGTTCCAAATTTCCAATTTCGCCGGATATCCGATCCAATGGTCGCCCAGAGCCTCTCAAATGCGCAAAGAGATTTCGCGGTCGCTTAAAGAAACCATGCAAGACATTAACATAGAGATCGGAAATGGTCGGCGATCCAGCGCGATCGGCTGCATGCGTCGCCAAATTATCAACTTCTCGCGCGAGTTCGGATCGCAATGCCGGTATCCCCTCGAAAATTATTCGCTCGGAGTTCTGTTTCAGCTTGGGTGGAATTGACCATGACAAGTACGCACCGATGACGCCGCTCAAAACGACGATGACAAAAAGCAACCACAAAACCCACTCCAGCAGGCCATCAGGCAACGAAATTCCCGTGTGAAATCCAAATACGACAATCACGGCATAGCCTATGTAAATATGTGTCTGCATCCAGGCCGTCGCCCGGCCCAAAGGCAAATGTGGGAGTTTTTTCCTGAGCGTAAAAAGCAATTGAGCGCCCATGCCACAAAACAATATCCAGCCATCGAAAAACCTCGGATCGCGCAGCCCCGCGTCATAAAGCCAAATCAGCCAGTATAAAAACACCAGGGCAATGGCGGTGATCGCAGAGTTGCGGATGATGCGTCGCATAGCTACTGCGCTAGAGCCCTTCTAGAGAATTCAGAGTCAATTCTGTTGCACATCTGGTGCGATGATCCACTGGCAAGAAAGCACGGCGCAATGCGGGGCGTCGGGCAAGCTTTTTGGCGCCATAGACATTCACCAGATGGAAAGCGCAAGGGACGGGCGCTTTTGCACCAATCCCGGCGAATAATCCCTTGCCTCTATCCGGATAGGGCCCGCAGTATTTTCTTTGATCCTGTCGCAAAATTGCTCCGTCAGAATGGCTCTGGATTCTCTAAATGGGTTCTAGATTCAACCAATTAGACAACTTATCCATGTCTTGAATGTCGACGCGGATAAGAGCGTCGTGAGGACATGCCCGTTGACAGGCGGGACCACCGAGTTGGTCGACGCAAAAATCACATTTGGTCGCTCTAACAACCTGAACACCCTCCTCATCAATAAGAAATGCGCCGCTGGAATCGCGAAGCTCTGCCATGCGAATATTGTTATAGGGACAGGCGTTGGCACACGCGGCACAACCGACGCAGGTCGCGTCGTCAATGACAACACATCCAGAACTGGGGTCACGATGAATGGCGTCTGTTGGGCAATCAATGAGACAGACCGGATCCACGCAATGCATACATGCATTCGCAATCATCAAATTTTGATGAGACATTCCGTGCCGGACAAACCGAGAAATATCGTCATGAGTCGCGGCACATGCACGAACACAATCATCACAATTCACACAACGATCCGTGTTGATCGCCATCGCCTTAGTGCCATTGACAAACCGGTTGTCGACGAAAAAGTTGAGCATGGATTGTTGCAACCCGGCGTCCTGCGCGAGCGATCTCACGGCAATAGGATCTGCTGTCGCCGGCGATAAAGGCGAGAGTTTCTTATGGGCCGGCAGAGTCGGCAACAAATAGGTTTCGACGATTTGCGTCGGGATCCGAATAACGTCAACGTAACCGATTGCCCGCAAGCTTCGTCGAAGTTTTCGGTCCTCATCGCTCCGTACGCTGTTGGTGATCTCCGCCAGACCGAATTCATCCCCTTTTGTCAAATAACCGATCGTTTTCTCGCCATGGTCGAATTTTTCACTTACTCGCGCAAATCCTGACTGTATGAGAAGCAAGCTATCCAAATAATGATCCTGCTCTGAGATAATCGGCTCGTGTTGAATAATCTGCTCGCTGCCATTCGCGCTCGCAATTTCGCGTTGATAGTGATGGGTCCATCCAAAATTTCCGTGGGTCTCAAAACGCGAATGTTCGGCAATAACCGTCAAGGTTGCTTCGTCAACATTTTCGAAAAGGGAAGATTCCCGCAAACCAGCCAGGAGACTCCGCACGCGATACAATCCGTCGATTTCATTGCGAAAGGAGTCCGACCAATGCCGGATGTCACGCAACCCCGGCCATCGAAGCTCCAACAACAATGTTTCGTCTTCGTCTGCGAAAACCGAATTGCTTCGTGGCGTTCGTGTCAGTGCTGCCGACTCACCGAATATCCCATTGCTTCCTATTGAAAATGTCGGAAACTTTGCGATCAATCCATCGATATCCTCAATTGGCGATAGGATTTGTTCCCTGTTCAGGAATTCACTTACCCGCCTCATGAGCCCTTCAAGGCCGTCGGCGTGCTTCGAGGCGTTGCGGGCTTTATCATTAGGACGGTGATACCGCTCCAAATCATAGCGATGTGAAGACTGAGAGACCGCTCTGTCGGAGTTCAAGCGTGCTTGGTGATCCAAAGGCGCCGGCGGCGGCTCGTATCTTGCCAATTCCCGGTATTCATTGTTTCTAGGATCTTCCGCTGGTGGCGCATTTCTCGGCCCTCGCACCGGCGCAGCATGTCTAGGGCTCGGAGCTCGCGCTGTATGTCTCGTGGCGCGCGCCGGTCCGGCCGAACCACCAGATAATCTTTTGCGACCTCTTGCGAATCTCGGAAGTTTTACGGCAAGCTCAGCGGCACGCTTAATCCGAGAAATGATTGCTTCAACGTTCAATAGCGGGCTTGCCCGGTTCTTGGACCGTGCACGATGAATTGTCGGATTGGACGCGTTGCGGGCCCTGTCACCGGGACCGGGATGGCGTTGCAATTTGTTGCGACGCAAGGAAACCGAAACCGTTGGGTCGGATTCCAAGCGCATTCGGTGATCCAAGTCCGGTGATGGCTGTTTGTGACCTCCAAGATCTCGGCCCTCAGAAACCTTTGAATTACGCCAAAGCTGGGAGAATAATTGAAGCCAAGACTTTTTCTCGCGGAGCTCCTGTTGAAAGGCGGTTCGTTCGCCCTCAGACGTTAGCAAGCCCCGCACGGAACCACGGAGTACAATAAAAACCGAATTTCCGTATTCACCCTGACGGAAGATAATATCGCCGCGGGCGTATCGTATAATTCGTCCGTCATTCGCCAAAATATCGGTCAGCGCCAAATCAGCCGGAAATTCCTTCTGATCAATGTATGTGAAAATAGGCAACGACAGGAGCCGTCGCAGATCGTGAGATTGCATACGCTCGCGGCCAAATGGCCGATCCCAGCGGCGCGGTTTTCGGACCTTGTGAACTTGGGTCAACACCCTCTCCACATGCAGCTAAAGCGGTTTTCGAATTCAGTGGGAGACATGAAAATGCTCCAACTCAACATCATTCGCGATCGCATCTTATTTTGGCGGCTTGCCCTTATATTTATCGGCGCCGGGAATGATCCTATCCAGGCCAGCAAATGTACTGCCATCATAATTGGCCACCAGACTTAGTGTTTGCTTTGCGATCCCGTCAGCGGCCGCGGATAGGCGGGCGTTATTCCTGAGTTTCAGCCCGGCTGAATGCCCCAATTTGATAATATTCGCGACTTCACGAACACCTGGCACCAACTTTGCGACAACAGCCATTTTCTTGCGCGCTACATCTGCGCGGCGCGCCATTTTGAAGGCATAGGATTTTCTGAGCGTTGCCACGCCCACGGCGCGAAGTGCCGTTTCGAGTTCAACAGCCAGGCCGACAATATACATCATCCGCTTACGGCCCCGACTGGCACTGACGTTCTCTTTCCCTTTCGAATACCAAAGGTTGTGCCGCACCTCGCCTTGTGACCATGAAACCAATTCAAACTTGCTACCTGCAGGATGGCCGCCAACATTGACGAGTTTTTCTTGCGGTACGACATGGCAGCTGTAACAATTCTTCGCCAAACTATACAATGCATGCGGCCGTATCATTCCGAGCGCTTCCGACTTTTTCCAGCGGGCCGTGGCTTGCGCTTTCGTTTCATCTTCCTTTTTCTTATTACCACTGAACTCAGCATGGAGCTTTTCCCAATCTTTGCCCGCTGAATGGCACGATTCACACGAGATACCAGCGATCGGTTTCGGTCTCTTATTCGCCGTTGCGGCTTGCGATGTGAAATGGCAATTCAGGCAAAGGCTTTTCGCCTTGACCCGTTTGATCCCCATCTTATCCGTAATCTTGCGTGCTTCCTTGCTCCGCGGCATATCCTTAAAGGTGGTGAAATGGTGGGTCTTCTGCCAAACGAGCGCCTCCTCCTTGTGGCACTCCGCGCAAGCATTGGGACCTACAATTTTACTCAAATCGGTTTGCGCCCGGGCAATCATATTGAATCCGAGAAACATAACCGCCCATAAGAATACGAACTTCAGAATCCGAAACAGCATGCGCGCGTCGCATACGGCCATGAGATTCAACTCCATATTTCTTAGCATTTCCAGATGATCAGTCTGCCAGTGAGGAATTTTCTGCGGAGCCGCTCAAGCAGCACAGCAGATCTGTCAGGTCAATAATTCCGGACACTACAGACAATACGGTCAAACGCACACTTCTCAAATTCAAGGAAATCGGCTTCCCTAAGCGTAACCATGGATTTCCAATCGACAAAGCATGCGATTCACACACTAGAATTCCATTCTCCCCCTTTTCTTAACTCAGCCAATATTTTACAGACGCCCTATAGATCGCTTGTATCCCATCGCGGTTTTGCGTGATTTTTGCGTACCAATCACAACCAACATCCAGATCCGACTTTAATTACGATGTTGGCGATTCATTGACTGAATTTGGGCGGGGACACGTTATGCGCATCGGACCGCACTTCAAATCGAAAATGCCTTGCCAATGCTGAGGGCCGTCACGGTCTGCCATGCGGGCAATGCTTCACGACGAAACGAGCGAAATGCCTTTTTGAGAAATCAGATGGCATTGCATGTAGAAGACATTTAGATGGCAGGATGGCAGGCGTAGCCCCGTCTGACACAACATACCGGTCATCAAATCCGCCGAAATTCATTGCCCCGATAGAGTCTTCGTTTCGCGATATGGCGGGGACTATCTTCCGTTACGCCTTACTTCATGCAGCGATCCGGTCGCATTAGGCGTCCGTTCGGGGCAAGCTGTTCGGTCCAAAAATAAGCGCTTTTTGAAAAACAATCCAAAGTGCAAATCTCGGAGCTGTAGGAATTGCCGATGGATCTTGCTGCGGGGTTAAGGCCGAGGAAGCGCATATGAGCCAGAAGCCATATGACACATCGGACGAATTTATGAAGGCTGCATGATAAAAGGGTGTCTCCGAGCGGATAACCCCATGTCCCCGGAAACACCCGTGTCCCTAACGAAGGGGCAATTACGATAATGAAGATAATTTGACGATGTGGCATTGATTTAAATCATAAAGGGTAAACGTGCAGCGCTTTAGTTGCGTAGGCGCTATACATACCATTGCAGCTACGGGATCGCGTCGCCCGCGGATATCCCTCACAGCCATTTCAACGCTTCCAAATTTGCCGTTTCTTCCCGTAATGCTTAGACGACGGGTGGCTGATGGCGAAATCGTTGGTAATGCACTGAGTTAGTATAGGTTTCTCTGCACCAGCAAATCTGAATTCTAAAGGTTTCGAAACGCATTCGTTATGAAACGAGTTTTGGGGACGGCTGATTGTGTCCGTCGGCGAGTGGGGCCCTACTCCCTACTTGATCTCGTGGATACCGAAATATCTCAATGTGCAGGTCAATCACTTTCCGGGATGACCGCTTCGACATCGATCTCCATCAGCATCTCGGGCTTCGCCAGGCCGGCGACAATAAGGCCCGTTTGGCATGGATAGACGCCCCTCAGCCAACGCCCGACGACAGCATAGACCGCTTCGCGATGTTTGCGGTCCGTGAGATAGACGGTGGTCTTGACGATGTGACCCATTTCGGCCCCGGCTTCTTCAAGCAGCACCTTGACGCAGTGCATGGCGTTCTCGGCTTGAGCCGCGGCATCGCCCTCGCCGACGAAGTTACCATCAAAATCATGCCCGGTCTGGCCGCGCAGCCAGATCCGGTTGCCGGCTCGAACCGCCATTGCGAGGTCGTTGTCGAGCGCCTGCCCCGCATAGATATCTTTTGTGTTGTACTTACGAAAACGCTGGTGAGCCATCAGCTCCTCCCTTCGGTTCAAATGTTCATTGAAGTAAGATTAGTACGCGAACCGAAGATAGGAAATTCTGTAACAGTTTTGCCGAACGAAGCGGGCCTTCGGTATGGCCCTCTAGATCGGCAGAGAAGCGCCAAGATGTGACATTGGCTTGAGCAACTTATCGATTACCTATAAAGCCGCCATCGCTTCGTTGCTCACCATCTATGATAGTTAGACGCAGCGAATAATTCATTCCTTGCGAATGAAGGCCGATAAGCGGCGCTTGTCAGTGTCCCTACCCGGTGCAATTGCAACCGCCACAACTTCTCTCGACGCTGTTAAAACGATGCGGTAATGTCTCCATCGGTTGGGACAAATTCTTGCTCAGCGCGTTGCACGAAAAAGACCAAACAAGGAGGGGACTATGCGGAATAAAACTCTACTGATGTTTTTTCTAGTGTGCATATCGGTTCCGCTTGCGACGACCACCGCACAGGCACATTGTAGACATTCGGTGACGGTAAAGAGTGAGAAAAAAATCTCCTGCAGCTCAGCGTGCCGTGCAGCCATACGCGACTGGAGCCTCAAGACGAGCGGCCGCTATGGATCGCGATGGGCAAATTGGGATAATGCCAGACGCAAGTGGACAGATTGCAAACGCCCACCAGGTATATATGAATACTGCATCGCTAAAGGGACACCTTGCGACCCGCATGCGCGCCGGTAAAAAACAAGATCGCAGCTGATTGGAAAGCGGTTTCGCAGTGAGTCTTTTGCTTGTTCTCACGTCTTCATATATAGGCACGAGGTGATCGTCCGGCACGGCATCGTCGAGATGAAATTCGTAGAACAGCGCGCCCTGGTCCCGTTCCAATCGCCCCATTATTGCCCGCCTCCGTCGTCGATTGTTCTAACAAGACGGATTCACTGTTCGCCGGCGACCTCAACAGTGGTTTGTGCAACAAAACCTGCCAACAGCAGACATGCCGGCGTATGACCGCAAGCTGATCCGGATCTGATCCAATTATTGGTTAGGCCGCAGATGCATTGGTCAACCAGCAATGTGACACCATCCCGCCAAGATGGACGGGATGGCTGAAGTCAAATAGTTGGGAATCCTCGCCTTTGGAATCATCTCAAAATACCGTGTGATCCAGAATGCTCCATCGTGTCATCGCAAGGTGTCATTTGCTTTGGATCGCCACCCCTGCGCAGATCAACTCCAAATTGGCTGACGTCAGCACCTGTGAGACAGATTGGGTCTATTGAACAAGAGAGGGTTTCTGGCTCATCGTAGCCCATTGGGGAGCGAAGATGAGACACAGAGACGAGATGAGGAAGGACAGCAGTAAATTCCCTGACATGAATCACAATGGATGTTGGAAGGCACGATGCCTGTCACGGTGGGCCGCCGCGCCGGTCAAGTGGTCGACTTGATTGAGCTGTATGGACCGCTTGCGGTGCGACACAACAAAGTCCATCGGGGCGGTGGAATGCGTGAGCGCCACTTTGCATCACAAAGAGAACAAGACGCCTCGCGGAACGGGCCGAGAGTTGCACGCGCGAGGCCGGCACGACCGCACCATGACGGCTTCGGGTCATCAGTACGCGTACGTTACTTGGGCCTTGAGTGGCTGCTTTACTCTCAGCTCCGGAAGGAAAACAAACCGTCCACGCAAGCCGGAGTCATGCCGAAAGCCCACAATCATGATTCGCCTCTTACCGGCGCCTTGTCACTCTTCCTTTGAACTAAATCGCCAAGCCAGCGGCACATCACATAAAAAACCGGCGTGAAAATAAGCCCAAATATGGTCACGCCGAGCATTCCAAAAAAGACGGTCGTTCCGAGCGCCTGACGCATCTCAGCGCCCGCACCGATTGCAGTCGCAAGCGGTACAACGCCAAGAATGAAGGCAAACGATGTCATAAGGATTGGTCTTAACCGCGTCCGCGCTGCCTGCACTGCGGCTTCCACACGCGACAATCCCCGCTCTTCTCCCTGCTTAGCAAACTCGACGATGAGGATGGCATTCTTCGCTGCAAGGCCGATAAGGACGATCAGGCCTATTTGCGTCAGAACATTGTTATCCATGCCTCTGAGACCAACCCCTAAAATTGCCGCCAACAAGCACATTGGTACAATCAGGATAACAGCCAGAGGCAAGACCAAACTCTCATATTGCGCGGCAAGCAGAAGGAATACGAACACGACAGCGAGGCCGAACGCGATCATCGCCGTATTTCCGGCCAGCTTTTCTTGCAACGCGATTTCGGTCCATTCAAATCCGAATCCCGCAGGCAAATTCTTCGCAGCCAATTCTTCTATCGCTGCAATAGCTTGGCCCGTGGAAAATCCTGGCATTGTCGCGCCTTGCACTTCGGCAGCGGGATAAAGATTGTAGCGAGGAACACGGTACGGCCCTGATCTGTTCTGGAAATTTGCGACGGAACCGAGAGGGACCATCTTACCGGAATTAGACCGCGTTCTTAAGTTCTCAACATCGCGCAGCGTCAACCGATAGGGGTTGTCAGCTTGCGCCGTCACGCGATAAGTCCGGCCGAGAATATTGAAATCATTGACAAAGGCGGAACCCATATAGATGGACAGTGTGTCAAACACGCGCGTGATTGGCACGCCGAGCATTTCTGCCTTTGTGCGGTCAATATCAGCATAGATTTGCGGTGTGGCCGTATTAAAAAGTGTGAAGACTTGGGTTAGGCCGGGCACCTGATTGGCGGGGCCGGCTATGCTCCAAGTCGCCTGTTCCAGGGCTCTCGGTCCACGGCCCGCCCGGTCCTGCACATAAAGCTTAAAGCCGCCGCCGGTCCCGATCCCCGGAACCGAGGGAGGTTGAAGAACAAAGATTGAGGCTTCTTGAAGTGCAAACAATTGTTGCCGCAAGTCAGCCAATATCCCTGCTGCGGTGAGTCCCTTCTCAATTCGCTTTTCAAAGTCTTCCAAGGGAATAAAAATCACGCCCGCATTCGGCGCGTTTGTAAACGTCGCGCCATCGAAACCGGCAAATGCGACCGCATGTTTCACGCCGGGGCGGGACAAAATGATTTTGGTTGCTTTCCGAATAACCGTATCTGTGCGCTCCAAGCTTGAACCGGGCGGCAATTGAAAAGCAGCGATGAAATAGCCACGGTCAAGCGGCGGTATGAAGCCCGTCGGGGTCTTGGCAAACTGATCATAAGTGAGAAATATCAACCCGGCATAGACCACAAGAACCAGAACGGATATGCGGATTAGCGTGCGCGTAAGACCACCATAAGCACCCGAAAGCTTCGCAAAACCCCAATTGAACCCTTGAAAGAATTTATTGAACGGCCAAGCCAGCAATCCAAAACGCCCTCCTCCACTCTTGCCTTCCTCGTGGTGCGGTTTGAAAAGGATTGCGCATAGCGCCGGCGACAGAGTCAACGATACAAGCAACGAAATCATCGTCGTCGCCGCTATGGTGAGAGCGAATTGCTGATAGAATGCGCCGGAAACGCCCGAGATGAATGCGGTCGGAACGAATACGGCGAGAAGCACGAGAGACATTGCGACGAGCGCGCCCCCGACCTCGCTCATTGTCTTTTGAGCGGCCTCGCGCGGCGACAAGCCCTCGCGCAAATAGCGCTCGACATTTTCGACCACGACAATCGCGTCATCAACCACGATTCCAATGGCAAGCACGAGACCGAACAGCGATAAATTGTTCAGCGAGAATCCGAAAGCCGCCATAACGAACATAGCGCCGATAAGCGACACGGGAATAGCGACAATCGGTATGATGGCCGCCCGCCATGTTTGCAGAAATAAAACGATTACGATGATAACAAGAATGACGGCTTCGCCGAGCGTCACGATCACTTCGTCAATCGACCGTTGGATGAACTCGGTCGGGTTGTAGACGATGCTGTAAGTGAGCCCTGGCGGGAAACTCTTCTTTAGCTCTTTCATCAGCTCAAGAACAGATTCAGCAGTCTTAAGGGCGTTCGACCCCGGCCGCTGGAAGATAATGATGGCTGTCGCCACTTTATTATCCAGATAGGCGTTGAGGGAATAATCTTGTGAACCGAGCTCGACACGTGCCACGTCGCGAACACGTGTCACCCGGCCCCTATCGTCACTGGCAACAACAATGTCCTTGAATTGCTCCGGATTGGACAGTCGTCCGAGCGTTTGCACTGACAGTTCAAACGCACCTTCGGAGGTTGCCGGGGGTTGGTTGATCGATCCGGCAGCCACTTGAATATTTGCCCCTCTCAGTGCGTCCACAACGTCTTTAGCGGTTAGGCCGCGGGCAGCGACCAGGGCGGGGTCCAGCCATATGCGCATCGAATAATCGCGAGCGCCAAACACCTGCGCATCACCGATGCCATCAACCCTCGCAAGAGCGTCTTTGATATTCAGCGTTGCGTAGTTGGAGATGTATTGCTGATCTAAGGTGCCGTCTGGTGAGGTGAGATGGATAACCATCATCAGGTCGGGGGAGTTTTTGCGCACAGTAACACCGAGCCGCCGCACCTGTTCCGGCAATCGAGGTTCGGCAACCGAAACGCGGTTTTGCACGAGAACTTGAGCCTGGTCGATATCCGTTCCGGGCTTAAAGACAACGTTAATGGACGTCACGCCGTTGCCCGTCGATTGAGAAACAACATAAAGCATGCCCTCGACGCCGTTTATTTCCTGTTCGAGAGGTGCGGCAACGGTGTTTGCGATAACTTCAGCTGATGCGCCTGGATAGGTGGCGGTGACGACGACAGTTGGCGGCGCAATTTCCGGGTACTCGGAAATAGGCAAAGCGAAATAGGAGACAGCGCCGATTATTGTCAGAATGATCGAGATGACCGCCGCAAATATTGGACGGTCAATAAAAAAGTGAAAAAAGCCCATCAGAGCCTCTGTGTTTTCGTTTAGTCTCGCACACCCGTTTGTGGCTCAATCCTGCCCTCTTGCGGCGTTACCTTCTGCCCAGGCCGTGCCCGCTGAATGCCATTGATAACAATACGGTCCGTCCGTCTTAGTCCACTTTTGATGACCCTCAACCCTTCAACAAGCGGACCCAATGTGACTGTTTTTTGCATGACGATACCGTCCTCGCCGACAGCAAACACAATCTTCTTGGCTTGATCAGAGGCGATCGCGCTGTCGGGAATGAGCAGAGCGTCAATTTCTCCGCCGAAAAGCCTTAAGCGGCCGAACAGCCCCGGCAACAGGACGGCTTCATTATTTTCGAAAATGGCGCGAGCGCGGATTGTTCCCGATCTAGTATCGAGCACATTGTCGACAAATTCCATCGCGCCGCGATGGAAGAATCCGGTTTCATCTGCGAGTTTAACTACAACGGGATTCGCTCGCACTCGCGAAGACGCACGTTTACCACGCACTGCAAGACGCTGATATTTTAGATAGTCCGCCTCGCTTCCTTCAAAGACGAAATGGATCGGACTTAAAGTGACGATCGTTGTCAGCAGGGTGGCATCGGCTTGGCCCCCGGTGATCAAGTTGCCTGAGTCTATTCGCGCGTCCGAAATGCGGCCTGCAATCGGCGCTCGTACTTCAGTCCATCTCAAATTCAGCTTCGCTTGACCGAGACGCGCTTTTGCCTCTTCCACTTTGGCAGCCGTTTCGCGTTGAGCCGCCAAACGTGTTTCTAGCTCACGTGGTGTCAAAGCGCCTGTCGCTACCAGTGGCCGGGCTCGTTCCACATCGTTCGTTGCAAGTTCTAGCTGCGCTAAGGCTTGATCAACCTGTGCCTTTGCCAAGTCCACAGCTATTTCGAACGGTTCACGGTCTAGCAAAAATAGCAGGTCACCCTTTTGAACAATATCGCCATCCTTGAATTTTACTTGCTCAAGAAAACCCGACACGCGAGCGCGAACGTCAACACGCTCCACCGCTTCGAAGCGGCCGGTAAACTCGTCCCACTCGGTAATTTTTTTTGGGAATGGCTGAGCGACGGTCACAGGAACCGGGGCTGACGCCTGTTGCGCATCGGCCAAAGTTGTGAGGTCGAGTACATAAACTGCCGCCAAAATCGCGACGACTCCAGACAATAAAATCCACGATGCGCGCATGCCCTCGCCCTCCAACGGCTTTAAGCAAAAATATCGAAATATCATAGAAAGCTAAGATGACAATATAAGGCACAAAATCTCATTCGCCAGAAAATGAGGGCATCACAATCACAATTTCAGTGAAAACTGCAGGCTCGGAGCCTCACTCCGGGTCCGGACCGTACGCGATTCAAAATTATCGGTATATCTCCGCCTCCTCCCAATCGCCTGCAGCGCGAGCATGCAGGCGGCATTGTGAACGTCATCAGCGAGAAGTTTGCCTTCGACGGCCCGCGCCAGCATCACCTTGCGAATGCCACTTGGCTCCAAACCGTGATGGGTTCTGCTGGCTTCATGATTGCGGTGCGCTACCGGTTGATCCCCTATGCCTGGTAACAGTGATAACCTGTCGTCACGGCCTTGTTTGTTGTATGACCTTTTGCGGATTACCGTAGCAGGTAAACACGCTCTCCAGATGTAACGACGAGGAGGCCGACATGGACGAGGATGATTTATCCCATCATTTCCCTGTGTACCCTGACGGCTCGTTTGAGCTTATTATTTCCGAGGTCCGTGCAATATCGACTCAATTGCACGATCTCTGGCGTCAATATATGTCGTGGTATACTTTCGCATTCACGGCAAACTTGCTGGCTCTAAGTTGGATTGGCTTGAACCCGGAGTTTTTTGCCCGTGTCGACGATGGCACGCTACGTGTACCGGCGCTGTTATTTTCTCTCATGTGGATATTTATCAATTTCCTCAACATTGTCGGCTGTCTCGTTGTCAACGGCTATACAGGGCGGCAGACGAA
>BFAS01000202.1 GCA_008974985.1 bacterium MnTg02
CGCAATAATGCGCCGTCGCATAATATCAAAGTCCCCCAAAAAACAATCAGATCGTATTTTTCCGGAATTATATTTCCACCCGATCAAAGGATAGCATATTGCGTTTTTGTTAACAAAGGACCTGCGCGTGTCCCAATGACGATTACGTGTCCCAATGACAATTACGTGTTCCAATGACGATTACGTGTCCCAATTCCCCTCGGAAGAAGCCTGTCAGAGCCCTACCAAATTTCCGAGCATAAATTAAGTACGTTTTGCGCGCGGCCTCGAACTATCGCAATTGGCGCGGAGCCTGGCACTGGCGCCCTTTTCGACTGTCGTCAATGAACCGGTCGAGATTGGTACATTGGTATAAGATTCTTTGCGGAGGCGTCGACTTTTTTGCGTCCATGTCACCAAAAAAAAAGCCCTGGAGTTGATCCAGGGCAACAGTAAATAAAAATTTTCGGCCTGCCTTATAGGCGGAAGCGGATTTGGTCAGCCCAAAATCGCTCAAGCCGCACGAGGCTCGCATTCATTTCCTTCAATTGGAGGATTGAAACACCACCGACGGCCTCAAGAGACGCAAGCTGGCGCTCATAGAGACTATTCACCAGCCGGGAAATTTCCAGTCCCTTATCCGTCAAGCTTACGCGCACCGACCTGCGATCCGTATCGGAGCGTTTGTGAAGGATATATCCGGCCTCAACAAGTTTTTTCAAATTGTAGGATACGTTGGAACCGAGATAATAGCCGCGGCTCCGCAATTCTCCGGCCGTCAATTCGGCATCGCCAATATTGAATAAAAGCAACGCTTGAACGCTATTCACGTCGGATCGCCCGACTCGTTCGAACTCATCCTTGATGACATCCAACAGCAGCCGGTGCAATCGCTCGATCATTCGTAGCGCTGTGAGATAATGCGCTTCGAGTTCCTCGCACTCTTGACCCGGCCCACTCTGTGTTATGTCGAGGGCTACACTCATCACTTGCCTCGCTTTCTTACGCCTTCCCCAGATTAGGGTTACGAAAATACGCGAGGTAACCTAAAATCAGCTTAAATATATTAATTAATATTTTATGAAATTAAGTCTGGAATTGATTGATCAGGAGCGCTCGGGGAGAATTATTCCGTAATATTCGATTGTTCCTTCGATCATTGCCTGAAACTCTATTGCAATCCGCAAGTCAGTTGAGATCAGTGAGTTCAAGCTCCTCGCCCCCCAGCCCCTCGAAATAGCGATCCACCATATCGTCCGTAATGTCCTCGAGCCGCGCCGGTTGCCATTTTGGTTCCTTATCCTTGTCAATCAACAAAGCGCGAATGCCCTCGAATAAATTATCGTCCTGAATAAACCGGGATGCGAGACGAAAATCGGTTTGAAAGGCCGCTTTAAGTGAAGTATTCGACGCACGGTCTTGGAGCAGCCGAAATGTGACTTTTAAGCTGATCGGCGCTTTTTGCCGCAAGGTCTGAGCCGTTTCCTGGGCCCATTCGGCGTGCTCCCCCGTCTCGCGGTCAAGCGCCTCCAGAATATTTTCAACCGAATTCCTTGAAAAAATACGGTCGATGACCTGCTGGCGTTGAGCGAGGGCGGCGGGACCGGGATCGTCGTGCAGCTCCTCTAGCACGTCATCAATCGGATCGGCCTCGATCATCGCCTCCCTGATCGCATCATAATGTTTGTTGGCAATGACATGAGTGGCAATATCGAGAAAATAGAGATCCGCCGCATCGGCGACATAGCCGGTCAGCCCCATATACAACCCTAATTTTCCCGGAAGTTGCGACAGAAAATAGCTGGCTCCCACGTCAGGGAAAAAGCCTATGCCGGTCTCCGGCATGGCAAAGCGCGTATTCTCGCCCGCGACAAAATGGGTGCCATAAATGGTCATACCGACGCCGCCGCCCATCACCAAACCATCGACGAGCGAGACCGTTGGTTTTTTGAACATCTCAAGGTGCCAGTTCTGCTGGTATTCCTCCCGGAACACGCCGATCAGCTCCGGCGCGCCCCTTTGCTTCCACTCATAAATGGCGCGCAAATCGCCGCCGACGGAAAAAACATTATCCACGGCGGAGTTTTGGACAACGCCATAAATATGTGGGTCGGAAATCCATGTTTTGAGCGCCTCTTCCCTTTTGCGGATCATATCCAGGGTAAAGGCGTTGAGCGCCTTCGGCCGGTTCAGCGTAATGAGACCGGCTCTGTTCTCTTTTTGCAGCGTAATTTCGTCTCCGTCCGCCATTTTGCACCTGTTAAATTTGTCCACATATCCCGCTCTTGGTAAGTCAGGCCATTGGCCTGCCCCAATTTCATTGCACGGAGCCGGATGGAGCTATACATCTCAGCACGCGAACGGCAAGGAGTCATTCGCCCCGGAAACCCTTAATAGTCAGGGATATCCCTCATGCGCGGACTGGGTCTCACAGTCCCCTTTGTTGCCTTCGCGCTGGCGGCCAGTGCCGCCGCAACATCGGATATTCCCTTGCCTGTGCGAAAGCCAAAAGTGAGCGAGGATGCTCCGCCGCCAGTCACATGGACTGTGGAACAGATCTCCCGTGCACAAGAAGAATGTGCGCGACTCATTGCCCCAATTGAACTCTTATTTGAGCCCCTGCCGCCGGTGAGAGACGGAGCTTGCGGCACGCCGGTTCCAATCCTCGTCAAGACATTTGGCTCCAAGGAGCGCATCCATATTAAGCCGCCTGCACAAATCAATTGTGCACTCACCGCCAAACTGAATGTTTGGCTGACGGAAAGCGTGCTGCCCCTTGCCAAAATGCTTTTAAAATCGCCCATCGTGGAAATTCATAATGTTGCGTCCTATGCTTGCCGCAATCGCTACAATGATCCAAGCAAGCGGTTAAGCGAACACGCCCTGGCGAACGCGCTCGACATTGCCGCATTTAAGACCGCCAACGGGGAATGGATCCGAATTTTGGACCATTGGGGATTAACCAAGAGGGACTTAATCGCCCGGGCGAAAGCAAAGGCTGCCGCCGAAGCAAAGGCTGCCGCCGGCAAAAAAGCTGCCGAACAAAAAGCAGTGGCTGCGGACACGAACACCGCGGCTGGTCAATCGTCCGAAACGCCACCTCCCCTCAAAGTGTCACTGCAAAAGACCGAGGACGGAACACAAGGGACCGGGAACACCAAGCCAGACGCCGCTCCCAAGCAGGCGTTAAAGGAGGATACGCCGCCGGAACAGCCCGCCAAGCCCGATCCGCACACCATCTTTGTCCGCAAAATCTACGAAGACGCTTGCCGCTATTTCGGTACAGTTCTCGGGCCGGAAGCCAATGACGCGCACCGGAACCATTTTCATCTTGACCTCGCTCCGCGCAAACGTTCCGCCTACTGTGAGTGACGCCCTCGGCCGGAACGGTAAGGCTAGCAGCGTCTTATTTTTGCAATAAAGACTGCGGAATGCTACTCCGTTGTCGAATACCCAAAGCAATATCTGGTGCGATGGACGATAAAACTCAACCATTGAGCGGGCGATCCGGCAGTCTAACGGAGAACGGATTGGACATCCCGCCGTCGGGCTTCCCGACCACAAGGCTCAGACGGTTAAGGCAAGCCGGATGGGTCAGGCGCCTCGTTAGCGAAAATAAGCTCACAGTAGATGATTTGATTTGGCCACTCTTCCTTATCGATGGCGACAATGAACGGATGCCCGTGGCCTCAATGCCGGGCGTTGAGCGGCTGACGATCGATCATGCCGTTAGGGCGGCAAAGGAAGCCGTCGACCTTCATATTCCCGCGATCGCCCTTTTTCCGAATACCAAGCCGGAGCTGCGGACCGATAACGCAAACGAAGCCTATAATCCGGACAATTTGGTATGCCGCGGCGTCCGCGCCATAAAGGATGCCGTACCGGAACTTGGCATCATCTGCGATGTTGCTCTCGATTCCTATACCAGCCACGGACATGACGGGCTGCTGCGCGGCGGCGAGATCGCCAATGATGAAACTCTCGACGTGCTGGTTCGCCAAGCGCTCGTCCAGGCCGAAGCGGGGTGCGATATCATTGCGCCATCCGACATGATGGATGGCCGTATCGGCGCCATCCGCCAGGCGTTCGAGGATGAGGGCCATACAAATCAGCTCATCATGTCCTATTCGGCGAAATATGCGTCGGCCTTTTACGGACCCTTCCGTGACGCCGTTGGGTCTTCCTCGACACTCACCGGAGACAAGCGCACCTATCAGATGGACCCGGCGAATTCCGACGAGGCCCTGCGCGAGGTTGAACTCGACATCGCCGAAGGCGCCGACATGATCATGATCAAACCCGGTCTCCCCTATCTCGATATTTTGCGCCGCGTTAAAGACGCGTTCGGCGTTCCGACCTACGCCTATCAAGTTTCAGGTGAGTACGCGATGCTCATGGCCGCCAGTCAAAATGGCTGGCTCGATAAGGACCGGGTCATGATCGAATCGCTTATGGCGTTCAAGCGGGCGGGAAGCAACGGTATTCTCACCTATTTCGCGCGCGATGCCGCAAGATTTTTGGGAGATCATGGGTGAGTGCATCCGAACAGCAGACATCGTCAAATTCCGAGACCATCACATTAGAGGATATTCGCAACGCTGCCGAAAAAATCAGCGGCACGGTGCTCAGAACGCCTATTATCGAAGCGCCTAAGCTCTCAAGCCTGACAGGAGCGGAGGTCTATGTGAAATGCGAAAACCTCCAAGTCACCAATTCGTTTAAAGACCGTGGCTCGCTCGTCAAACTTCTGTCTCTCACCCAAGAAGAATGCAAGCGCGGCGTTGTCGCGATGTCAGCGGGCAATCATGCCCAAGCGGTCGCCTACCATTCTTCACGGCTCGGAATTCCGGCGACGATCGTCATGCCGGTGGGAACGCCTTACGTCAAAATCGGCAATACGGAAGCCTGGGGCGCGAAGGTCATTCTGAGTGGACAAACCATTTACGACTCACAAAGTGAAGCCGAAGCACTGGTCAAGTCGGAAGGGTTGACGCTTGTCCATCCCTACGACGATCCCCTTGTTATCGCCGGGCAGGGCACGATTGGTCTGGAAATATTGGAGGACTGTCCCGGCCTCGATACGATCGTCGTCCCAATTGGCGGCGGTGGTCTGATTGCCGGAATATCAGTAGCGGTCAAATCGCAGAAAAAAGATATTGAGATCGTCGGCGTTCAGTCCGAGCTATTTCCGTCGATGCAATCCGCGGTTCAGGGCAAGACCGCTAAATGCGGTGGACAGACCTTGGCGGAAGGCATCGCGGTGAAGTCCGTCGGCCGCCATACGCTCGAAATCGTCAAAACCCACGTCCAAGACATTTTCAGCGTCGACGAGAATTCGATTGAATGCGCAATATGCACCTTCCTCTCGGAGCAAAAGACTATGGTGGAGGGCGCTGGAGCCGCGAGTCTCGCAGCTTTGCTAAGCTATCCGGAGCGCTTCAAGGGACGCAAAGTCGTCCTTGTTCTCACTGGCGGCAATATTGATCCGCGCATACTCGCATCCATCATGGTGCGTGGCCTGGAGCGGCAGCACAAGATTATCTCTCTTCGGATCATCATTGACGACCAGCCTGGAACACTCGGGCGTATCGCGACAGTGCTTGGAGAGGGCGGCGCCAATATTCTCGAAGTATTTCATCGCCGGACATTGCTGGATGTTCCCGCGAAAGGCGCCTCGATCGATATTATGATCGAGCTAAAAGACGCCGAACATGCGGACATCGTGAAAAACAGCCTCCGCCGGGAGGGCTTCTCCGTCAGCGAAACTGCTAAGACCGGAAATGTCGAAGGGAGCGCTCATTAAAGTCATTTTTACAGTTGTTTAGAACATATTGATGAGAGCACATATATTGCCGCGGCTCCGGACGAACCGAATCGCAAGCCCAATCCTCGTCTCCAACGATTAGAGAAGATGGCCATGACGTTCGGCATCGAACATTTTCATATGTGGGCCACGTTCGCTCTCATATGTTTAGCGATTATAGTTTTTGCTGTTGATAAGATCCCACTCGAACTTTCGACAGCGGGGATTGTCGCCACGCTTTTGGTTTTTTTTCATCTGTTTCCATTTCCCGATCCCATCACCGGTCAAAATGCGCTTGATGTGACAAATCTCCTTAAGGGATTTGCCAATCCGGTTTTGTTCGCGATTCTTGCACTTCTGATCATTGGGCAGGGCTTGTTTCACACCGGCGCGGTTGAACGTCCGGCCCAGCTCATCGGAAACTTAGGCCGCTTTGGAACCGTCTTTGCGTTCTCTATCACCTTTCTTGTCGCCGGAGCCGTCAGCGCATTTTTGAACAATACGCCGGTCGTCATCATATTCGTGCCGATTGTCAGTGCGATCGCCACACGACTACATGTTTCCTCATCCGCGGTTCTGATGCCGCTGAGTTTCATCACCATACTCGGCGGCATGACAACGCTGATAGGCTCGTCTGCGAACCTTATTGCAGCCTCCTTGGCGGAAGAGAGCGGAATGGCGAAAATCGGCTTTTTCGATTTTGCGGTTCCGGGCGCTCTTCTATTCGCAATAGGCTCCCTTTACGTTCTCTTCGTATTGCCACGATTGTTGCCGCCACGGGCGAACATGGCCGAGGATTTTACCAAGGAAAGCGGACGCCAGTTCATCGCTCAAATCACCGTCACGGATAACCATCCCTGGCTCGGGACGGCCGCAAAAGCCGGCTTTTTTCCAGCACTCACCGACATGACCGTTCGGCTGGTCCAAAGAGCCAATCAAGCGATTTTGCCGCCATTCGAGGATATAACGTTAAAAACCGGCGATATTGTTATTGTCGCAGCCACACGTAAGGTTCTTGCCGAGGCCGTCAAAAGCGGTCATTCGGTGCAACCGATCGAGAGCCGGCAAACCTATTCGGATGGCGACCAGCAACCACTCCTCTCGGACTCTGCCCAACGTCAACAGCTCACAATGGTTGAAGCGGTCGTAGCACCTGGCTCCCGGCTTATCGGCCGCACGCTGGAGCAATCCGGATGGCGCAGCGAAACCGGGTCGATGGTGCTCGGCGTTCAGCGGCACAGCAGAATGGTGCGCACGCCCCCGAACCAGATTCGTCTGGAAGCCGGAGACGTCCTCCTTCTGCTCAGCACGCGGGAGACAATCAGACGTCTTCGCACCAATCGCGATTTTCTCATTGTCGAATGGTCGGCAACGGAATTGCCGGTCACCCATCACGCTAATCGGGCACTGGTAATCTTTGCGGCGACGATCGCCCTTGCGGCAAGTGGCGTTCTGCCGATTGCGGTCGCGACCTTTGGCGGTGCGGCCGCTATGGTTATGACGGGGTGTCTAAATATCCGGCAAGCGTCGCGGGCGATTGACACGCGTATCTATTTTCTTATTGGCACGGCCTTCGCGCTTGCAGAGCCGCTCAGAGCAACCGGCGGCGCGGAATTCATCGCTCACGTCGTGGTGCAGACATTTTCCTCATATGGGCCTGCCGTAACTCTCTCGGCATTTTTCCTGCTGACCGCGATTCTAACAAATTTCCTAAGCAATCATGCCACCGCCGCCTTGCTCGCGCCGGTGGCCGTGAGTACAGCCGCGCAAATGGGCGTCGATCCGGCACCGTTCGTATTCGGCCTAATTTTCGCGCTTAACTGCTCTTTTGCCACGCCGATCGCCTATCAAACCAATTTGATCGTCATGGGGCCGGGCCATTACCGGTTCTCGGACTTTCTGTTGGGCGGAGTGCCCTTGATCCTCCTTATCTGGCTCTCTTATTCTATCTTTGCGCCGATATATTATGGATTTTGAGGATAGGGGCTATAATAACGCGTCCGCTGAACGGATTTCGAGGTAAGGGTGACAGAGCATAAGAATTTTCCGGAATTTTACATAACGGCCCCGCAACCCTGCCCCTATCTCCCTGGGCGTTTGGAGCGGAAGCTCTTTACCCATCTCACAACCGATAAATCCGAAGTCCTCATCGACAATCTCCTAAAGGGCGGTTTCCGGCGCAGCCAGAACATTGCCTACATGCCCTATTGCGATTCATGCAACGCTTGCATTTCTGTCCGCGTCCGCGTGAACGAGTTCGAAGAGCGCAAGTCCTTCAAGCGCAATAGGCGGCGAAACAGAAATATTGTAGCCGAGCGCATTCGCCCGGTTGCTTCCGTGGAGCAATATGATTTGTTCCGTGATTATATCGATGCCCGGCATAGCGACGGCGGTATGGCGGATATGACGGTGCTCGATTTTGCCGTCATGATCGAAGATAGCGTCGTCGATACGTTTCTGACCGAATATAGAATTGCCCCCGACAATGCGACCAATACGCCGGATGCTGAGACTCCCTTGATCGCCGCCGCTCTCTGTGACCGGCTGAGCGATGGTATTTCCATGGTCTATAGCTTTTTTAGGCCTGACCAGGACGCTCGTAGTCTGGGGACTTATCTGGTGCTCGAACATATCGAATATGCGCGTCAGCTAAATCTTCCCTATGTATATTTAGGCTATTGGATCGAAGGGTCTCCGAAGATGAGCTACAAGACGCGCTTCCGTCCCATGGAACAGCTCATCCAACAGGGCTGGTGCGAGCTCTAAGATTATCTGACAAAGGCGATAGTGGATACGGTCCGAATTAATACATCCCGCGTCTCCTGCGGCGTATTGTCGAAATTGGATGAGTTTACGAATAAGATTTGGTCCCCGACAAGAGAATATGCAGGGCTTGCGTTTTCTGACGCCGGCCGGCAGCGTCCTTAATATTAGCTTCAAAAAAAAATGCCTCTTTGCCAGAGAAATAGACTGAACTCAGCGTAATCTTGCGATCGAGTTTCCGCCAGATGGCGACAATGGATTCGATATAATTTCGCGGTGCGCCTGCAAAAACTTCTGGAATTGTGGCAACTCGGAAGTGAACCTTCACGTGGGGATCTTTGGCGAACCTCAGTAGAACGCCCCGCCCCTCCGTACCAAAATCCAATACGTTTAAGGTCCAGTTTTTGGCTGGATGGCAAAATGCAAATCCTAAAGTCGGCGCTTGATATGCCCTGTAATTCTCCGGACAATGAATAGAAACCGAAGACAATTTGCGCCCATGAATAAGAAAATAGCTGCCGGCCATCGACGCAAGAGTGAGCACGATTAGCCCGACCAAAACAGCAAATTGAATAGGACGCTCAGTGATGAACGGAAACGGAATTTGGCCTTTGGAGGCGGCCACACCGGCGAGGAAGAGAGATGCGAACCCGGCGCCAAATGCCACGGTCCAGACGAGGAGAAAGCGGTTTTTTTCAGGAACGGGAAGGCCAAGAACGGACCCAGACACAAGAGCAAGGAGAAAAAAGCCAGCAAGCGCCGCACACAGCAAGCCTGCCGTGAAAGCCCAATCATTCGGACTTAGCCGCCCATTATTGGATTGCGTTAAAAACGCCAATCTTTCGAAAGACATCAGCTGCCAGCTATCCCCATAGAATCAGCCCAACCAGAGCCTATCATGGACTGTTAGCCGTCAAAACAAGAGGATTAAACGGGGATTATTTTGAACCGTTCATTCCGCCGCAAATGCGGATTACGGGTTCTTCGTAGATTTCATATTCGCGATAGCCACCGAAATGCCTTTTTCCATGAAAGACCATTTCTCGCGGGTATTTTCTATGAGGAGCGACAGCAGCGCCCGAAGTTCATCGACCTTGCCGCATTCGCCCCGACTGAGGGTTGTCCCGCTGCCGCCAAAATCTGCGGCGGAGGCCAACAGAGCTTTACTTTGGGAATCGAACTCCAGAATCTGCTCGTTTTTTACGAGCGGCGAGGCGTTGACCAGGAATTCCTGGTCGGACCAGGAGGCAAGGGCCTTAAGTTCCTTTAGCTTGAGCTTTACGCCAGTCGCCCGTTTTGAGTTCATTCGGACCAGCTCGCTGCTGGCTTTATTGAAGACGTCGGAAAAAACGTCGCGTCCACAGCTTTCTGCGAATGATGTTCCGCTTCCAAGCAGGCTCAAACACACAAAACCAACCAAGAGACGCAAAGCACCCCCCATTTCCATTTGCCGAAGCATGGCGCACGCCGCCCTTTATTGCTCCCAACGAC
>BFAS01000203.1 GCA_008974985.1 bacterium MnTg02
GCTGCGCATGGAAATGAAATTTAGCCTGTATGGCAATGATATCGATGAGACCATCAATCCCATCGAAGCGGGTCTCGGCTGGATTACCAAGATTGACAAAGGCGACTTCATCGGCCGCGACGCCATCCTGAAAATGAAAGAGGCCGGGCCAACTAGAAAGCTCATCGGATTTGAGATGAAAGAACGGGCAGTGGCCCGCCATGGCTACGTGATTCTGAAAGATGGCGATGAAGTTGGCCACGTGACCAGCGGCACCTTTTCCCCGAGTCTTGAAAAAGGGATCGGAATCGGCTATGTGAATGTGCCGCACAACGGAGTAGGTACGGAGATTCATATCTCGATTCGCGGCAAGGCCGTGCCCGCGGAAATCGTCAAAACGCCGTTTTATCAGCGGCCATATTAGTCTGGAATGGAATTTTCAAATGTCAATTGGTCGCTGTACGCTATTATCGACAAGAGTTTTCTGGGAGGCAGGCCAATCAAGCAGATTGCAGAGGCGCTGCTCGAAGGCGGCGTGGGCGTCATTCAACTACGTGACAAAACAGGCGACATCCGAGCCTTCTACGACGATGCGCTTGCACTCAAACAGGTCGCGGCCTATCATCAGGCGCCGTTCATCGTTAACGACCGTGCGGATGTGGCCATCGCCGCAGACGCCGACGGCGTGCATGTCGGACAGGAAGATCTGCCGGTACCTGTAGTTAAGGCGCTTCTGGGAAAGGACAAAATCATCGGCGTTTCTGTACACGACCTTCAGGAGTTTGAAAGGATGGCAGGCCACGACCCGACCTACTTTGGCGTCGGGACGATTTACAAGACAGCGACAAAATCTGAACGCAACGCGACCGGCACCGCAATCATAAAGCAGGTCCGTGCCAGAACCGACAAACCGATCGTCGCCATTGGTGGCATTGACGTCGCCAATGCTGCGCCGGTCATCGAGGCAGGTGCCGACGGCGTGGCGGTGATTTCCGCTCTGTTGTGTGCGCCGGATGTCAGAACAGAGGCCGAAGCTTTCATTCGGACCATTCAACAAACCTCAAAAAAGAAGAGACCTATCTAATACGGTTGCCCTATGGCTAAGAAAAAGGATTCGGACAATTCCAGAAAAGAGGAAATCCTCGGCATCCTTCTGATGATGTTCGCGGTCCTGATTTTCATCAGTCTGGCAACCTATGATGCGCAGGAAGAGCCGGGCAACCTCACGGATAGCAAAATCCACAACCAACTGGGAATCGCCGGCGTTTACATTTCTCATTCTCTGATTCAGTTCGGTCTCGGCTACCCTTCCTTCGTGTTTCCGGTCATCATTTTTCTGACAGGATGGAATTTTTTGCGCGGCGTCGGATTTTCTGGGTCGTTGCGGATCATTGGTTACCTGCTTGCCTTTGCGGTTTACACCTCTGTCATCCTCGCCATCCCGGAAGTGACCTCGGGCGGTAGCAGCTCCATTGGCTTTTCGCTGTCCGGCCTGGTCGGGGGCCTCATTGCGCAGTATCTTTTCAACTACCTTGGGATTGCCGGCAGCATCGTGGTACTGCTTGCGCTGATTATGATCACGGTAATTGGCGCAACCAACGTGAGTTTGGCTCGCGTTTTCGCAGCCGTCACAGCGCAAGTTGCATATTTGTACGACACGGTACGAGACCGCGTTCGGGAGTCCCGGCATCAACGCAAGAAGACCAAGCAGAAAAATGGCATTGCGAAGCGTTTCAAACTGCGCGAAGATGAACTTGATGAGGCGCTCCCGGCCTCACAGTCAGACGACTTTGAAGAGCCAGAACCCGGGCCGCTGCACAAACCGAGAATTTCGGTGCGGCAAATTGAGCTGGAGTTGCCCGTGGAAGAGAAGCCAGAAGGTATCAAGGCAGAGGAACACGTTCCCACCGGCAACTACGTTTTCCCGTCCCTGGAATTGCTTGAGAAGTGCAAGTCAGAAAGTCTGCACATGTCCGAAGAAGAGCTGCGCGCCAATGCGCAGATCCTTGAAGACCGTCTGCTTGAATTCAGCATTGAGGGCAAAGTGGTGGAGATCAATCCCGGACCTGTGATTACACGTTACGATGTCGAGCCGGCGGCGGGGGTCAAGATCAGCCGCATCGTTTCGTTATCGGATGATCTTGCTATGGCCATGCGCGCCAAACGCATCCGCATCGTGGCGCCGGTACCGGGCAAAGGCGCAGTTGGCATCGAAATCCCCAACCGGCAGCATTCGATTGTTTACCTGAGAGACATCCTGAACTCCCGGCCGTTTCGCAACAGCAATTCGCCTTTGACGGTTGTGCTGGGCAAAACCATCTCCGGCGAGCCGTTCGTTACGGACCTGGAGCACATGCCGCACGTGCTCATCGCCGGGTCCACTGGTTCCGGCAAGAGTGTCTGTCTGAACAGCATCATTGCCAGCATTCTGTACAAAGCCCATCCTACCGAGGTTCAGTTTGTGATGATCGATCCGAAGCGGCTGGAGCTGACGGTTTATAACGACCTGCGGCACCATCATTTAACCTACAAGGAAGACCTGAGCGAAGAGGTCGTCACTACCCCTGAGAATGCCATTTCGGCACTGAGAAGCATGGTGGCCATGATGGATTACCGCTATGAAATTCTGGCGCGGGCCGGCGTGCGAAACATCCGGGACTATAGCCGGAAGCTGAAAGCCGGACGGTTACAGAATCTCGAACATGAAGACCCCTTTGAGCCGCTGCCCTACATGGTTTTGATCATCGATGAATTGGCGGACCTGATGCTCACTTCTGCCCGGGAAATCGAGGAACCGATTTGCCGCCTGGCGCAGATGGCGCGTGCGGTGGGCATACACCTGATCGTGGCCACGCAGCGTCCGTCCGTCAATGTGATCACGGGTGTCATCAAAGCAAACTTCCCGGCGCGCATTGCCTTTCAGGTGGCGTCGAAAACAGATTCGCGCACCATTCTCGATTTGAACGGCGCAGAGAAGCTGCTCGGGATGGGCGACATGCTCTTCATCCCGCAGGGCAGCCCCGAACCCATCCGAATTCATGGCGCCTTTGTTTCTGTTGAGGAAGTGGAACGGATCATCGCCCACGTCCGCAAGCAGCCGAGATATCCGAAAATGACATTGCCCATTGAGCGGGAAGAAAGTCCCGGTACGCTGGAGCCAGGAGAAGTGAACGGCGGCTCACGCGATGCGCTGTTTAGTCATGCCCTGCGCCTGGTGGTGCGGCATCAACAGGGGTCC
>BFAS01000204.1 GCA_008974985.1 bacterium MnTg02
GCATGGTCTTCAATTGAAGAATTTCAGTCCTTTGGAATTCCAATGCGGCGGCGCTTATGCGCTCGACTGTGAGACGAAGGCCAAGCGTCCGGCCGGCTAATTCGAGCGCCCGCGTTTGCGCGTCCACATCGCGCAAGGCGGCGGAAAATGTCTCGGGCGACAATAGAGCATGATAGTCCGCTAGCGCCTCGCGCCAGCCGCGCGGCTTCAACGCCGGGTCTGCGCGCTCGGATGTGCTCATCCCGGTCGGGCTCGTTTTCGCGCCGATGAAATAGCCGGCAATCACGCCGCCAAGAATAATAATCAGCATGAATGCCGCCGCGATCCCCATGATGAGATAACGGTTCGGCCGCTCCAGCGCACCCTGGCTTCGTGTTTTGGCTCTTGCCGAGGCGAGAGACGCTTGCAACTTTTCAATGGGCGCTTGGCTCAAAAGCGGCCGGAAAACTTCTTTAAAACGGCGATCCCCACGGTTGAAAAGCTCAAGCCGCAGCCGCACGGCCGGATCGCTTGCGATAAGCTGTTCGACCTCTGCCCGCTCAGACTGAAGCAACTCACCATCGAGATAGCTGACAAGCTGTTCGTTGCTCACATTGGTCCTATTCGCTGGTTCTACCATTCGCCGTTGACGGAACTAGCCCGCCTCCGCCTCGTCCATGCCCTGTTCGCCGAGCCGTCCCAGCGTCGCCCGGGCCGCCGCCAAACGGCTCCGAACCGTTTCAAGTGCAATGCCGAGCACCTGGGCGGCTTCGCTATAGGTCAATCGCTCGACATAGACGAGCAATATGACGGCGCGTTGCGCTTCCGGCAGGCTTTGTACCTCTTGCAGGTCCTGTTGCGCGGCGGCCATCTCGTCCATCCCGCCATTATCGTTGCTCGGCGCGGCCGCAGGGCTAACAAACCCGTGCTCCTCGCGGATGCGCCTGGCCCGGAGCCCGTTCCGCCAAATCGAATTGAGTATGGCGAACGTCCATCTATCGAGACGCGCTCCGGGCTTCAGCTGGTGGCTATTTTCAAGAGCGCTAAGACAGGTTTCCTGCACGAGATCCTCAGCAGTCGACGGATCGCCGGACAACACCAATCCGAACCGCCAAAGCCGCGCCAGAAGCGACGGCAAACTCTCGCTGATTTGAACTCGTTGTGTTTCCGTCATTTCAGGACCAGATTAGAAAACCGTCGCCAAGATTGAACCCATTTTCACTTGAAGCAAAATTATATCGCAAATTATGGACTCTGTTATGGCGGCGATTATTGCAGATAAAGGCGGACGAGCCGAGGGTTCCACTTGTTAAGATCCAGCTTCGTCCCCACATTATAAATGATGCGACACCGCGCCGGATCGGGCGCGTGGACTATCGGAGCAATGATTTGCGCGTTCGACGTGCAAGCCATCTCGATGGGAACCTTAGATCACGGCATCGAACTTTGCATTCGCCGGACGCGCTGCCAACACAAGCGCGTGTAATGGTTCACGTTCGAAGATTCTGATCCTTCGCGATTGAATGGGTGTTTTAGTGCGATTTGCATCATCTTGGGGTCAAGATGGCCGGCTAAAACTGTCTCCATTATTCAGTTTTCGATCGCTTCTCCCGTGCTCCCTTGAGCGCCGTCCCGGCGAAATGCAATGCGCCTTTCCCAATAAATGAGTCTTTCCCAATAGAGGAGAAAAGTTATGAGTTTCATTCGACTTGCCGCCGCGGCAAGCGTCCTTATTGCCGGTCTGGCTGTTCCGGCGAGCGCCAACGCCGCAACGGCATATGTCACTCATAGTCTCAACATGCACACTGGGCCAGGCGCCCGCTATCCCGTCATTGCGGTCGTCCCTAGCGGATATCCCGTCGAAGTGATCCACTGCACCTATGGGTATGGTTGGTGCGAAGTGGTCTTTGACGATGAAGAGGGATGGGTGTCGGGCCTCTATCTGCGTGACGATGATTATGAAATGTTGTCCTACTATGCGCCGCTGATCGGCATCCCGCTCTACCGCTATTACTATTATGATAATTACGATCACCGGAGAAAGTTCAAGAAACGCATCAAACGGCGCAAGAACTTCAACGACAGGCGGCGCAAGAAAGCAAAAACGATTTACCGCCGCGACCGCCTATCAAAAAAACGCAAACGCAGGGCGGCTAACCGGGTCATCAAACGCGACCGCAAACGCACTGCGACCGTTCGCCGCCGCGAAAATCGAACGCGGAACATTACTCGCCGCGACAAAGTTCGAACGCCGAGAACGATCCGCAAGCGCGATAGAGTTGTCCGCCGGCAGTTCAAGGCGCGCCGGAAAACAGAACCGCGCACTATACGGCGCATTGAAGACCCCAGCCAGACTGGCAGCATCCCGGCCCGCCGCAGCGCTACCAGCTTCCGCCGCGCCGAAAGCCCCGTCCGCGCGAGGTCTCGCACACGCTTCGATGGCAGATATAGAAATTGAAGCGGCAGCCCGGGCCGCGTTTATGATCGGCGTTAGATGATTTATCGGCGATAAGACCGGCTGCGCGAGAGCATATTCAGGAAAAGCATATCCCCGCCTTCGCGGGGATATGTGCGGTTTTCCGCCCGGAAAATGCGGAAAAACCAAGAACGCGTGGATTGGCCCATTCCTTTGATGCCCGGCCCCTATCATCCCAACAAAAGGCAAGAGAGCGCTTGATCAAACCAAGCAAGCGCTCCGTCCCAATTTGAAACGCAAACCAGCCTAAATTCATTGGCACGGCATTTGCTCCCTAATCTCCCGAGGGCGTATTTCCGTAAGCGGTGGACTTTTAACAAACCTCCCCGTTAACGAAAGACCGTCTGGACCGCGTTGTCATCGAGGGTTAATGCGAGCAATGGCAGAGTTCGGAAAAAGGAAAAGCAAACCGTCCGTGCAAACCGGATCGGTCACCGATCGTCAAGAGACCCCTACAGATCAGCGGGCGCCGCTTTGGTCCGGCATCCTTAAGATCTCGCTCGCCGGGGTCTTTTGTGCCTTCGGTCTCCTCGTGCTCTTCAACCAGGCCGCCTTCGGTGTTCTTAAAAACAGATTGATAAGTCCATCGCATCGCTCACTTACTGTTTCATTTCAAGACAACGACATGTACACGGGAGCCCCGCCGACAAGCGTGCATGCCTCGTTCGAGGACAATAGTGGGGAGCATCCGGAAGACAAACGGCTCGCGGAAAGGCTCCACAACGATGCCATTACGCGCTGCCACGCCTCTCTCAAAAAAGATATTGCAAGGCGGAAACGGCAGGGCGAGAGCGGCCGCGACATGGAAGAGAGCGCTTCTATCGAGCCGCTTCTCAACGATCTCGGTTTCTATTTGCCGTGCCTCATGAGTATGCACAAACGGCGTTTCTGCTCGCCCAATCAGAAGAAAGATCTCGTTCGCCGGATCGAAGCCTATCTGACCGTTCTTCATACGGCCCGGAACACCAGGCCGCGCGCGTCGAAAGCCGCACCGAACGGTCTGAACCACGTGTTCATTCGCATTAACGCGGAGTTCGGCGGCGATCATAATGACGACATCAGCTTTACGCCAAAATCGGTGAGTCTCAACGCGGACGCCCGCCTGGTCGCCGCTTTGGAAGATCTTATTGCACTCGGCTATCTCGACCTTGCGGATTTCGCGGCGTTTTTCGGACTCTACGTCCCGAGCGATATCCAGCTGATCTTTACCAAGGTCAAAAAGCAGCAAAATTCCTGCGGGGCTTAAATCGCAAACTCACCAAGTCTTCCTCCGGGAGAACAAGTGGTGGGAAAGCTGCGGATAATGAAGCCGTCATTCCCTCGCAGGCGGGAATCCATTGGCGGCTTTGTCAAATATCGTTGGTGAGAGCACCGCGCCGGTTAGACTGACCTAATCGCAATCCAAAAAGTCGACAATTCGCTTGTGAAGACGATCCAGTTTCACAGTTTCACATTCCCATACGACGAGAACATTCCACCCCATTTTCGTCAGTTGTTTGCGCCGCGATTTGTCTCTTTGCACATTCCGGTCAAGCTTCGGGCCCCAATAATTCGAATTCGACTTGGGTTTTCTGCCATCCAAACATTTCGGATTGCAATGCTGATGCCAAAAACATCCATGGACAAAAATGACTTTCTTCCGAGGCCTAAAGACAAGATCTGGTTTCCCGGGGAGATCCTTTTGATGAAGCCGGTAGCGGTATCCAAGCCCGTGCACTAAACGCCTAACAAGCATTTCCGGCTTCATATCTTTCGATTTGATTGCAGCCATATTTTGGCTGCGGCGAGCGGGCGATAACTTATCCATTATCGAAGAGGCTTTTGGCTTGCTGCGGGTATTTTCTTAACAACCATTTTAGAACTTCGATCTGGTCATCATTTTTTGCGCGGCGGATTTGAATGAGAAGCTTTAATACTGTTGGCCTATCTAGCGTGAGATTTGCTGCACCTTCATTGCAAATAGAGCAAATGGCTCGAAGATTTGCGGGATCATCGGTGCCACCTTGTGATTTGTCCACTATGTGACCTAAATGAAGTCGAGTCTTTCTGTTGGAATCATATGGGTGTGGTTCACCGGCTGCGGCACCGCACATCTGGCACGTGAACCCATTTCTGTCTAAAACAAAAGATCTTATCTCTTTCGAGATAGTTCTCTCAAATCCCGGTTGTGGAATTGGATCGAGAATCAAATACTCACCAGGCTTCAAATCACTCCGATCATTGTGGTGAGGATTTGATAACCTTCCTCAGTCCTTAATTCTCGTATTCGCCGCGCCCACTCAGAGATATTTCCGGCAACTCGGCGCAATTCATCTGAGTTCATTTTTCGTCCGATGTTAGACAAAAAATGACGCCTAAGTTTGTCTCTGGCACCTAAGCGCTTACCGTTAGACATTGATCTTTGACCAATACACCCTTCTGCGAACTTTTTGTAATCGCCTCCAAAACATTTCTGCCGACAGCAAGTGCCACTGGAGGTGGAAACGCGTTCCCGACCTGGCGGTAAGCAGCAGTTTTCCTACCCCATATTCCCCAAGTGTCAGGTATGCCCTGCAACCTTGCGACCATCTTGACAGTCAAACGCGGCATCCCTTCGAAATCCGGATCCGGCGCCTCGTTGGCAATGCCCATTCCGTCCACACCCAACGATGCCCAAGTTTTTTTTGCGCGCGTCGGCCCTAAGTCTGGTCCGCCATGTTTTTTTGATCCCCCAACAATTGTTGGAGCAATCCCATTTGCTTTTTCTTTCCATTCATCCGCGCCTCGCCAGCCTCGTGCGTTGATCAAATCGATTAAGGCTTCTCCAATAGTCAGTGGTCCTATTCGCATATCTGGCCAATCAAAATCAGCCGAATATTTTTTTTTCAATGCTACGAGCACCACTCTGGGCCGCAGTTGCGGAACGCCGAAATCGGATGCATTCAAAAGACGCCAGCCTGATTTATATCCTAATGCCTTCAAGCGCTTTTCGATCAAACTCCTGTAGTCGCTAAACGAAGGACTGAGCATTCCTCGTACATTTTCGAACATGACGGCTTTAGGCCTGACCTCATCAACGATTCTCAATCCTACACCAAACAAATTCCTTTCATCGTCTTCACCCAGCTGCTTTCCAGCAATCGAAAAGGGGGGGCAAGGCAGCCCTCCGGCCACTAGATCCGCTCCTTTAAATGGGCGCGCATCAAAGCAATTAAGGTCCTCCTCAAGTACATTCCAATTTGGCCTATTGAGACGAAGCGTATTGCAGGCGTGTGGATCATTCTCCACCAATCCAACGTGCTCAAATCCAGCCTGCTCAAGTCCAAGTGCTTGACCACCAGCACCTGCACACAATTCCAAAGAAAAGCATGCCATAAAATCTCCACCCGCCGATTTAAAACTCAGAATGATTGTTCTTACCTGATTCACGGAGCCTATCACACCAAAAGAACAAATAAAGAACTTGCATTTGTTGATAAGTTCGGATCGGCGTATTCTTTGAGTAATCAAAGGCCAATAATTTGGCGGCGGGGATATATGCGTTTATCCGGTATCCCCTTCCCCTTCTCCCCCACCACCCCCATATTTCTCTTATGTCCACGCCCCCCGAACCCGCCACCTCACACACCAATCCCAGCCCGCTGAAAGCACTCCACAACCGCCCCCCACTCCTCCTCGGCCTGCTCGGCGCCGCGTCCGGTGCGTTGGGCGCCGTCATGCCAGAGCCGATCGGCGAGATACTTCGCCCGCTTGGCGATTTGCTTTTTCTTAAAGGCACGATCGTTCATCCCGCGCTCCTGTTTGCGCCAATTATCGCTTATGGCGTCTGGGCGTTCGGCGGGCTGGAGAGCGGGCGCAGGATGATGGCAACGGCTATCGCTTTCGTGGCGGCGGTCGCGGGCTGGAGCGTCGCGGTCGCCATCGCCGTCAATCTGCATAGTTTGAAAATTGCCGCGGCGTGGCTGCCAAGCGATGCTCTTATTCCTGGTTTTGCCGCTGGCGCCGCCGGTGCAGCGCTGGTATTTTTAGGCGGCGCCATGGCCGTGCCAGCCTTGCGCCCTGTTCGCGTTTGGGCGCCAGGGGTGCTCATCGGCGCCATCGCCGGACTGCTGCTTTTGCCGGCCGGCCTTTCGAGCAACTATGGCTTGCTTGGCCCGCTCAGCCTTCTCATGATTTGGCAGGCGAGCGTCGCGACCTGGTTCGGTCGTGGATTAATAGCGCGCTGATCCCAAAGGAAATTATGATCGACTCATAATTTGCTTTGGCAAGCGCGACCGCGCGTCGCACCTTATGGTGCGTAAGCCTGCGTGGCGCTTGAACGCCATCAATCATTCCCAATGACCGATGATATAATCCCAATGTTCCATGAGCTTGACTCATGGAGCATTGGCAAGCGTGACCGCGCGTCGCGCCTTATGGCGCGTAAGCCTGCGTGGCGCTTGAACGCCATCAATCATTCCCAATGCTCCAAGGAGCATTGGCAAGCGCGACCGCGTGGCCCGCGCTATTTGGCGCGCAAACCTCTGTGGCGTTTCAACAGATTTGCGGCTTAAGGCGCCGCCGGTGCGCGCGAGGAGATTCGCCGAACCACCGGTTGGTGGCCCGTGTAAAGGCACTCAATTCCGAAAATCCAAGCAGAAACGCGATTTGCGAGAGATTTAAGTCGGTGTCGAGCAGATATTTGTCGGTCAGGTCCATTCTCGAATTTTCTAAAATTTGCGAAAAACTCGTCCCAGCGTCGCTCAGCTCCCGTTGCAGCGTCCTTGGGCTTTTTCCAAGGGTCGCCGCGACCGTCTCTATATTTGCGGTGTTAGACGGCAGGTGATCGATGATCTTCTTGCGAACGTTTTGGTATATCTCCGGCCGGTTTTCCTGATCGCTAATAATGGTTTCCGCCAGATCGACCAAATAGGCCCAAAGACGTTCATCGGCCCGCGGCATTTCCTTATCCAGATCACGGGTTGACAAGGCGAAGCAGTTTTCTGGCTGGTTAAAGCTGAGCCTCGGCCCAAAAATTTCAAAATACGGTTCAAGGTTTTTGGGTTCCGAGTGCTCAAGCTTGACGAACAAAGGGGACCAGTGCTCCCCCAACGCGCTTTTGATAACGAGCATCTTACGAGCCGGCACCCAGTCGAGATATTGCCGCATGCCGCCAAAGTTCTTCCAATAACTCCATTTGTAATAGCCAATATCGTCTGCCTCGATGAGTTCCGCCGTCCGCAGTGTCACCAACAGGCCGATATATCTCGCCAAAGTTTGCAGACTATGTCTTACGCTTGGCACGTGATGCACCGCATAGGCGGTCAAACCGGGCGCTACTGGATCGAGTTCCTTGGCAAGAGTGAGCGCCAAAACATCGTCAGACAATAATCGCGCCGCTTCCTCGAGGATTATGGCGAACGAATTCAGCGGAATATAAGAGTCGTTGTCCGCGATGTCGTCCTGGCTGAGGCCAGCCGCCTTCAGAAGAACGTCCCTTGGTACGTTCTTTCTTTCGAGTAGCGTCAGCACGCCATTCGCGACGCCGCAAACGATTAGGGGCTCGTCAGACATGAGCCTCAGGTCCCCACCTCAATCGGCAATTTGGAAGAATAGCCGATACAAATTGTAGCGATTACTCCTACTGTCAAGAATTTGTCGCGACGGGTCAAGTTATGACTTTGCAAATAAAATGCGACGCGGCTTTTCAATCGACGCCACTGCTTTGTCCCGAGCAATTCGCGCTTGATATTTCTATTGATAATTGGGCGATTGAAGGCGGTAAGAAGCCCGGAAAAACCTATTTGCCCAAATCGCACATTAATATATTTGTGAATATACTGGTAGACTAAATAAAGTCTATCGTGTTTTTCCCAAATGTGCATCGAGTATATGCATATATATTTGCATATGAATGGCGTATTTACCCCTTTTATTATTCAAGAGTATTTTCTTGCCATTCCACATAAGCCTGTAAATACATCATAAAATACGCCATTATACAAATTACCTATTTTTGGTCTTTTGGATATTCGATCAATTATTTGTCGCGAACAGTCAAGTCGCCAATGCTCAAAGTCTGATAAATGCTCTGCTCCACAGTGCGGGGACAATCGGCAGCGGACACCGAAAGATCATCACCATGGCAATTTTAGAGGCAGATGTCGTGAGGGATTCACATATTGTCACAATCGATAGTCCAGCGTCGTTCTTAATCGTCCAGCAGGACGCAAACATAATTACGGCGATCGACCTGGCCTTCCGAAACATTCTTCAAAATTTTAACGTGACGGTCGCACAGAACTCTGAGGATATTAGAAAGCTCTTCCGGATAAAAGACGAGACGGAGTTTGATTTAATTGTTTTAGACAATGATTACAAAGAATTAAACGCCATTTTTCTCTTGAAATTATTCAGAGAAGACGCACGTTTTGAATTTGTTCCGATAGTTATTCTTTGTGAATCAGCTGACGACGAACTTATTAAGAGAGCTGAAGAAAATAGCGCGACAATCGTGTCTCCAAAGACAACACTTCCAGAATTAGCGCCCGTTATTTTTCAAAAAATCATGGATTATTGGATGAACAGGCAGATAGATCTGTACGTGTATAAGTCATAACGACGTCTAAAGTTTCGTCGGATTAAAAGACGATAGAGTTTGGTCTGTCCGACCTCCCGGGGGCGGGATGCGTGCAGCAAAGATTTGGGTCAAGTGGGGGAGCGCGCGGTTTTTACATCCCTTTCCGCAACAATATTTGTCCGCTAGTTGACCCCAACTCAGGCCTCGCCGATCAACCCTTCGGGCGGCGAGGCCTTTTTCATTTCGAATAATACCATCGGTCATTGGCATGACCGATGGCGTTCAGGCGCCACGTAGGCTCACGCGCCATAAGGCGCTGGCCGCGCAGTCGCACTTGCCAAAGGAAATTATGGGGATCCATCATAATTTCCTTTGGTAGAAGCCTCTCCCCTTTCCATCGCATCGAACTCCCGCCATATTCCCTTCATGTCACGAAGCGCGAAAACATTCGGCTCGCGCGCCGAGCCGCGCGTGCGCAAGCGGCCGAAGGCCGACCGGCCGGACCCTCCGCCGCAAGAGTCGGCGGCCGGCAC
>BFAS01000205.1 GCA_008974985.1 bacterium MnTg02
GGCTCAAAGACGCACGAAGAAGGCTCAATGAAGGCCCGCTCGGAGCGGCGGCGCTTGCAGGCACATCTTTTCCGATCGATCGGCATCAGACCGCCGCAACGCTAGGCTTCGATCGGCCTGCGGCAAATTCTCTGGATGCCGTCTCGGATCGTGATTTCGTGCTCGAAACTCTCAGCGCAGCCACGATCTCGGCGACCCATCTCTCGCGGCTTGCCGAAGAGATCATTATCTGGTCGTCGTCGGCATTTGGCTTTGTGGCCTTATCGGACAATTATTCCACTGGCTCCTCAATTATGCCGCAGAAACGAAACCCCGATGCGGCGGAGCTTGTGAGGGCGAAGGTTGGCCGGATTGCGGCCGCCTTTCACAGTCTCGTGATCGTTATGAAAGGCCTGCCGCTTGCTTATTCCAAGGATATGCAAGAGGACAAAGAGCTGACCTTCGACGCTCTTGATAATTATTCACTGGCTATCGCCGCGATGAGCGGAATGATCACGGATCTTGAACTGGATACGCAGGCGCTGAAAAAAAGCGCCGGGCAAGCTTATTCCACAGCCACGGATCTTGCCGATTGGCTTGTTCGGGTACTGGAACTGCCATTTCGCAAAGCCCATCATGTGACAGGCGAGATCGTGGCCGCCGCTGAAACAGCACGGGTACCTCTGCACCGCTTGCCGATTGCGGCGATGCAAGCCATCGAGCCGCGCATTACCGACGACATATTCTCAGTCTTAACCGTCACAAATTCGGTGAGAAGCCGGACCAGTTATGGGGGAACGGCACCAAAAAATGTCCGGAAATTCTCCAAGAGCTGGATAAAGCGGTTGGAAAAAGATGCCGGATCGCGGTAAAACAACAGATAATAAGAATAACTTTTTGCAATTTGGGCGGGTGATAAGAAGGACATTGTCCGATGGCGAGCGTTTCACGCGTAGTTGCTGCCGTGCTTTTTCTGGCCGTGGTGGGACTTTCCGCTTGCGGCGTGAAGGGACCGCTTGAGCCGCCGGCGAAGGCGAAAAAGGAGGGGACCGCCCAAACAGGTGCAGGGACGCCAGGTACGGAGTCGAAAGGGCCGCATCGCTCCTTTGTTCTCGACCGGCTCCTTCGATAGCTCTGCTGATCGCTTTTGCATTTCCCATTTGAATGGACGCGTCAACCTCGCTTTCCCGGAGTTTAGGTCACCTCATGCGTGTACCCGGTGGGTGCCCGAACGCTCTAAGCTTAGCGAGCGGTTGGGTATGACTTAATGGAAACCAATCTCATCATCCATGCATCATTTTAGTTACAAGAATGGCGTGCTCCACGCCGAACAGGTTTCTCTTACCGACATCGCAGAAAATGTCGGCACGCCCTTCTATTGCTATTCGACGGCAACGCTCGAGCGCCATTACAATGTGTTCGCAAAGTCCGTCCAACATCTGGACGCCCAGATTTGCTATGCACTCAAAGCCAATTCCAACCTTGCCGTCCTAAAGACGCTGGCGAATCTTGGCGCCGGCATGGATGTCGTTTCAGAAGGCGAGCTTCGCCGGGCGCGGGCAGCGGGCACGCCGGCCGACCGGATTGTCTTTTCAGGTGTTGGCAAGACCCGTGAAGAAATGGCGCTTGGCCTCAAGCAAGGGATTCGCCTTTTCAACATCGAATCCGAACCTGAACTCATGGCGCTCAGCGAAACGGCGCAAGCATTGGGCACCGAGGCGCCAATCGCGCTCCGCGTCAACCCCGACGTCGACCCTAAGACTCACAAAAAGATCTCCACCGGAAAAGCGGAGAACAAGTTTGGCATTCCTTGGGGCCAGGCCCGCGCGATGTACCGCTTAGCAGCGGATTTGCCGGGTCTCAAGGTCTCCGGCATTCATATGCATATTGGCAGCCAGATCACTGATCTCGCGCCATTCGCGGACGCCTTCCAGCTCATCCGGGATCTTGTTGCCAGCCTCAGAGAGGACGGGCATGCGATTGAAACGATAGACGCCGGAGGCGGCCTTGGCGTGCCCTATCGAGGCGATAACGACATTCCACCCCACCCGGATGAATACGCCGCCATAGTCACCCGCACGATCGGCAATCTGGGCTGCCGGCTCATATTCGAACCCGGGCGGATGATAGCGGGAAATGCCGGGATTCTTGTCTCCCGGGTGCTTTATGTGAAGCAGGGCGCGGTGAAGATTTTTACCATTATCGATGGCGCGATGAACGATCTTATTCGCCCAACGCTTTATGATGCTTATCACGATATTTGGCCTGTGAGCGAGGCCCGGCGTGGCCAATCGGAGATTGTCATGGATGTCGTTGGACCGGTTTGTGAAACCGGTGACTACATAGCCCATGACCGCACTCTTCCAGCCTGTCACGAAGGCGATCTCTTAGCCATTATGACCGCGGGCGCCTATGGCGCGGTGCAGGCCGGAACCTATAATAGCCGTCTCCTTATCCCGGAGGTGCTCGTCAATGGACGTGAATTCGCCGTCATCCGGCCGCGAAACAGCTATGAGGATTTGCTAAATCTGGACCGCCTTCCGGATTGGCTCACTTAGAATTGATGGATTGGCCGGTTCCCGTCTGCCCGGCTTTCGCCGCGATTGTGAACGACACCATAAATCTTAGGTTTCCGCAATGGCGAGTCATGGTAAACTCAAAGCATCATGTCGACACGCACCGAAGATACGGTACGCCGGGAAAAGGGTAGGCCGGCAGCGCCGGGTTCAGAGTTAACATCACCCTCTGCGCGCCGTCTTTATGAGCGAAAGGTCCGCAGCAGCCGCTTGGCGCTGATTGTTGAGCAGGCGTGGCCCAGATTTTGGGTTCCTTTCGGCGTTGCCGGCATTTTTGTCCTCATCTCACTCAGCGGAGCATGGCCCCTCATTCCGGCTTGGGCCCACAAGGGACTATTGGCGCTATTCGGTCTCCTTCTTCTCGCATCCGTGTTTCCGATATTTCTGCAACGCTGGCCAAGCCGCGAAGATGCGTTCCGTCGGATTGAGCAGAAATCGGGCCTGAGACACCGGCCGCTCTCCTCGTTCGAGGATCGGCTATCAGGCTTCAGATCATCAACAAGCACTGAGCGGCTTTGGCATGCGCATCGGGCGCGCACAGCGGCACTCTTTAACCATCTTAAGACCGGTTGGCCGCGTCCGCGTGTCGATCTTTATGATCCCTTTGCGCTTCGCGCCCTGCTCGTCTTGTTGTTGTTTGTCGGATTGATCGCAACGGGCAACCAATCGCTTGATCGGCTTGCCTCGGCATTTCAGGTGGGGAAAAACCGCATCCCGGAAACGCTCAGACTAGATGCCTGGGTGACGCCGCCGCTCTATACCCGAAAACCGCCGATTCTATTAGCCGATGGCGCCCATCCTTTGCCGAAGGGCGATAGCGAAGCGCGCATTGTCGAAGTTCCGGAAAACAGCATTTTGATCATCCGCGTTAATGGTGCTCAGGATGCAAAATTAAGCATCGGAATGACGGAAGCAGGCGCACACGGACGCCGTGATATCCCGGTATCGGAAAATGAGCAGGCGGGAGAATTCTCCGAGCATAAGATCGTCTTGAAGGCATCGAGCTCTGTCGACGTTCGCGATGGAACCGCACCGCTTTTTGGTTGGCATTTTAATATTATTCCGGATACCCCGCCAAAAATCGCCCTAACCAAACCACCGGAAAATTCGCCGCGTGGCGCTATTAAGCTTAGCTATCGGGTTGAGGATGATTATGGGGTCGTGGATGCCAAGGCGAAGTTTGTCCGCGCCAAGCCCGGACAATCAAAAGCAGAGCCTGAAAGCGAGCGGCCGCTTGGCGAAGCGCCTGTCATTCCGCTGACATTGCCGCGAACGAATCCGAAACTCGCCGAATCAAAGATCTACAAAGACCTGATGTCCCATCCGTGGGCCGGCCTAAAGGTGATCCTCACCTTGGAGGCTAAGGACCAAGCCGGGCAAATTGGGACGAGCAAGTCCCACAAGCTTACGCTGCCAGCTCGTAAGTTCAAAAAGCGGCTTGCGCGAGCCGTGGTTGAACAGCGTCGAAATCTGGTCCTGCGGCCTACATCGAACCGGAAAAAAGTGGTCCGCTCGCTTGACGCCCTAACGTTAGCGCCGGAGAAATTTATCGAGGACAAAACCGTCTATCTTGGGCTCAGGTCGGCCCGCTGGCAGCTTAACAACAACAAAAGCCGCGAAACCGTCGCGGCAGTCGTCGACCGGCTCTGGGACATTGCGCTTCGTATCGAAGATGGAGATTTATCGGATGCCGAACGAGCGCTTAGGGATGCTCAGGACCGCTTGAGTAAGGCCCTGCAGGAGAACGCGCCCGAATCTGAAATTAAGAAGCTCATTGAGGAACTCCGGACGGCGCTTAATAAGTTTTTGCGCGAGTTTGCAAAGAAGAATGGTGATCAGCGCAACGCCGCTCTCCCCGACAAATTCAGCCCCAACCGCATGTTTTCGCAAAAGGATCTGGAACAACTTCTGAAAAACATCGAAAACCTATCGAAAACCGGCTCCAAGGATGCAGCGCAAAAGCTCTTGAGCGAGCTTCGCGACCTTCTTGAAGGTCTGCAGCGAGGTCGTACGCCACAAAATTCGCAAGCGCAGCGGATGATGAAAATGATGGAAGAGCTTGGCGAGCTTATTACCCGCCAACAGCGACTCCTGGATGAAACATTTGAAGCTGGCCGGCAAAGTAAGCAGCAGCGCCAAGGACGTGGACGCGAAGGAAAAGGCGCTGGTGATCCCAAGGGCCGCAAACCTGGTGAGGGAAAAGGCGAAGGCGCGGGCCGTGGTCGCGGAAATAAAGGGCCAGGTCAGTACGGTACACTTGCCGCACGGCAAAAGGCCCTCCGGGATATGCTCGACCGGATGCTTGAGGATATGCGCGCCCTCGGGGCCAATCCTCCCGATCAGATTGAGGATGCCGGGCGTGCAATGGGCGATGCCGGCAAGGCGCTGGATCAGGAAAAATTGGGCCGCGCCACGCAGCAGCAAACCCTTGCCTTGGATAGGCTCCGCCAAGGTTCGCAATCCATGGCCGAGCAATTGTTGAAAGGATTGGTTGCCCGATTTGGCAGGACGCCACGCGATCCGCTTGGGCGTCCACGCCGCACCCAGGGGCCGGACCTTGGCAATTCCGTTAAAGTTCCGGATGAAATTGACGTCCAGCGTGCCCGGGAAATTTTAGAAGAATTGCGCCGCCGCCTCAGCGAACCGGCGCGACCACCCCTCGAACTTGACTACATTGAACGCTTGTTGCGCCGATTTTGAGGGTCGTCGATTGTGTGGCAAGAGCATATTTGATGAACTCCAGTTCACCAAATAAGGTTCTCATTGCTTCCTTCGTCCTCGACAAGTTCTGTCAATTACGCTAGAAACCGCGTTTGAATTTCCTTAATAGTGGGGTCGCAAGAGCTGCGCCCGGCGGCATGACGCTTCTTTGCGCGTTATGGAATGAGGTCCAAGGCCCATGAACATTATCGAAGAACTAGAACAAGAGCAGGTCGAAGCGCTGGAGACGGCGCGGCCCATCCCTGAATTCGCGCCAGGCGACACGGTGCGCGTCAACGTAAAGGTTAAAGAGGGCACCCGCGAGCGTATCCAGGCTTACGAAGGCGTGTGTATCGGGCGCTCTGGCGGCGGGATAAATGAGAGCTTTACCGTGCGCAAGATCTCTTATGGTGAGGGCGTCGAGCGCGTCTTCCCCATCTATTCGCCATTGATCGAATCCATCGAAGTGATACGCCGCGGCAAGGTCCGCCGTGCCAAACTTTACTATCTGCGCGGCCGGCGCGGCAAATCGGCGCGGATCGCCGAGCGAACCGATGCGCGGGGCAAGAAGCTTGCCTCGCGAGATAAGTTCAAAGGCTTTAAAAAGCCTAAGGGCGATTCCGACGATCTCACAAAAATTTCCGGCGTCGGCGAGGAATTGCAAAAACGGCTGAACAAATTCGGCCTTGTGCAATTCGAACAGATTGCCAATCTCAGCGACGATGACATCGAAAAAATAGACGAAGTCCTGAACTTCAAGGGCCGCATCGAGCGCGATGATTGGGTTGGCCAAGCCAAGGCGCTGGTCGCCGAAGCAACAGCCGGCGAAGTGCCGGCGGAAGAACCTGAAGAGGGCGAGAAAGCTAAGAGTTGATCTCGGAGCGCCGCTCTAACATGGGCGATCGAATGAATAAAGCCGGGCTGCAAAATACGCAGTCCGGCTATTTCGTTTAGCGCTTGAACTCGTTTCTGAATAAATATGATGAGAGGGGCGTGTCAAGCATTGAACATGCTTACGACGTTCTCATAACGTCCGTTGTTGGCTTTCGCCTTTCTTTGTCGACCCATTCCCAGACATCATCCTGGTCAACATTGAAGGCGTTAGCGACATGGCGCACGAGATCACAAACTAACAGGCCATATCCCTCATAACCGTCATCTTTCCTTGGGTGAATGTGCGTGATGATTTGCCCGTCACTCTCAAACATGATGACCAACGGATTTTCTATTCGCGTCGCTCTTCTCATCACTCTTTACGCCTGATCTTCCGTTCTCGGGACGTCAGCTCCTGTGCCTTTTGTCTGTGGCACTGAATTATTTCAGCGGAACCGGCGACACATGCCCGCCAAACTTATAGGCGAGGCCAAAGAGACCGGTGAACTGATCCTCGCTCTCGACAATGGGGCTGTCTTCGGCATCGCCGACAAGGCGCGCATAGCGCCCTGACGCGATCGCGTACCATCTGTCCGTCAGAGCGATCGTCGCACTCAAGGAGACATGAACGTCCTTGATGCCGCTGTCGGGGTTGTAAACCGGAAGAATGCCCGATGCGATTGATTGAGCTGCCGTCACCCCGAAATAAGTATCCATATAATCGTCGCTGGCGAAACTGAGGCCGGCAAGCCCCTTCAGAGTAACCCGGTCGGAAATCTTAGTCTTCGATCCAATCGCCGTCCGAATCAGATAACCCGGATCATCATCGCTAACGCCATGATGGAGCGACAGATCCGCGTAAAATCCGCCGAAATCATATTTTATATATCCGCCGGCGACAAAAGCTCCATCGACATCGCCGAGCCCATTTAGTATGCGCGCATCATTCTCATCCCGATCGAACCAGTAGCCAACAAGAGGCCCGGCTTCAAAACCGTTCTGCCTGAAGAGCGCATAGCGCACATCATCGGCATCATTGAATGAAAAGCGGCCGCTCCCATCGCCGGTTAACATGGCATAGGGAATGCCATAAGTTTCATATTCGTCGGAGCCTTCATATTTCGGCTTGACGAGCACGGCACCGCCGACAGCGAGCCTAGAGAAAACAGGTCCGTCACCCAGTCCGCCAGCCTCAGACATTGTCGCAATGCACAGCCCGGCAACCAAAGCCGCAACACCGCATGCGTTCGACAATGTTCTGAGAAAATTGCAATTGATAGTCATTCGTGTGCCCCAGCTGGCCCTTATAAGGCTCCAAAAATCACTCGCGGATATTATTGGATCGAGAATTGTTTCGCTAGCCTTAAGATGCACGCCAATCGCCTGCGAAATTTGCGACGTGCCGGCCGCCGCCGATGTGGATCGATCGTTCGGCATTCGGATGATGATAGGGGGCGTTCTATCGTGCCCATGTTGCCCAGCGCCATAGAGCTAATCAAAACGTCCCAAGGTAAAATGGTATTCTTGACTGAACTCGGTGTCAGCGCCTATTTATAGGCTGATAACCAGTCAAGACAGCTGAGAAAGACGTTGCGCCATGCCCGCGCCAAAAAGTTTGTACGACAAAATTTGGGACGATCATCTGGTTGACACACAAGATGATGGCACTTGCCTCATCTATATCGACCGCCATCTCGTTCATGAAGTGACCAGTCCGCAAGCCTTCGAGGGCCTGCGCATTGCGGGCCGCAAGGTCCATGCACCGGAGAAGACCCTCGCCGTCGTCGATCACAATGTGCCGACAACCGACAGGCAGCACGGTATCGACGATCCGGAATCAAAGCTGCAAGTCGATACCCTGGCGAAAAATTGCGCTGAATTCGGCGTCGACTATTTCGACGAAGTCGATATTCGCCAGGGCATCGTCCATATAATTGGGCCGGAGCAAGGTTTTACATTGCCCGGCACGACAATCGTTTGCGGTGACAGCCATACCGCAACGCATGGCGCGTTCGGCGCGCTGGCGCACGGCATTGGCACGTCCGAGGTCGAACATGTGCTGGCGACGCAGACCCTCATTCAAAAGAAGTCTAAGAATATGCGCGTCATCGTAGACGGCACTCTGCCGCACGGGGTGACGGCCAAGGATATTATCCTTTCGATTATCGGTGAAATGGGCACCGCCGGCGGCACGGGCCACGTCATCGAATATGCGGGCGAAGCCATTCGCGCGCTTTCCATGGAAGGGCGCATGACGGTCTGCAATATGACGATTGAAGGCGGTGCGCGGGCCGGATTGGTGGCTCCCGATGAGGCCACCTACAATTACTTGAAAGGCCGCCCGCGCGCACCCAAGGGCGGGGCTTGGGAACTGGCCATGGGCTATTGGGAAACGCTCAAATCGGACGATGACGCGGCGTTCGATAAGGAGATCCGGCTGGATGCCGCAAATCTACCCCCGATCGTCACCTGGGGCACGAGCCCGGAGGATGTGGTCGCGATTACAGGCGCCGTTCCTGATCCCGACGCTGTCGAAGATGAAGGCAAACGGGACTCAATGCGCCGCTCCCTCGCCTATATGGGCCTAACGCCCGGCACCAAAATGACGGATATTAGAGTCGATCGTGTCTTTATCGGCTCCTGCACCAATGGGCGCATCGAAGACCTCCGGGCCGCCGCCGAAATCGCGCGCGGTAAGCACGTCAACGAAAATGTCGACGCCATGATCGTACCCGGCTCCGGTCTTGTGAAGGAACAAGCGGAACAGGAGGGTCTTGATCAGATCTTTAAGGCGGCCGGTTTTGACTGGCGCGAGCCGGGCTGCTCCATGTGCCTAGCGATGAACGCCGATAAGCTGTTGCCTCAGGAGCGCTGCGCGTCCACTTCGAACCGCAATTTTGAAGGCCGCCAGGGGCGTCAAGGCCGCACCCATCTGGTCTCTCCCGCCATGGCCGCCGCGACCGCTATTGCCGGGCATTTCGTGGATGTGCGGGAGTTTTAGGTAAACCTAGGGAGTTTAAGTCCGGAAACGATTTGCGATCGCCTGGCAAGCGTTCCGGCGTGGGTCTTACGGTCCATATTTCCGGGCCATAAGTTGGAATGCGGAGGTAATCAGTTCCTCAAGTGTCGCAAAGTCGACATCATCCAACTTATTGATGTAAAGGCAGGATTTTCCGGTCTTATATTTTCCAAGCTTTGCCAGCAGAGGTTTGAATTTATCGAAACCAGGCATGATGTAGACTGCCAGATTCTGCTTTCGAGGTGAGAAACCTGTGCGGAAATAGTCGCCTTCACGGCCACTATCATATTTGTAGTGATAGCTGCCAAATCCGACCATGGTGGGTCCCCACATTTTCGCTTCACAGCCGGTTATCCGTTTCATGGTCTCGTTTAGGATGACGCTGTCACGCCGTTTCTGATCAGGGCTCACGCCATCTAGAAACGCCTCTACGCTGGCGTCGGTCTCTTCCGTCTTATTCTTTTTCTTTGCCATAGAGACCTCAATGATTCTGTTGGTCCAATGCCATCAACAGAATTCTAGCCGGCGAATGAGGTCCGCCCAGTAGAGGTTTACCGGTCGAACGGCGCGGTCAGCGCCGAAAGCCATATTCCAAAACGTAGAAGGTTGGGGAGAGCGATGCTAGGGGTTCGCGGAGCTTGGCGAGCTCTTGTTCGGGGCCGTGAACTTCGAGACGCGTGATGTCCGCGATTGTCAAAGCCTCTTCAAGAAGCGCCCCGATATTTTCCAAATGCGCGAGCAAGCCTTCCGCGTCTGTATAACCTTCGCGGCAATGGGCCTCATCGCCATTGAAGCTGAAGCCGTAATAGAGGCATTTGGATTCGGAAGATGTCTTCTCGATGAATTTTTCGCATCCGGCCTTAAATTCTGCGAGCTTGCCGTCGTGAACCTTGAAGTAAGGTACGATTGTGCAGCATGTGTCGCTGGTCGCCATTGAAATCCTCCCCAAAGCAATTCAGGCGTTATTTGGAGGCCGCATAGTGACGGCAGGGGCCACCATAAGCAAGCCGCGTCGGCGTAACATTGCCGGACGCTATCCGCCGCCGCCGAAACCGTGCTAGAGCATTTTCAGGAAAAAGCATGTCCCCGCGAAGGTAGGGGTTTGGGCGGTTTTCCGCCCGGAAAATGCTTAAAAACAAAGAGATAGAGCCGCCATGAGCAAATCCCTCATCCAATCACAATTCGGCAAAAGGGCGGAAGCCTATGCCACCAGTGCGGTGCACGCCAAAGGTGCCAGTCTCAAACGGCTCATTGAATTGACGAAGCCCGAGCCGGACTGGCGCGTTTTGGACGTCGCGACCGGGGCCGGACATACGGCACTTGCATTCGCGCCTCATGTGGCGGCGGTTGTGGCCAGCGATCTAACAACGGAAATGCTAGAGGTCGCGGCCCGTCTCGCAAAAGAGCGGGGATTCGCGAACGTTACGGTTCAGGAGGCCGATGCGGAGGCTCTGCCCTTCGCCGATGAAACCTTCGATCTGGTGACCAGCCGCATCGCGCCTCATCATTTCCCGGACCCCGGCCGCTTCGTCGCCGAAGCCGCACGTGTCCTAAAGCCCGGCGGTCTTTTCGCACTCGACGACAATGCCGCACCCGATGCGCACATTTTCCCGGATTTTTCCGAGGCAGACCTCGAGGCGGCGGCAAAAGAATATAACGCGTTTGAGAAACTTCGCGATCCGAGCCACGCCCGAGCCTTGACAGTATCCGAGTGGCAGCAGCTATTTAGCGATGCGGCGTTAGACGTCCTTCATTGGGAGCTTCTGGCAAAGGAGATGGCTTTCGAAAACTGGGTCAATCGATTTGGTCCAAACGAGGACGTAAAGGCGGAACTCCGCAACCGTCTCGAAAACGCGTCCCCCGCCTTATTGGCGTTTTTGAAACCCGAACCGCGCGACGGCGATATTGCCTTCACCTTCACGGAAGCGATCCTCATTGGCCGGAAATCAACATAACGTCATTTGAACGTTCCGCGCAGAGCGTTCCCTTGCCATACTATGCTGAGTATCGCGGCGATGAGCCCGCAATTGCATCAGATTGCAGTTTGGCTGGCTCGATGGCGTTGATCACGATCCGCACATCCGAACCACACAACTGCTCAAATTGCCGTTATGTCTGTAGAAGACCGGCGCTAAGATCTCTATAGACATTGCGAAGTCAACACCCGCACTTGAGTGGAGAGCCCTTTATGCTCACAACCCTGGCCGTCATTACCGGCGCCATTGCCCTCGGCAGTCTCGCACTTGCTCCGCGTGTCAGTACGGTCGGGTCGTTTTTCAGGGGCCGCTCGCCGACAGGCACCGTGCCGGGCGTTCTGTCGTTGACTCTATCGCAAGTGACAACTTGGATCTTCGCCCGTTCGATTATGAATGCCGCGATCCTTGGTTATTATTACGGGATTGGCGGGGCGTTGGCTTACACCACCTATTATCTGTCCTTTCTGACGGGCGGCGCGATTATCGCCAGCCTCCGCTTCCGCCACGGTTTTCCAAGCGTGCAAGCTTTCTTGGCCGACCGTTTTGGTTGGGCCGGACCGACTTGTTATAATTTCGTCATCGGCGTCAGGCTGCTCAGCGAGATCTTCGCCAATCTCCTGGTTATCGGCATAATCTTCGGTGTGGCGGGCACGATGAACTACACGCTCGCGATCCTACTGGTTGGCATCGTAACGCTCGGCTATTCGATGCTCGGCGGCCTTCATGCCTCGATCCGCACCGATGTGTTTCAGATGGGACTGTTCCTGATCGTCCTCAGCGCGATGATGGTCGTGGCGTGCATGAACGCCGATTTCCAAATCACGGAGATTATCGGCTCCAGCAGCGACATCGATAATCCTGGCTGGGTGCTACTTGCCGTGGCGCTGCTCCAAGTCTGGAGCTATCCGATGCATGATCCGGTGATGATGGACCGGGGTTTTATCGCCGACAAAGACACGACGATGCGCAGTTTTTATCACGCGGCCTGGCTGAGCGCACTGTGCATTCTTATCTTCGGCGCGCTCGGCGTTTATGCCGGGCTACACAGGCTTGATGGCGAAACGCTGACAACGACACTGCCGCGGCTCCTCAGCACTGATACCATGCTGCTGTTCAATGTGGCGCTCGTCGTTTCGTCAATGTCGACCCTCGATTCGACTTTTTCGAGTGCCGCGAAACTTGCCATCGTCGACATGAAAGCCGGAGCAGCAAATGTCACGAATGGACGGGTTGCCATGGCGCTTTTTCTTCTCGGCGGCCTTATCATGCTTTATTTCGGCTCAAAGGATCTCTTTAGCGCTGTCGCTGTTAGCGGCACGGCCTCGATGTTCCTGGCGCCTGTTGTATTTTTCTCGCTCTGGCTCGGCCGCGACGATGTACCGGTATGGGCTTATGTGGCGGCCTTCGCAACAGCCATGGCCGGCGCCGGGCTCTATTTCTGTGAAACGGCGGGCTATCTGTCCATCATGGAACCGCTCACCGGGCTTAGCCATAAATATAGTAAGCTTTTGGTTATTTCGGCCGCCACGCTTGTCCTTGGCTGCGCCTATTTCGCGACAGGCCTGGCGCTTAGCGGCAAAACAAAAGGCTAGACGACACCATTTTGCGGCAGCGAAGATCCGCAAGCCGGTCGGGTAATGGCACTGCGTTTACGGATCTTTCACCCCATACCCGTTATAATTGCTTGATCATCACACCCGCCCGGAGCTATGGTCCGGTTATGACCTTGAACCTTTGCGCTTTGATTATTCGTCAAATTACGGACCCGGCCGCCTGAGGGCGCCGGGAGTACGCTTGTCCGTAAATCAGACTTCGCGCAAAGGACTTATCCATCATGTTTGCCCAAGCAATGGCCCGCGTTGACGCACCGGGCCCGCAGCAGAATTCTTCAACCGTCAAAGCCATGTATTTTGTCTCAGCCGAGAGCGATCCCGGCCTGTTGCCACGCCTTGTGGAGCCATTTGCGAAATTGGGACTTATCCCAGACCGGGTTCACGCCGATCGCGAGGCCCATGCCGACCGGGCGCTCAGTGTGGATTTGCGGATTGCAGGCGTTACGCCACGCGAAGCGGATCTCCTTGAAAGGGCGCTGCGTACCGTCATCGGCGTTCGCTCGGTCATTGTGGTTTTGGACTGAATTGCCGACACCACAGTCCGTGCCGTATTATTGAAGCCGTTTTAATGAAAACTGCAAAAGAGCCTCGATTTCCATCGACGCACTTTGCTAAGCTCCTTGCTAATTGGTCGTTGCACGTTTCAGACTGCTCACGGGGGGAGAATAAGCATGGGCTTCAGGCAGGTTGCACATGGCGTCTCGGCGCTAGTATCCGCCGCACTGTTTTTACTCGCAGCGTCAGCATCCGCGCATGCCGGCCCGACCGCAAAGCAATATGTCTCAAGCGCCGGGGCCCGCGCAAAAATCGTCGCGTCGGGAAAGCTCGTGCTTGCCGGGCGCCGAATGATTTGCGGCCGCCGGCCAACCGTGCTTGATCCAAACTTTATCGACTTTGGCGGCGCCTACCCCGGCTTCCTAATTCTCAATATGCGAAAAATAAAACGGTTGCCGCGTGCCGTGCAGTTTTATGTGTTTGCCCATGAATGCGGCCATCAATTTCGCGGGCAAGACGAGGAGGCGGCCGATTGTTTCGCCGTGAAACGTGGACGCCGTCAAGGCTGGCTGTCGCCGGCGGGATTGAAGCAAATTTGCAAATTCATGAGTCCGCTCACCGGCGACACGATGCATGCGACAGGCACGGAACGCTGCCAGCTCATGCGGCAATGCTATAAGAACGCCAGAAGCCGGCGGCGGGCGAACCGCTAAGCCCAGTATGCTCGCAGACTTGACCCAGAGCCGCGAAAGCCTCATGACAGTTAAGATAACAATCATCGGACACGATTGCTGGCCGCAGCCTACTTGGTCCGAGGGATCGCGCGTCGGGGCATTAAAGGACTGGTTATGGATAAGTTCACGGAGTTAGCAGGTGTCGCAGCGCCTCTGCCGATGATCAATGTCGACACGGACATGCTTATCCCGAAGCAACATCTGAAAACGATCAAACGAACCGGCCTTGGCAAACATCTCTTCGAAGAGATGCGCTTTGATGACAATGGCGACGAAAATCCGGATTTTATCTTAAACAAGACCGCTTACCGCGATGCGAAAATCATCGTGGCGGGCAAGAATTTCGGTTGCGGGTCAAGCCGCGAGCATGCCCCCTGGGCACTTCTCGATTTCGGCATTCGCTGCGTCATCGCTCCGTCGTTCGCCGATATTTTTTACAATAATTGTCTTAAGAATGGCATTTTGCCCATCGCCCTGCCGCAAGAAGATGTCGATAAGCTGATGGACGATGCCGAACGCGGCGCCAATGCCGTGATCTCGATCGATCTTGCGGCCCAGGAAATTCGCGGTCCTGACGGCGGTGTCATTCACTTCGATATTGATCCCTTCCACAAGAAATGCCTACTCGAGGGACTGGACGATATCGGGCTTACGTTTGAGAAGAAAGACGCTATTGCGTCCTTCGAGGAACGCATGCAAAGCGCGCGGCCCTGGGCTTAGGGTCTTTTCGTTTTTGATTGAATCAAAAACAGACCCTAACTGTTTGTTTTGCCGTGCTTCTTATCGGAAAACCGGTTCCCACTTTTCCGGAAGCACTCTAGAACCCTTTTTTACAAGCACTCATCTGGAAAGGGCGGTGTCGTGGAGACAGTTAAACTTGGCGCTGTTTTGTTAGCGTTTGTAATGTTTTTGGCGGGTGGATGGCTGGTTAATCGCCGCTCAACAGGATGGGGGCCATCGACGCTGCAAGCCTTCGGACTCGTACTGTTGGTCCCGACAATCCTCGTTCTGGCGGTCACGCAAGCGCTTTCGAAGGAAATTCTCGCGACGCTGCTTGGTGGTGTTGCAGGCTATATTTTTGGACGCTCCGGCGGCGATCCCGGGCGATGAGCACCGGCTAGGTTATTCCACTCTGCCACCACCTTGGACGCCGTTCTCCACTTTTGCTAATAGTCAGAGACCTCGTGAAGGCGCATGCGCCCATTTCGACAATCTCCCTAGACCTTCCAAATTAAGGACTTTGTTCCATGGCGACTTTCGATCTTCTCTTGCTACCTGGTGATGGAATCGGCACTGAAGTCATGGCCGAGGTGAAGCGCATTGTGACTTGGCTGAACGCTAGAGGCACCGTCACATTCAACCTGGAAGAAGACCTCGTTGGGGGAGCCGCTTATGACGTTCACGGCGTCGCCGTAGCGGACGCGACGGTCGACAAAGCCTTGAAGGCGGATGCGGTCATACTCGGCGCCGTGGGCGGTCCGAAATGGGACGGAGTACCCTACGAGGCGCGCCCAGAATCCGGCCTATTGCGGCTGCGCAAGGACCTGGAGCTTTTCGCAAATTTGCGTCCCGCCATCTGCTATCCAGCACTTGCCGATGGCTCGTCTCTGAAACGCGAGGTCGTCGAAGGGCTGGATATCATGATCGTCCGCGAGCTGACGGGCGGCACCTATTTCGGCGAACCCAAGGAAATGGTCACCCTGCAAAATGGTGAAAAGCGTGCCGTCGATACCCAGATCTACACGACCCATGAGATTGAACGGATTACGCGCATCGCCTTCGATCTGGCCCGTAAGCGTTCCAACAAGGTACATTCGGCCGACAAGCGCAATGTCATGATCTCCGGCGTGCTTTGGAATGAAGTGGTCACCGCCGTGCACAGCGCTGAATATTCGGATGTCGAGCTCCATCATATTCTTGCCGACAATTGCGCCATGCAGCTTGTGCGCTGGCCAAAACAGTTCGACGTTATCGTTACGGACAATCTGTTCGGTGACATTCTCTCGGACGAAGCATCCATGCTGACCGGCTCGCTCGGCATGTTGCCGTCGGCCTCGCTGGGTGCGGAAGATGACAATGGCAAGCGTCGTGCAATGTATGAGCCGGTTCACGGCACGGCGCCGGATATTGCCGGCCAAAGCAAAGCCAACCCGATCGCCATGATCACGAGCTTTGCCATGGCGCTGCGCTATTCCTTCGATTTGGGCGGTGAAGCGGACATTATTGAGAAAGCCATTGCCAAAGTCCTCGATCAGGGTCTCAGAACCGGCGATATCATGCAGGAGGGCTGCCAAGAGGTCTCGACGACGGCCATGGGCGACGCGATCTTGAGCGAAATGGACGCTGTCGCGGGTTAGCACCAGCATATTTTCGCGTTTCACAAAACGCCCATGAGCGAATAGCGACTGCGGCGGGATGCCTTGCCGGCGTCGCGCTGGATCATTGGCTCTTGACCAAACTCATCAGCAACGACGTTGCCGAAAAAAGCATCCATTCCGGCGAGCCCTGTGGCCAGGGCATCGAAACCGTTCATGAAAAAGTGCTGGCTTAGATCCTTGGCGTCAGCATAAGCAGGTTTACCCAACCCGCGCGCCCAGCATGCGCCTGAGGGTCCCATCCTTATCGATAAGATGATGTTTTAGCGCCCCTGCGATATGCAGGCTAATGACGGCGATCAGGGATTTACCGGTATATTCGTGAATAAAGCCGCCGATATCCGCGAGGATCGGGATTTTCTGTGGCAGCGGGCCGATTTCGAAAAGACCAAGAACGGGAACGGGATAGCCGAGACCAAGAGAAAACATCATACCCGAGACCGGCATGGCGATGGTCGCGATGATCAGAAACCAGTATGTGAATTTAGCAAGCGTCTTTTCCCACGAGACGTAGTCTCCGACATGAACTGGCCAGCCATTGCCCCAGCGCCAAAGAATGCGGGGCAGCGCCACGAGTATGACCGTAAATCCGATGAGCTTATCAATTCCGATTAACTCACTTTTCCAGTCCCCGCGCGGCAAATCTGCGATATACAGGCCAAAGGCCACCATACAGATGATCGTAATCGCAATAAGCCAATGGAGACCCACGGTCACTGAGGTCAGTTTTTCCTTGCGGTCTGGCACCTGCACTCTCCAAACGGACATAGGGCTGAAATGTTGCGCAAAATTATGGCCTGCTTTTATGTGGCGATAAGCATAGAAGTCCGCCGTTGAACATGTTTTCAAATTTTTGTGGCCACGAGACAAACGGGTGGTCCGCGAGACTCACGCTATTCGGCAACCGGCCGCGCAATAACGCGTGCTTATCGTGAGCCCAATCAATCATTTGTTGAAACTTGACCAATTTCCTCTATGTCAGTCGTGAAACATGCGGCTAAAACGGGCTAGAGCCGAATATTCGCGGAGAACAAGATGGGCTACAAGGTTGCTGTCGTCGGCGCCACCGGCACTGTGGGGCAGGAAATGCTGACGATCCTCGAGGAGCGGGAATTTCCCGTCGACGAGGTATTTGCGATTGCCTCGCGCCGATCTATCGGCAGGGAGGTTTCTTATGGTGACCGCACGCTCAAATGCCAGGATTTGGAAACCTTCGATTTTTCGAAGTGCGACTTTGCGTTGATGTCGGCGGGCGGCGATGTCTCTAAAGACTGGTCGCCTAAAATTGCCAAGACCGGATGCGTGGTAATCGATAATTCCTCCGCCTGGCGCTTTGACAGCGAGGTGCCATTGATCGTACCGGAGGTCAACGCCGACGCGATCAAAGACTTTTCTAAAAAGAATATCATCGCCAATCCGAACTGCTCGACGGCGCAGCTCGTCGTTGCCTTGAAGCCATTGCATGACGCGGCCACCATCGAGCGGGTTGTCGTTGCGACCTATCAATCGGTGTCGGGCGCCGGCAAGGAGGCAATGGATGAGCTTTGGAACCAAACCAAAGGCATTTTTGTCACCCAGCCGCCGGAACCGGAAACATTCACCAAGCAGATCGCTTTCAATGTCATTCCTCATATCGACGTCTTCATGGAAGACGGTTCGACAAAAGAGGAATGGAAAATGGTCGCCGAAACCAAGAAAATCTTGGATACCAAGATCAAGCTGACGGCGACCTGCGTGCGCGTTCCCGTTTTTGTCGGTCACGCCGAAGCGGTCAATCTCTCTTTCAAGAAGCCCATTAGCGTTGATGAAGCGCGCAATGTGCTGCGCGAAGCGCCCGGCGTCCTCGTTATCGACAAGCATGAGGATGGAGGCTATATCACGCCGATTGATTGTGTCGGCGACTATGCGACCTTTGTGTCCCGCATTCGCGAGGATATTACGGTCGAAAACGGCCTCAATATTTGGATCGTCTGCGACAATCTACGCAAAGGCGCCGCCCTCAATTCGGTGCAAATCGCCGAGACATTGGTCAATCGCAATCTCTTGAACAAGGCCGCCTAGTCAGGCCACGGATGCAAACGCTTGGCTGGTGTCTTTCAGGTTTGGCAGACGTTTTTCGGCAATATCAAATAGGTCCTATCGAAGCATTTTCAAAAAATTCGCGGCTGATTTCACGACTCTCATGTTGGCAGCGCGCTTCATACTTCCCTTCAGAGTTTTTCAGGGCTAGACAAGGGGGCTTCGGCCGGGCGCCATCACGGCAACGGCGCCTTGCCCGAGCAGACCGCATCCCGTGCCGGTCGGTATAAGAGTGTGACATGTGGAGTAGGCGTTGATGCCAACCCTCGACATAGAAAGAGGCCTGGTTGCCCGTTATCTCGCCCGCGTGCTTGAACGGGGCGATATGCCCCTGCGTGCCAATCGCTATGTTCTCTATTGGTTGAACGACCGGGCTGACCTGCTTGGGCTGCCCCTGCCAAAGGCGCTGGCGAAATCGATCGGAAATATTTATTCGGGCGGATTCAGCGTTTCCGATTTCGAAAGAGCCTATACGGCAGGCCGCGATCAAATTATCAGCGATCTTCGCCGCGCCGCCGAGGAAACGCCACGGCCGGAACCTCTTGCGACAAACCTTGAAATCTTGGCGGAGTCCCTTGGACTGCCTCCCGCGGCCTGGAAGATTCTCGGCCTGGTCGCCTGCTACACGCGCTATGAGCAGGTGCAATATCTGTGCAACAATATCTCCGAGGCCACTGGGCCGATGGGCCGGGTCATCGCACTTCTTGTCGGCGAGCCGGCGCGCAGCGTCGATCAGCTTATTTCGCCGATTGGCGCACTTATGGCGTCCGGCACCCTGCAACTCCGGGACGGCGGCGACGAAATCGCTGGGATCGGGGGCCGCTATGCCATCCCGACGCGTCTCGATTTATGCCTCGACCAGCCGCACGAGACGTTCGCCGATTTGCGTCACGCCATGATGGGCGACCCGGTGCCTGCCAAAATCGAGCCTTCCGACTATACCCATGTCGCCACCGACCGGGATCTCATCACCAAAGTTCTCGCAGGCGCCGTGAAAGAGGGTGCTGTCGGCGTCAATATCTTGTTGTACGGCCCCCCGGGCTCCGGCAAGACCGAATTGACGAAGGTGGCAGCGGAAGCCGCCGGTCTCTCGATTTATAGCGCCGGGGAACAAGCCGCTGTCGATGGCGAGACCGACCGGTCATCCCGTTTGTCGGACCTTGTTTTTTTGTTGCGCTTGCTCGGTGGCTCGGAGAAAACAGCCCTCTTGTTCGATGAACTGGAGGACGTGGCGTGGCAGCTCATTCGCCGGGGCGGCTCTAAGCTTTATCTCAATCGGCTTCTTGAAACGAACCCGGTACCCGTTCTTTGGACCTCGAATAATATCGGCGAGATCGATCCGGCACTTCTTCGGCGCATGACCCTTGCCATTGAGCTCAAAAAGCCTCCTGCCAAGCAGCGCGAGCGCATCCTCGCCCGGCTCTCTGAACGCCATGGCGTTCCTTTGTCCGATATCGAGGTCGAGTCCCTCGCCCGCAAACTCGATGCAACACCGGCCGTGCTTGAAAACGCCCTGCGCGCGGCCCGCTATTCCGGCGGCGGATCGGAGGCTGTGGAGCGCGCCGCGCTCGGGATCGTTAAAGCCGTCTCCGGTATCCGGGCGCAGCAACATAATAAAATTCCGGATTTCGATCCAAAGCTGAGCCGCGCGAGTCAGGATTTGGTCACCTTGAGCGACAGCCTCGTGCGTGGTGGGAAATTGGCCTTTTCGCTCTGCCTGTCGGGACCACCCGGCACTGGTAAATCCGCTTTCGCGCGCCATCTGGCGCAACTTTTGGATCTCGAGCTTATTCACAAACGGGCATCGGATCTTCTCGGCGCCTATGTGGGCGAATCCGAAAAGCGCATCGCAGAAGCGTTTGAGGAAGCACGCGACGCCAACGCCTTATTAGTGTTCGATGAAGCTGACTCCTTGCTATTTGACCGCCGGGACGCAGTCCGGTCGTGGGAAATATCTCAAGTCAACGAGATGCTCACATGGATGGAGGCGCATCCGCTGCCGGTGTGCTTTACGACCAATTTGATGGAGCGTCTGGATTTGGCTTCATTGCGGCGCTTCACGTTCCATATTCGCTTCGAGTTTCTGGATAGGGAGGGCCTTGAGCGCGCCTATCGAGTTTTTTTCGACATGGACGGAATTCCCGAGGAAGGCATTCGCTTCGAGAACCTCACGCCCGGCGATTTTGTCCAAGTTCGCAAGCAGGCCGAAGTCCTCGGCATGCTCGATCAACCGGACCAGCTTGTCGAACTTCTCGCCGATGTCAGCAAGGCAAAGCCCGGCATGCTGGCGTCCATTGGGTTTGTCCGGTAGGGCGTCTTCAACATCCTTACCGTCATCCCGGAGGCCTGCCATCTCTACCCAATCCGCTCAACCGGCCACGGCTCCGCGTTGACCCATAGCTCTTGCGTCGGGACGAGCACCAACTCATCCGCGCCTTCGCTCGCTTGCAAAACAATTTCAACGGCCCCGGTCGCCCGCGCCATCGCCTCCTCGGAACTCTTTTCGTTCAAAAAATGCCCCAAAAAGAGCGCCGCCATCATATCGCCCGTCCCATGGGGTGCGGCGTGGCGCCGTTTGACCGTTGTTGTCATTGTAATTTGCTCTTCGACAAGAAGATTGCAAAGAGCGCCATCCGCGTCACCAGGAATAGATGTCGCGAGAAGGACGGGGAAGTCCGCCTCCTTGGCGGCGCGCCGCGCCTCGTCGAGGGTGGTCACCGGCGCTTGCGCCAACCATCCAAGCTCGAACCGGTTGGGCGTCACAAAATCCGCGAGCGGCAAAAGGTCCGAATCGATTTTTGCGGCCGCGCCTTCGTCGATATAGAGACCCTTTGGATCATCACCAAAAGCAGGGTCCGTGAGAACTTTGGCGTTTGGTGATCGAGATTTCACCAAGCGCACGGTCTCGGCGGCGAATTCGGCGTGTTCTGCGCTTGGTAGATATCCTGTGAACACAGCATCGATCTCGCCGAGCCAGCCATTGCCGTCGAGGCTATCGCGCATTTTTTCGAGGTGCGCGGGGTCGGTCGGTTCCCCGGAGAAATTTTCATGTCCCGGATGGTTTGACAACAGGATCGTGGGAAACGCCCAAACATCATGGCCCAGCCGTTGCAGCACGAACCGCGACGCGGCATGCCCCACATGCCCCCGTATCACCTCTGAGGAAATGGAAAGGATTTTAGCCATTAAGTCTACCGTTACACCTATGCTCAGGGCTGGATTGGGGAATAAGCTTTCGCTAGAACATATTTGATGAACTCCAGTTCACCAAATCTGCTCTAGGCCTTCGTTTCTACGCATTTTCCGGGCGGAAAACCGCATACATTTTTGCTGATTATGCTCTAGTGTCCCCGCTGGAACGCCTGGTGCTCAGCTTATCTTTTGCCATCTCCGATTCGAGGAAAAATCAGTTCGGCCCGAAGCAAGAAAGGGATCCAGATGACCGCTTACCGGCCACGCCGCAGCGTACTCTATATGCCTGGCGCCAACGCACGGGCCCTCGAAAAGGCAAAAAGCTTGGCCGCCGACTGTCTGATATTGGATCTTGAGGACTCCGTCGCACCTGACGCCAAGGAGGCGGCAAGAGAGCAGGTTTGCACTGCCGTCAAGGCCGGCGGCTACGGACCACGCGAAGTCATCGTTCGAATCAATGGCTTTGATTCCGGCTGGGGGCCGGGGGATGCCGCAGCCGTCGCCGCAGCCGGACCCAACGCCATCCTGGTACCGAAAATCAGCACCGCTTCGGACGTCGAGCGGGCGAGCCAAGCCCTCGCGGACCATGCGGCATCCAACAACATTTCTCTATGGGCCATGATGGAAACACCGCTTGCCATGCTCAATGCCCAAGAGATAGCAGCAGCGGCGTTTGCAACTGGCAACCGTTTGAGCTGCTTTGTTATGGGCACCAACGATCTCGCAAAGGAAACAGGCGCCACGCTGACGGACAAGAGATTCGCGATGGTCCCCTGGCTTTCGGCTTGCGTTGCCGCCGCTAGGGCATATGGCTTGGTGATTATTGATGGGGTTTATAATGATTTCCGCGACGAAGAGGGGTTTGAGGCGGAATGCCGGCAAGGCCGGGCATTGGGCAT
>BFAS01000206.1 GCA_008974985.1 bacterium MnTg02
GAATGACGCGTTCTCTTGATCTGAATTATAGGCTTTCCGCGAAGCCCAAATGCCCGAGGGGGGCAAAATGCAAGGCTCTTTTAACACCACAGAATCATCGACACAAGCTCAACCCGCGCCGTCACCTCCCCCGCCACAGCCGGACGCCCCCCAATTTTCGCCTGGCGCCGAGCCAAATGGTCCCGGGATGCGAGACGCTCCAAATGCCGAACCGGGACCCGAGGCAAAACCGGAGCGCTCGAAGTCTGCCGACGAAAGCGAGAAACACATCAGTTTCCTTCACAATCACTGCGAAAACTTAGGCATCGCAGATGAAGGTGTCTTGGTACTGTCGCTTATTGAGCCGGATAAGAAACCCCGTGTCTCGAAGTTTCGGATCGGTGATGTCGATGGCATGGCCGCCGAAGTGAGAGGCCGCGCGACTTTCGCCAACGTCTATGTCGGCCTTCACTTGATGCGTAAGGATCTCGAAAGAGGTAGGCGCGGCAAGTTTGAGGATATCAAGGCTGTCTTTGGTCTCGTCATCGATGACGATGCTGACACTGACACGCCGTGTGTCCTGCCCTCTATCCCTCCCACATTGATGCTTATCACCTCGCAACAGCCGGTCGTCAATCGGCAGCACTTCTTCTTCTTCACGCGTGCCTTGATGACGGATGAAGCCAGTGACCTTGCCAAGCTTCTTCATCGGAAGTGCGGCGGCGATCACGGGACGAAAGACGTTACCCACATTTGGAGAATTCCCGGAACGCTCAATCATCCGAACGCAGCAAAAATCAAGCGTGGCCGGCCCGCAGAACCACAGCCGGTGAAACTGGAAGGGGTTATAGGCAAGGCTATTGATCCCGAGGATCTACGCCGTGAGCTTGAGAAGATGCCGGATCTGCATCCGCCAAAAAGCAAGAGCAACGGTGCGAGCAAGTCACAATATCGCGGCGGCTCGAAAGATCGTGACAAAATTCTTGCCGGGTTGCCGGGTGAGATTATCGATCTCATCGAGACAGACATCGAACTCGGTGACGGTGATCGCTCGAAGCACTGCTTCATAACACTCAACGGGTTATTCGAATGTGGTTTGAACGATGATCAAGTGCTGATTATTGCTCAAGGCGCACCGTTCGCTAAAAAGTATGTCGCGCGCGGCGACATCGCCGACGAGATTAAGCGTGTGCGGGGAAAATGGGAGGAAAACGGCGGCGCACAAAAAGATGTCGAGGATGAGTCGGAGGCGCCTGAGTGGGCAGACCTCCTGCCTATTAGTGCACCGCTTTACCCTGTTCCGGAATTCGATGCTGATACTCTATTGCCGGAACCTCTCCGCACCTGGATCGAAGACACTGCCAATCGCATGCCATGCCCAACTGACTATGTGGCGGCAACGGCAATCGTTGAGTTAGGGACGGTCATTGGGGCGCGGGTGGCGATCAAACCTAAGTCTAAAGATGATTGGCTTGTCGTCCCTAATTTGTGGGGCGGTATTGTCGGAGGTCCTTCACGAAAGAAATCCCCTGCCATCAATGCAGCCATGAAGCCGCTTGGCGCGCTGATCAACAGCGCTAAGGAAGCTCATGAAGAGGCGAAGGCCAAATACGAAAAAGAAAAAGTTGTCTTTGATGCCAAGCGAGAGGCAATCGAAGCAGAGATCAAGCTTGCCGCAAAGAAGGAGGTTAAGGGCAAGTTAGAGCCTAAAGAAAAGACGGTTGCCCAGTTGGCCGAAGAGCTTGAAGCGCACGACAAGACAGCGCCCAAAAAACCGATTCCGCGCCGGTATAAGTCCAATGACATCACCGTTGAAAAACTTGGTGAGCTGCTAAGGGATAATCCGGCCGGCCTTCTAGCGCTTCGTGATGAGCTTGTCGGTCTGTTGTCGTCATGGGATCGGGAAGGGCATGAAGGGGACCGGGCATTTTTTCTTGAAGGATGGAACGGAGTTTCGGACTTTGACACGGACCGGATCGGCCGCGGCTCGATTTTTATTCCAAATCTGTGTGTTTCAGTTTTTGGTGGAATCCAGCCCGACAAGCTGATCCGTTATTTAGAGCAAGCGGATAGGTCACTTGCCAATGACGGTATGCTGCCGCGCTTTCAAATGCTTGTCTATCCGGATCAGCGGGTGTGGGAATGGCGCGATCAAGAGCCCAATAAGGAGGCCCGTGATCGTGCCTATGCCGTATTCGAAACTCTTGCGGATTTTGACCCTGTTGCCTGGGGCGCCACACCGGCTGACGAATTTCACAAATTCCCGCATTTTCATTTCGATGAGAAGGCGCAAGAGACCTTCATAGAATGGTGCAGGGAACTGTACGGCGAACGCATAAGCGCCGAAGATCATATTCTCATTGAGCAGCATCTCGGCAAATATGAAAACCTTTTCACGGTGCTAGCGCTCATTTTTCATCTTGTAGACCTCGCCGACCCCAAGACGCAAAATCAGACGCCGGCAGAGGTATCAGAAACGGCGGCCGATCGTGCCGCCGCTTGGTGTGAATATCTCGAGGCCCATGCGCGGCGGTGCTATGGACTTCTCATTGATGACGGCTTGAGGGCGGCGCAAGCCCTGGCGGACAAGATCAAGAAAGGCAAGATCGCTGACGGATTCACGGCCCATCAAGTGTTTCGGAATCAATGGCGCTACCTCACCTCAAAACAAATGATTGAGGCCGCTCTGGAATGGCTAGAGGGGAGTGGCTGGCTGTGCTGTCGAGAGATTGGCGGCACAGGGCCGGGAGGCGGCAAACCGACCACCCGATACTGGATCAATCCCGCTGTCAAAAAAGGTGAGGTGGCGTGATGGCAATAATTTGGCTTGAGCGTGCCCGGCAAAAAAACTCAAAAACGCCTAATCAGACCACTGCGTTTACTGCTCATAGATTTCTAAACGCAGTAAACGCAGTGCCTCACCCGCGCGATTATGAAAAATCAAACCGATCTCGTCCTTCTATTCGCAGTAACCGCAGTGCCCCACCTGCTGGTTTTTCGAGAAATGCGGACGATTTTGCAAAAAGTCAGGAATGGTTAGGTGGGCCACTGTCTTTACTGTGCATAGACGACGTTTGGGTTGCCTTCGAAGAGCGGGCCGCAATTCTAAAATTTTGTGAGGGACTAGATCGAAGTGAGCCGAAAAACTGGCGTTGGTTCAGTGCGGCCAATCAAAGGAGACTTAGGATCAGTTGTGAAGACGCACCACGAACAAAGAGGGCAGCGAATGACTGACAAAGTGAAAACAATCCTCGACAAAGCGGCGACCACCGCAAGCGATTTCCATAAGGAAATGAAAGCCTATGGCGAGGTGCTTATCGCCTCCGCGCCAATAATCGAAGTCACCGAAGAGATGAACGACCTGTATTGGAAGGCCATCAAAGTGCCGTTTGAAAGCGACCTCGATACGGAAACGCTCGAACATATTACCGGCCTTATTGGCAGCGAGGGCGCGAGTGATGTTCGACAGTGGAGGAGTGAATTGGAATGAGGTGGCTTTTACAGCTGACCCTTGGGCTTATTAGTGCGGGCATAATCATTTTCACCGAGCACATATCAGTCAGTTTTTCTGACGAAAATGGCGATGCCGGACTTCAAATCTCGCCCTACTCATTAAGCCGCTTATGGTAAAATATTGCCGCTACGAATCGGAACGATCTCGAATTCCGCAAAATGTTTTGCGGGAGGTGGATTTAGCGGGGACAAAGAATTTGCGTTGGCCAATTATCATTGTCGGCACACTTGCGGCGCTGGGGCTCATCTGCATCAGTGTCGGCATCAACTTTGAGTTTGGTGCATCGTTCGGTCAATCTGATTTCGACTCTTTTCTATACGGCGGCGCGGCCGGACTCGCAGATATTCTAAAGGCGGTCTGTCCGCTGCTTATCGCTTGGGCGCTCAGCGACAAGAGATACGCCCCGGCTGCAGCGGGTGCGACAGTTTGGTTTATCTGCATGGTGTTTTCTTTCACAAGCGCCATTGGATTCTCGGCGTTGAACCGCGCCGGGACATCGGGCGCTCTCGAATTGAACAATCTTCAATTTGAGCAGCTCCGCGGCGAGCAAAATCGGCTCCAGGAGAAACTAAATTGGCATCCGCGCCACCGGCCCCCTGCCGTCATCGAAACGGACATTGCCGCTGCAAGACAAAATTGGCGATGGCAATCGACAAAAGGCTGTAAGAACGCGACTGTGCCGCCGAGCATTGCCTATTGTGATAGCTATAGAGGTCTCGTAACGGAACACGCAATCGCGCAAGACGCCGC
>BFAS01000207.1 GCA_008974985.1 bacterium MnTg02
GGGGAACCAATAGAACCCCTGGGGCATAGGCATTGACGGTCTTTCTGGATAGATCATAACCGACCGAAAAGAGCTTCTGCCCCGCTTCCCCGCGGCTCAAAGTCACAATTGGACCGTCCGGCAACGGTGCTCGAACAAGAATAAGATCACCCCGATAAGACGTCGGCACGACGCTACCTTCAATCACTTCGCCACCGGGCAGATGGACTTTTGCCGTCGCCGCATCGGCAACAAGATGCCGGTTCGTGACGAGGAGATCCGTGGCAATGCGCACCGCGCTGCCGTAGGGGACAAAAGACGTGCTGATTTGGAAAACGCTTTGCCGGACCTCGCAGACAGCCTCCGGCGCTTTGCAGACCTCTTTGGCGCTCACAACAATGGTGCTGCCGGTAAGGGCGAGGGCAAGGCCCAACAGACATCCGATCGCTAATCGTCCCAAACGGCATAGCGCATAATGTCTCGGGGCTGTAATATCAGCGCCAGAAGAGAAATGCATAGAGGAGATGTTCATGGACGAAGAAAGCCGCAAGGAAGGGAGCCGCAAAGAACGGCGCGCGGCGCGGAAGGAAGGGCATCTCGATACGACCGCTTTCCTGAAGACCGCGGACAAGTTCGTCGACCTCGCAAACCGCGAGAATAGAACGGTAAATGCAAACGAATTACACATGGCGTTTCTTTTCGCTGCTGCACGCTACAATGCTTATGTTGGCAAAACAATTTTCAAAGTCGATGAGCATGAAAAATATGTGACCCATATGGTCGAACAATATCGTGAGATGCTCCGTCAGCATTTGGCGGATGACTCCTTGGAGGCTCCCCCTCAGTCCTGACGCCCTTATCATGTTGATCAAGCGATTGGCCCTGCCGCTTAAGTCACACGTCTCAAGACAATGAGTGCATCAGGTGTTTTTCGCGCCGGCATCATCCTCTTTGGCAGGCTCCTGCTGCCCGTCTGCTTCGGCGGAAGAATTGCTGGCAATTTCCTCGTCTCCGGCCGCAGCGTCTTTATCTGCCGAACCATCCGGGTCTCCTGAACCATCCGGCGTTTCGCCTGGCTCCGCCTCCGCCACAGTTTTCTCCCCGGTCACTTCGCCGCCTTCCTGTTCGGTCTCGTCACTGGCGGGCTTCCCGATCTTCTCCATCTCTTCCAGATCTTCATCTGAGAGATAGCCACGCCCGACCTTATAAGCCGTTTTTATTGCATCGACAGCGAGTGCCGCATCAGTGAAATCTTCATCATAATCGTTCAGACCGTCGACACATGCGAGGATCGGATTTGACTGCCAAAGTTTTCGAAGCGCCTTGCGCTGGATCAGTTCTGGCACGCCCTTGACCATGAACCTCCGATAATCAGACTCATAGTCAAGCGCATCAAAGTCGACATCCGCGAAGTCTTCTTCGGTGAGCACTTTTTCCGGTTCGTCCTGCTCATCTTCGCCCTCTTCTCCCTCGGTACGGCCCGCGATCTCCGTGCCATCGCCGGCATCGCCCTCCGGTTCTGTCAGCAGATCGAACCTGGAATCAAATGGATCTTCGCCCTCAGCCAAATCCGCGTCGCGCCGGTCTGCGCCAGTTTTGGCCTTTTTTTGCTGCAAATTATCGCGGGATTCTGCTTTGCGCCGGGACCAGCGCCGGAGAAAATCGTCCTCTCGTTCAGCCATTGCCAGCACTCCCGTTCTGCATGCGTTTTCTGAGTTCCAATATCGGCTCCTGGCCGAATTTGTGCTCCTTGAGGTTCTCCTTTACCTGACGCCGCTTGTAAAATTCCTCCTCCTCGTGATGCTGATCCACAAAGCCCTTGATCCACATTAGGACATCTTCCGGCATTTCAACCGAATCGACGAGGTCCTCACCAGTATCAAGATAATCCTGTGCTTCGTAAGGCGACGCCGTGACAAGATGCACTTCCACGGGGTTGGGCGCATCATCCTCTTCCGCCTCGCGCATAACGACATAAATAACCGGTTCACGATTGCCTAAATTGTACAAATATGCGCTCGTCTCCTTGCGAAAAAGTTCAAGCGGCAGAGTCGCCGCGTGATACTGAACCCACCCATCACCTTGAGCGACTTCTTGCCACTTGCTTATGTCCGGCGCGCCTGGGAGGATCGAAACAACGCGCCATACATGATCCTGCCAAGGATGATCGATCTCTTCCCGCGCAATTATCACGCCTACGGAAATTGAAGCCGAAATGGTCATTGGCGTTTCCTTTGAAAGCATGCGTCAGTCCGAGAATTTGACATCTAGCGCCTACGTCGTTCAATAGGTTACAACTATAATACGCTTTCCAAGGGAGCGCACACCCCTTACAGATAAGTACTTGAAATAAATATGTTTCTTATTTGTAGACTAGATCATTAACGGCGGCATGGACATGGTTTCCAATATGAAAAAAGCCAAGCTTCTCGTCTGCAACTGCGAACGAACGATGGAGCTCGACGCCGCTAAGCTCAAGACGGCTCTTCAGCTTAGCGATGAACCGATCATCTATACAAATCTTTGCCGAAACCAGATTGAGTCCTACGAAAAAGCGGTATCCGGTGATACGCCGCTATTGGTGGCTTGTACGCAAGAGGCGCCGCTTTTTCGTGAGATCGCTGAAGAAGCAAGTCAAACCGTTCCAACTTTCGCAAATATCCGGGAACGTGCAGGCTGGTGCGAGAGCAAATCTGCCCTATCACCGAAGATCGCAGCGCTCCTTGCCGAGGCCGCGCTACCAGTGACTCCTGCCGGATTGACGACACTTGTATCTGAGGGCGTGTGCTTGGTGTATGGCGCTGGCCAAGCCGCGCTCGAAGCCGCTGAGCAGCTGTCAAGCCGGTTGAGCGTCTCACTCATCCTCACCGATACCTCGGATGTCGTTCCGCCAACAACAGTCAATGTCCCGATTTATAGGGGACGTATCAAGCGCGCCACGGGAACGCTTGGCCGTTTTGAAATCACGGTCGACGACTACGCGCCGGCGGTCCCATCGTCCAAATCTGAGCTTGCCTTTGTCATGCCGCGCGACGGCGCGATCTCTTCCTGCGATGTGATCTTTGATATGTCCGGGGAAACTCCTCTCTTTCCGTCAGCGGGCCGCCGCGATGGTTATTTTCATATCGACCCCAACCATCCGGCTTCTGTCGCAAAAGCGATGTTTGAAATTTCCGATTTTGTCGGAGAATTTGAAAAGCCACTTTATGTCACTTATGACGCGGATATCTGCGCGCATGGCCGCAGCGGCAAGGTTGGTTGCACAAATTGCCTGGACAATTGCCCTGTTTCCGCCATCGAGCCCGACGGCGACACGGTGAAAATCGATCACGGCATATGCGGCGGCTGCGGCAATTGTAACGCAGTCTGCCCGACCGGCGCCGTAAGCTATGCCTATCCGAATCGCACGGGTTTGATCCAGCGCATACAAACTTTGATTTCGACCTATTTGGGTGCCGGGGGGTCAAACCCTATTCTTCTTTTTCATGATGAACGCCATGGCAGCGCCCTCATTTCGGCTGTCGCCCGCTTTGGACGCGGCCTGCCGGTCAATGTCCTACCTGTATCCGTGTTCACGGTGACACAAATCGGTCACGAGGTCTTGGCGGGCGCCTTCGCCAGTGGTGTCCAGGACATTCTCATTCTTGCTTCCCCGGAACATGCCGATGAACTTGTGGCTCTCGATAGTCAAGTCATACTCATCAATACGATTATGGAAGGAATTGGTTACGAGAGCGCCCGCGCGACCGTCATACAAGAAAACGATCCCGACGCGCTCGAAACCACACTCTACGATCGTCCAGCCAACATGCCGCTTTCTCCCCTTGCCTTTGACGCAATTGGAAGCAAACGCGACATTGCGCGCACGATATTTGGAAAACTGAACGAAGCTGCTCCAAATCCGCAAGAGATTTTGGCCCTTCCCAGCGGCACGCCCTATGGGCGGATCCATATCAATACCGAAGGATGCACGCTATGCCTGGCCTGCGTCGGCTCTTGTCCGGTCGGAGCCCTGTCCGACAATCCCGATCTGCCGCAAGTCCGGTTCACAGAGCAAGCTTGCGTGCAATGCGGCCTATGCAAAACCACTTGTCCCGAAAGCGTGATTTCGCTCGAACCTCGCTATAATTTCACGCCGTCGGCATTGTCAGCAGAATTGCTGAACGAGGAGGAACCATTTAATTGCGTGCGTTGCGGCAAGATCTTCGGCACCAAGGCCACGGTGGAGCGGGTCGTCGCGGAACTCAAAGGCAAGCATTGGATGTTTCAGACGGATGAGCAAATACAAGTCATCCAAATGTGCGACGATTGCCGGGTCGAGGCCATGTCGGAAATGTCTGACGATCCGTTCAAGTCAGGTGAGCGTCCCAGGGTGCGCACAACCGACGATTATTTGGCCGCCGAGGATATGGCCAGAAAAACGGGGAAGAAACCGGAGGATTTTCTCAACTGATACCATCGGTCATTGGGAATGACCGATGGGTGTTCAAGCGCCACGCAGGCTTACGCACCATAAGGTGCGGGCCACGCAGTCGCGCTTGCCAAAAGAAATTATGGGTCAATCATAATTTCCTTTGATATGAGTTCTTCTGGAACGGCAAATCAGTTTCCGGTCAATCAACCGCGGAAAGCGGAAGGTTCATCAAAATATTTTGCGGCTTCAACTTAAGCTGTTTGTCCGCAGACATCGCCACGCCCAGATAGATGGGCACGCCCCGCATCTCCGGCAAAACGGCATCTTGATCTTCAATCTCAACGCCCAACAAGGCGATGAGCTGATTCATCTCCTCGAAAGAGGTCTGTTCCGTCTCAAATATTCTGTTCAGGATTAAAGTGGACTCCCGGTCGAGACCGATATGCCACCAGCCTTGGGGCTCATGGTTGAAGGACTGACGCGGCGCAATTCGCGCCTTTACTCCGAGAAAGTGCTTGATCCAACTCTCAACGACCCGGGCGAAAGCATCGAGCGCCGGCTGCGTAAACCGGAAATCAACGACAGTGTCGAAACGGTCAGACCTCTGCCAATAAATCTCCTTGTTGTCCTCGTTCAGCACATCCAGCTCGATCTTCTTCATCGGCGTACCGGACTCAACAAGAAGCTGTCCGAGAGACCCCGCACCCCCGGTTTGGGCGTGCATCTTTACAACTTCCTCATCCGCCAGCATCACCCGGCCATCATCGGTCGTCACAACCTGCTTGCGAAAGAAAATCTCGCCGGCGCGGAGCTGGATTGGATCTTTGCAATTCGACAAAAGATTGCCGATGATGAGATGCACCATCTGGTCGAGAAACACAGGTGGAAAATCGACTCTGCTTGAGCGTATGATCGCCAAATAAGCGCCCTCGATCGTTCCTGCCAACATCAAGTGCGCCCGGTAATTCAAGACGAGACGATAATTGTCGGCGGCGTCCTTATTGACGATCTTATCCAAGCGCGCAGCATCGATCTTGCAAAACGGGTCTTCCATGAGATCTTCGAAAAGGCGGTGCTCCTCGTCGCAGGATTCATCCATTGGATGGACTTCAGGGCGCGTATAGTAGGCGCGCAGATAGTCCGGGGTGACGTCGAGCCAGCCGTTCTCATTCACATTTACGAGATGCAATCCCGCCGACTTCCAGAACTCAGCCATCGTCCTCCACTACCGACCATATGCGTGTATGAAGCGGCTTCTCTCCGGGTGCTTGAATCGTCCTAAACTCTTCGCGAACCTCCGCATTCTCATCAAATCGCCGGCTCACGGTAAAGACCGTATTCACAAGCGCGTCGGAACAAAGATCCATTATAAACCGTGTCTCCTCCAGCGCCGCGGGCCTGGCGGCCTTAATGTCAGGAGCCCCGTAATGCTCAACAAAATGCTGCGTCAACGTGGCATGAATCTGTTCGAGTACGTCCTCATCTAGTTCGGAGGCGACCGAAAATGTTGACCGGCCGAAAGATTCAAGACCAAGAAAACCATTAGAAAATGCTTGCTTAAGCTTTCCGGTCACCGCCTCCGGAGCAAGATCGGCAAAAGCAAAAGCTCCCGAAACAGCCCACTCGTCGGGAGACGCCGCCCTTTCGAATACGTGATCGTCGGACTCGTCAAATCGTATCGTTCGAAGAAATTTCATCAAGTCTTCTGAAATCGGTCCATAGAGTCCAATGTCTCAATTAAAAACAGCGACTTGGTTTGCCCGTCGTCGGATTTGAGCAGAAGATTGCCGGTTTCATCGAGACCGACAAATATCCCTCTAAATGTCTCATCTCCGATCGAGACTGAAATCTCCTCATTGAGCTCATCGGTGCGGAACAGCCAAGCGGCGTGGACAGGCCGGAAACCATCGTCCTGCCAGTTATTCAACCACGTCATAAAGTGCCTGGTATAGGATTCAATCAGTTCGCTCCGAGTGAGTTTCGGACACCCTTCTTCCTCCAATGCGGTGATGTCTGGATTGTGACCGGGTTCGGGTTCTCGTACATCGTGGCGAAGCCTCAGTGAGAGTGCTATTACGAGCCAATCCGGTATGTCATCCGGCTTTATACCGTTGTTCCCGACAGCGGCGCGAAACCCACCGAGCCGCCCGCCGTTGACGCGGATCGACATGGGCCAATGAAATGTAACGCCGACTTGCGCCGGGGTTACCGCACCAAGGCAATCGCCGCAGGCCACCATGGCGAGCGGAATCATCTGCAGCGCTGTTGCAAGAGGAACTTCGGGCTCAAGAATTATCGCGAGATCCACATATGACGTGTTGCGACTCCACACCACATCTCCCGCGCCGAGTTTTCCTTCGCGGGCGCGATCACACGCAGTCTTGAATGGCGATATCCCGCCACTTACGTCGTGCCCGGTCAAAAGGGGTGGAAATGTCGGATCCGGTTGGCTCATCTTCTCAACTCAAATCGATGCTACCCTCAATCACATGATTGAGGTCCGTGCCATCTGCCGTCAGCACGACTTTGACACGCAGCTCGCCCGATCCCCTCAGCCCTTTTTCGCGAACAATTTTTTCAATTTGCTGCTGAGACGTGACGCCCACTTGTTTCAGGAATTTCCTGAGCGACATGTTATATCGATCTTCGTCCATATGATTGCCTTTCTGACCTATTGGCATCCCTGAAAATTAAATTTCATGCAAATGCGTCTAGTTCAATTTTAGGGTCAACTTCTCACTTAGACCGTTCCGTACGATCATCACCTCCATCGTCGAGCCAGACATATGACGTGCCAATATGCTGGTAAAGTCCGCGGGCTTGCGGATTCGCCGCCCTCCCGCTCGCAAAATGAGATCGTCGCGCATAAAACCCGCTTGTGCCGCTGATGAATTTTCTACGACTTTGATGACACGCGCTGCGAGTTGCCCAATGCCTCCCTTATTTGGCGCGGATCCGAGCCTCAGGCCAGAGCGCACCCATTTTGCACGGCCATTGTCTCGTAGCATGGCGATGACACGGGAAACAAGGACCGATGACACGGCAAAATTTACTCCGATATTCGCATCGGTTTGTTTTGTATAAATTGCCGATAAGAGCCCGACCATCTTGCCTTCTGGCGAGACCAGCGCGCCTCCCGATGCGCCCGGATTTACAGCAGCATCTGTTTGCACGAAGTCTTCGATGTGATTGAATTTGAGACCCGCCTTATTGACCGCTGAGACGACACCACACGTCACGGAAAGGCCAAGTCCAAAGGCGTTGCCCACGGCACAAACCGGTTCTCCAACTTCGGGATCTTCCAGCACAATTGTCACAGGGGTAAGCGCGTCATCAATTTTCAAAAGAGCAATATCCGTGACCAGATCTACGCCTACGAGCTTGGCAGTTAAGAGTATGCCGTCAAAAGTTCGAATGCGAACGGAAAGCGCCTTGGCGACGATATGAGCCGAAGTGACGATGAAGTGACCGTCGGCAACGACAACGCCACTTCCTTCCGGCTCTTCAACCCGCCGACGATCTGGCGCCCATTCGGGGAGAACGCTGACAACTGAAGGAAGCGCGCTGGTGACCGTCTGAGCGGTAACGGGCGGCGCCAGCCAAGCAAACTCTAAACTGAGAACCGCGGCAAAGATAAAGGCAACCGTCAACGCCTGGGCCAGTTTCGGGCACGAATGCAAGGAGTTCGAATTAATTCCGCACCGATCCGAGTTGCGAGGTGAAAACGGACTTGGCCGACATATCTATGGTTTGCAGAGCGATGGATGCAACCACCGTGATTCCGACCAGAAGCACGATACTGCCTATAAACGCCTTCATTTCACTTCTCTCCCTTATTTTTTGTCATTATTTCGTCTTCCACGATTGGTGTTTGCCGAATCTTTAGGCGCCGTTGCGATCGTCGCCTCTTTTAGAAACTCGATAAGTGCATCGCGGATCTTTGCATTCGCAATCTTCTGAAGAGGCATTTTGGAGCCTGGGGTAAAATGCTCCGGTCCTTCCTCGAAAAGCTGTTTAATTGTCTGCTCACTCCATACTATATCGGAATTTTTGAGCGCGCTGGAATAACTATATCCAGGCAATGTTCCAGCGCGCCGTCCAAAAACACCAAACAGAGTTGGCCCGGCGCGATTGGCTCCATCACTATTCAATGTATGACAAATGCTGCATTTGCGGGCGAATTGTCTTTCGCCGAGGGATAGATTTTCAGATCTCTGAAAGCGGCGCGGATAGCGGCTCGATAAGGACTCGAACGGTTTGCGCGGCGAAACCTGCCACCTGATGACGAAATCGTCCAAACCTCCATAATAAATTTGAACACCATATTTCGCAAACGCAAGCGAAAATATTGGACCGTAAGGATCTTGGAGTTCTTCGACGAGAGTGAAATTCGATGTGGTGTAAACTTGCACCTTTCCGCCGGCGCTTCCAAAGGCCACAAAAAGCTCGTTCGGATCCGTTGCCATGGCAAGCACAGGATTTTCGAGCCGTGGAAAATTCTTGATGAGCGTGCCCTTGGCGGGATTAACGACCCCGCGCGCACCATTCAATGAACCGAAAACCAGCTGTGCGCCGTCCTTTAGAGCCTTCAAGACATTGATGCCCCAGCCATGCCTATAGACAATATTTTCCAGGGCGCCCGTCTGGAAATTCCAACGCCGGATTGTGCCGTCATAGCTCGCGCTGTAAACGACAGAACGTCCTTCGAACTTGCTAAAGAGCGATGCGTTGACGGGTCCGTGATGCCCTTTGAGAATTGGACCGGGCTTCAATGATTTAAGATGCCAGATACGTGCTGTACGATCCCAACTCGCGGTCACGGCAAACGCACCATCCGACGAGAGCGACAAGTCGACAATTTTTGCTGTATGTCCCTCAAACAAATGTAAGCGCTTACCTGTTTTTAGATCCCATAGTGAAACCTTTCCATCATCGTCAGCAGAGATTGCACGCTTGCCGCCAGGCAAAAACCTCACCACATTCACCGCACCGTTATGATCGTCAATACGGCTGAGAATCTTTGGTGGTTTTACCGAGATATCCCAATAGATCATCGAATAATCAAAACTACCGGTGAGAGCTCTCTTCGACTCTTGACCGATAACGACTGATTTCACAGGACCGCCATGTCCGACAAGATTGGCATGCGCTTCCTGATTTTCATTGGGTGTCGATTTGGCGTCAGCTGATTTTTCGGCGCCCGTCGGCTTGTCCTGCCCATACCCATCCGTCGCGCCGACCGACGCCAGCGCAACAAATGCAAACAGCGCATAGCCCGCGACAATAGATGGCCGAACAGTGCCCGTCTGGATCCGTCGCAAAATCGGATAAATCCGGTCCAAACAGATCTCTGTCGGGCAAAACATCATGGTGACGGAAAGAGCAGCATGTGTGACCGGCTGTTTAGGACGGTCACACAAGTATCTCTATTCTGCAGGTGTGGGTTTCGGGCTCTCAGATGATTCAGAACTTGTTGCTTTTGCAGTTTCCTCGAACCATACGCTGTGATGTTCCTTGGCCCAGTTCTCATCGACCTCTCCGGACCCCATCGCATCGAAAGCGCCTTCCATACCCAGCGTACCAATATAAATATGCGCAAAAATCACGCCAATCAGTATGAGCGCAACGCCCGAGTGCCACAGAGTGGCAATTTGCATTTCCTGCAATGGCGAAAGTTCGGTCGGCAAATTGAAGCCGATCGCATTCAATATCACAAATGTTTTCGCGAACATCGCAGTTTGGAACGGAAAGAGCAAAGCGATCCCCGAAAGGGCGAGCGAAGCGCCGCCGAGAATGACGAGCCAGAAAATAATCTTTTGGCCGAAATTGAACTTCTTGGCTGGAGGATGCACACCCTTGGCAAAGAGCCCGCCCCCTTTGGCAACCCAAATAAAATCATAGCGGCTTGGTAAATTATCCTTGACCCAAGCGAGAAAGATCATCACCAGTCCGGCCATAAAGGCAAACGCCACATAGTTGTGCAGCCACTTGCCAAGTTCTGTAATGGCCGCAAACGCTGGTTTGCCTAAAACAGGCATGATCACATATTTGCCGTAGGAAACATTGAGCCCGGTGATCGCCAAAATAATAAATGATATGGCAAGCAGCCAATGTCCCATACGTTCGAAATCGCCAAACCGCGTTACGGTACGGCCACATCGTCCTGCATCAATGCGGACGCGGCCTCTTATAAGGAAAAAGAGAAGTAGCAGGCCAATCGTGCCAGCCATACCCCAGGCGCCCCAATTCGCTAACGGACCATTCTTCCAAGACCGGAAATTATCGCCTTCCGATTGAACGAGCTGGCCAGCTTTTTTATCGGGAATAGAAACGGTGCCGGAAATTCCTTGGCGAACCGCCCGCCACATTTCGGAATTGGACCGGTTGCCAAGCGAACCGCCAGGAACCTTTCCTTCCGAAATATTTGTTGGAAAATTGGCGCGGCTCGGCGCATTCGAACGCGATAGGGCACGAGGGACGGCATTGCTTGTCGCGCCGGCCGGCGGACGTACGCTGCTTTGCGCTTGCGCTTCGCGAGAGGCGTCAATGACAATCATCGAAATAAGAAAAACAACCCCGGCGGCGACTGGCAGCAGCCGGGCACATACGGTTTCTACCTTGACCCGAATCATGGTGGTACCTTCCGTCATTGTCTCTGAAGCCCGCCACGGTGACGCAAACTTCGTACTTGCTCGCCGGTCAATTTCTTATCGGCCTTGCCGCCATAAACGCCTTTTTCATAAGTGGTTGGCCGGCCTTGCTCTTCGGCCTTGCACCCGGAAAGAACAGCCACCGCCGCAGATAATAAAATTACGAGAATTGCAGATTTTGACCGCATGGGTTCCGGCGATCTCCTCAATACTTAACATATTATTGTTTAGACCGCTTCATGCAGGCGACGGCGTTGCCTTCGCAGCAGCAAAGCGGTTGTCGTCAAGAAATACAAATTCAGGGGGCGGCGATAGGCCGCCCCCTGATGTGTTCTTACGAGGGTGCGCCCGGATAAGCCCGGCCCCAACCCCATGCACCTGAACCGAAGCCGCGGCTGACGACGCGCTCGCGATAAATATCGGAGACGACGTCACCGTCGCCGGCAAGCAGTGCTTTTGTCGCGCACATTTCCGCACAGAGTGGCAGTTTGCCTTCCGCCAAGCGGTTGCGGCCATACTTCCGGTACTCCTCGGCCGAGTTGTCAACGTCCGGTCCGCCGGCGCAGAAGGTGCACTTGTCCATCTTGCCGCGCGAGCCGAAGTTGCCGACCGCTGGGAATTGCGGCGCGCCGAACGGGCACGCATAGAAGCAATAACCACAACCGATGCACAGGTCCTTAGAGTGCAATACAACACCTTCCTCGGTGTTATAGATGCAATCGACCGGACAGACCGCTATGCAGGGCGCGTCCGAGCAATGCATGCACGCCACCGAGATCGAACGTTCGCCCGGCTTGCCGTCATTGATGGTGACGACACGGCGCCGATTGATGCCCCAAGGCACCTCATGCTCGTTCTTACACGCGGTGACACACGCATTGCACTCGATGCAACGCTCGGCATCACACAGGAATTTCATCCTAGCCATTGTGTGTCCTCCTTACGCCTTTGAGATCTTGCAGAGAGTCGCCTTGGTCTCCTGCATGTTGGTCACGGAATCGTACCCGTAGGTCATCATCGTATTGGAAGCTTCACCGAGCACAATGGGATCGGCACCTTCAGGATATTTGCTCCTGAGATCCTTGCCCTGGAAGCGACCAGCGAAGTGGAACGGCATCCACGCAACGCCCTTGCCGACCCTCTCGGTCACCATTGCCATCACCTTGACCTTGCCCTTTTCAGGACCCTCGACCCAAACCATCGAGCCATCCCTGATGTCGCGATTATTGGCATCCGATATGTTGATTTCAACAAACATGTCTTGTTGCAACTCGGCCAGCCACGGGTTCGACCGTTGTTCCTCGCCGCCGCCCTCATATTCAACGAGGCGCCCCGACGTCAAGACGAGATTATACTCCTTGGAGAAATCTTGTTCCTGGATCGACGCATAGCGGGTTGGCAGACGGTACATTTGCCTGTCGGAGTAGGTTTTGTACTTCGGCAGCAAATCCCTGCGGTTTGTGTAAAGCGGCTCGCGATGGATCGGCACCGGATCCGGGAATGTCCAGACCACCGTCCGTGCCTTCGCATTGCCAAACGGCGCACAACCATGCTTGATCGCGACGCGCTGGATACCGCCCGAAAGGTCGGTCTTCCAGTTGGTCTTGTCGCCAGCGACCTTTTCGATGGCTGCCGTCTCTTCGGCCGTGAGATCACTGTCCCAACCAAGCTTCTTAAGCATGGCCATGGTGAATTCAGGATGGCCATCCTTGAGCTCATTGCCGACCGGATAGGACGATCCTTCCACACCGCCTTCCGCAAGGAGGTTTTCACCGCCCCACTTGTCCGGCGCCTTGACGCCAAAACGAGCGCGGAAGTTGAGACCGCCTTCGGCGACCGGCTTGGTCGGATCGTACAGGACATGAGTACCCGGATGCTTCATATCCGCTGTGCCCCAGCACGGCCAAGGCAGGCCGTAAGTTTCACCATCGAGCGGGCCGCCCTTGGCTTGCAAGGTCGTCTTGTCGAAGGTGTGCTGGTACTTCATGTGCATCTTCAGCCGGTCCGGCGACTGGCCGGTATAGCCGATGGTCCACATGCCCTTGTTGAACTCAAGGGTGATGTCCTCGACCAATGGCTCGTCTCCGTTGACCTTGATGTTCTTGAACATCTCATCCGCAAAGCCGAGCTTCTTGGCAAGGAGGTACATGATCGTCTGATCGGGCTTGCACTCAAAGAGCGGCTCGATCACCTTGTCACGCCACTGCAGCGAGCGGTTCGACGCCGTCACCGACCCGTAGGTCTCAAACTGCGTCGTAGCCGGCAGCAGGTACACGCCATCGGTGCGGTCGTGCATCACCGCTGTCGCTGTCGGATATGGATCGATGACGACCAGGAGATCGAGTTTCTCCATCGCCTTCTTCATCTCCACACCGCGGGTCTGCGAATTCGGCGCGTGACCCATGAACACCATCGCACGCAGATTGTCGGGCTGGTCAATATTGCCCTTGTCCTCAAGGACGCCATCGATCCAGCGGGATACCGGAATGCCTTTCGACTCCATCAGCTTCTTCGAGGCGAAGCGGCCGAGGATATAATCATAGTCGACATCCCAAACCCGGGCCCAATGCTTCCACGAGCCGGTCTTCAGCCCATAATAGCCCGGCAGCGAATGCGACAACACGCACATATCGGTCGCACCCTGCACATTGTCATGGCCGCGGAAGATGTTGGCGCCGCCACCCGACCGGCCGATATTGCCGAGAGCCAGCTGCAGAATGCAGTAGGCCCGCGTCTGGTTATTGGCGTGGTGGTGTTGCGTGCCGCCCATGCACCAAATCAGAGTGCCGGGCCTGTTATTGACCAACGTGCGGGCAACGCGTCTCACCTGAGACCCCGGCACGCCAGTCACCAACTCGGTTTCCTCCGGTGTCCACTTCCTCACTTCCTCGCGGATGTGATCGAGACCCCAGACGCGTTGGCGGATGTACTCCTTGTCCTCCCAGCCATTCTCGAAAATGTGCCAGAGGATGCCCCAGGTCAGCGCGTTGTCGGTGCCGGGACGCAAGCGCACATATTCCGTCGCATGCGCTGCGGTGCGCGTGAAGCGCGGATCGCAGACGATCAGCGGCGCATTGTTCACTTCCTTAGCCTTCAGGATGTGCTGAAGTGCGACGGGGTGAGCTTCGCACGGATTCGAGCCGAACAGGATCATCGACTTGGAATTGTGGATGTCATTATAGGAATTCGTCATCGCCCCATAGCCCCAGGTGTTCGCAACACCCGCGACCGTGGTCGAGTGACAGATCCGCGCCTGGTGGTCGCCATTGTTCGACCCCCAAAAGGCGTAGAATTTCCGGAACAGGTAGGCCTGCTCGTTCGAGTGCTTGGCCGAGCCAAGCCAATAAACCGAGTCCGGTCCCGAAGTCTCACGAATCTGGAGCATCTTATCGCCGATCTCATCGATCGCCTGGCCCCAAGAAATCTTCTTCCACTTTCCGCCTTCGAGCTTGGTTGGATATTTCAAGCGCCGCTCGCCATGGGCGTGTTCACGCACCGCAGCGCCCTTGGCGCAATGCGCACCGAGGTTGAACGGACTATCAAAACCGGGCTCCTGGCCGATCCAGACACCATTCTGGACTTCCGCCAAAACCGTGCAGCCCACTGAACAGTGCGTGCACACCGATTTTCTGATTTCGATCTTGCCCATGGCCGGCACTGCGGCTTCCGCCTTGCGGACCATGCCCGAGCGCATGGTTGCCGCGGCGGTCAAACCACCAATAGCCAGACCGGAGTTCCTGAGGAACGCACGACGATCAACCGCGCCTCCCGTGAACTCTGATAGGGCAGACGACAAACGAGGGCCTTTCGCTACCCCGTTCACCTTCTTCCTGAGCATGTCTTCCTCCTAATAATTATGGCCTTGATAACTAGGCACTAACCCTCTGAAAATCAGAGGCATTGTCAAAACCTTGCGGTCTCCCAACTAGAAACGGGCGAGCTTGTAATAGGTTTTGACGTGATCGGTCTCTCGATAGCCCCGGCTTTTTCCAGCCGTTTCATCGAGAGCTTCCGCAGGCTTACCACCTGCAACGAGCGCAATACCGCTCGCAACAGTACCGAGTCCAGCAAGCTTCAGAAAGTTACGGCGGTCAGCGATCGCCTTCTCGCCCTTTTCTTTCATGGCTACTGCCTCCTTTCAAACCGATGGGCGGCACCATGCCAACCCATCTTCTCTAACCAACTCAGCTCATCAAAAAAGCCGTCTCTTCAATTTCCATGAAAAGACGGCCGATGGTTGCCAAGGATGCATAAAGAACCGATTGCTTCGCCCCTTCGAGATCGGCGAAGAAAAGCTTGGCCCAGGAGCCGACATGTATCTCGAAAAACTGCTTCTGCTCTGTTAGGGAGGCCGGCTTGCCGTAATCACCCATAATAAGCCCGGCCTGCATCTCCATCAGCGCCGCAATATGGTCTTCCGGATCTTTGGTCTTCGGATCGCGCTCAATGCCAAGACGCGCCATATCATTGCGGAGTTTCGCGAGCGGTTTTTCGTTTAGGAATCCTGCCAAATAGTACGAGGCGTACGGTAACAGTTCGCCGCGCCCAACGCCGATAAAGAGATCTTGATATTCCTGCTGAACCTCTTTCGGTTCGATGCGCGCACTGACATGGCTGAATGTTTGAACGGCTTTACCAAAATCAGTCTCATCGCCGCTCATCGCTTTGGCCGCGGCGAGATCAGATTGCGATGGGGCTGCGACCAGCCATCGCGCCAACAACCGATAAACATTTGCCCGAAGCTCATCCTCTGGTGAAACCAAGGATTCGAGCGTCGCATCACGTGTTACCACCGGCATTACTATTGCCTGTTTCCTCCCACGCTACCTTTTTGGCAGCCTTATGATTGTGCACCAATTGTCATTATGAATGCAAATCCATATTGGTGGCAATATTGAAAAAGCATTTTCTCCTCAGAAGCTATAAAATAATTCCTGAGAAAACAATAGGGTTATTTCAATTTTTGGATGCGAAGCTTTTGAATATGCAATTTTTTTCGATGTTCGGGGACAATTGCCACTTGGATCAATGTTGGCCTTGCGCACTTTGCACGTATTTTCGCGGTGACACGGCCTCTGACGTTCGCTCAACGCGTTCGGCTAGCTCATTTGTGTTTGCGTTTGTTGTTACCAACGCGATGGCCGAAAGGTGAGTCTTGCCAAAATACGCCAGACCTTGTTATGGCACTCGCTTGAGTTCCGGTGAAGCGAATAAATCAGCGCCGAAACTACGATTTAGTTTCCGATTACACGTCCCGCGAAACAATTTGCATGCGCTTGACCATAACGACCGAAGAATCGGACGAAGAATGATTTTATCAAAAACAGTTTCGAGTGCCTAAAATTAGTGCTTAGTATGATTGGAAAATAAGATAGGCCGCTTATTGGGAGGACGCCGCGTTATGACCGCAAATGTCGCGGGAGGCAGTACGGTTTCGAAAATGATCGATCCGTTTGGACGGCACGTCACCTATTTGCGCGTATCGGTAACGGACCGGTGCGATTTCCGGTGTGTCTATTGCATGTCGGAAAATATGACGTTTCTGCCCAAAAAAGACCTTCTAAGCCTTGAGGAATTAGACCGGCTCTGCTCGGCATTTGTGGACAAAGGCGTCCGCAAGCTCCGCTTAACCGGCGGTGAGCCGCTTGTTCGCAAGAATATCCTATATTTGTTCCGGCAACTTTCACGCCACCTCGAGTCCGGTGCACTCGATGAACTCACTGTAACGACCAATGGCAGCCAGCTGCACCGCTATGCGGCTGAACTTTACAGCCTCGGCGTGCGCCGCGTGAATGTGTCGCTGGACACTTTGGACGACAAGAAATTTAAAGCTATTACCCGTTGGGGCGATCTCGACACCGTCTTAAACGGAATTACGGCGGCTCAAGACGCAGGCCTGCAGGTCAAAATTAATACCGTCGCCTTGAAAGGCGTAAACGAAGGCGAGATCGAGGACATGATCTCGTGGTCCCACGGGCAAGGTATGGATTACACGCTCATTGAAACAATGCCTCTCGGCGAAATTGACGAAAATCGCGTCGATCAGTATCTACCCCTTTCCGTTGTAAGGGCCAGGCTTATGGATCGCTGGACGCTTAAGGAGATCCCCTACAAGACGGGAGGGCCGGCGCGCTATGTCGAGGTGAAGGAGACCGGTGGCCGGCTCGGATTCATTACGCCGATGACACATAATTTCTGTGAATCCTGCAATCGTGTCCGAATTACATGCACCGGCACTCTATATATGTGTCTCGGCCAAGACGACGCCGCTGACTTGCGGGCGCCGCTAAGAGCCAGCGAGGGGAATGATTTGTTATCAAGCGCCATCGACGAGGCCATATCGCGGAAACCCAAAGGCCACGATTTTGTTATTGACAGGCGCACCGAGAAACCATCGGTTTCCCGCCATATGAGCGTGACGGGCGGGTAAATCGCTTAGAGCATTTTCAGGAAAAGCGTGTCCCCGCGAAGGCGGGAATGTGTGCGGTTTTTCTACCCAAAAAATGCATAAAAACAAAGAATTAGAGCATATTTCGTGAACTCGAGTTCACCAAATATCTCTAGCTGACTACGATCATCAATACTTTCACGACAGTGTTGTCAATCGGCACAGGGATCTGCTAGACCGATCCAGCCGCACATATCGGATAATTTCGCTTGAACGCCAAATTGCCTCATACCGATTTACCGAAATGCTGAATGAAAATCCGGTAATTTGCGTGACATAATCACGCTTTACCGACCACCACCACCTGCCAACATTTTTGGATAAACCATGACATTGCGAAGACAACGACAAGCCAAGATCGTCGTCACCCTCGGTCCAGCCAGTTCAGACCATGATATGATTAAATCGATGATTATTGCTGGCGCTGATGTCGTTCGCATGAATTTCAGCCATGGCACGCAGGATGATCATCGGGAAAGATATAAGATTGTCCGCCAAATCGAAGAGGAGCTGGAACGCCCCATAGGCGTACTGCAAGACCTGCAAGGGCCAAAATTTCGCGTCGGCAAATTCGAAAACGGCAATATCAAGCTTGAGAAAGGCCAGACCTTCCGTCTCGATATGAGCACTGAGCCTGGCAATGCGGAGCGCGTTTCACTTATTCATCCAGAAGTCTATGACGCTGTTTCATCCGGCGACTCGATCCTAATCGACGATGGGCGTTTGCGACTCCGAGTCAAGGAATGCGGGGCCGACTACCTGGTCACAGAAGTGGTGAATGGCGGTCAACTCAGTAACAATAAGGGCGTCAATTTACCCGGCATCACGCTGGATGTTACGCCACTGACCGATAAGGACCGGTCCGATCTTGATGTCGGACTAGAGCTTGGCGTCGATTGGATTGCGCTGTCATTTGTCCAGCGGCCGCAGGATATTCTTGAAGCACGCGATATCATTGGCGATCGCGCTGGCATAATGGCCAAGATCGAAAAGCCCGCAGCGTTGGAACGGTTCGAAGATATTCTCCCGCTCGTCGACGCTATTATGATTGCCCGTGGCGATCTTGGTGTGGAAATCGCCCCGGAAAAGGTCCCCGGCTGGCAAAAGGAACTCATTCGATCCTGCCGCTTGTCAGGTAAGCCGGTGATCGTGGCAACGCAAATGCTTGAGTCCATGATATCCTCGCCGGCACCAACACGAGCCGAAGCGTCGGATGTCGCAACGGCCGTGTTCGACGGTGCCGATGCCGTGATGCTATCGGCTGAATCAGCGACCGGTGCTTATCCTCTCGAGACTGTCGAAATGATGGAACGCATCATCCAATCGACGGAGCAGCACCACGCGTACCGCTCGATCGTCGATGCATTGCAGCCACAAGCAGAGGCAACGATTCCCCACGCGGTCGCCTCGTCGGCATCGCGCATCGCCTCCCAGCTCAACGCCGCTGCAATCGTTTCGTTTACATCGAGCGGCACAACAGCGTCGCGCGTCGCGCGCGAGCGATCGAGCATCCCCATCATTTCAGCGACGCCTAATATGAACACTGCGCGGCGCCTTGCGCTGCTGTGGGGATCTCACAGCGTACACACAGAAACGATTGCCAGTTTCGACGAAATGGCCGATGTGGCCAGCCGCATTTCCTCGGAAGCCGGATTTGCAAAAACCGGCGATATATTGGTCATTACCGCTGGCATTCCGTTCGGCGTCTCTGGTTCGACGAATATGGTCCGCGTTTCCGAGTGCTAACAACCGCATAGAGCTATAAAAACCGGACACGCACCTGCTCATCGCGGCGCGAGCCAAAAGCTTCGGACGATTGCGCTCAAAGCGGCCGGGCGATGCGTTCATTCATTTTATGCTCTAAACTTATTCCGCTATCAGCAATTGGCGGACCCTTACGATGAGCCAAATCCACGCTAAAATTCCAGAACGCACCCACGGCCTGAATTTTTTCGATATCGACAAGGATTTGCAGCGCCATCTCGACCGGCTTCAACGTGGCGAAGCCCAACGCTGGCACTCTAAACTGATGGAATTCGGGGCCTGGGTTGGCGGTCCGCTGGATAGCGAGGCCATTTATACCGATCGACATGGACGGCCGTCTTTGGTGTCGTATGACCGAAAAGGCGATCTCATCAACCATGTGCAGCATAATCCCGCTTGGCAAAAAGTTACCGAGGATATTTATCGCCACGGCATCGTCGGACTGAATTATGGCCCTGAACCTGCCTCCTATTTGATCACCTTTGTCATGGGATATTTGACGTCTCAATCCGATCTGTCGCTCCATTGTCCGGCAACCATGACCGGCGCTCTTGGCTATGTACTGAGCCGGTTCGCGCCTGCCGCTGTACGCGATAATTATCTGAACGAGCTCACCCGTATGGATGGCAAAGCCCGCTCCGGCGGCACGTGGGCTACGGAACTTCATGGCGGGAGCGATGTCGGCGCAACGACCACCACCGCTCGGGCAGAGACCGATCATCACCGGCTCAATGGCTTGAAATGGTTCACCAGCAATATCGATGGCGGCATTGCGGTCGCCACAGCGCGGCCCGAAGGCGCGCCTTCAGGCTCGAAGGGACTTGGCCTCCATCTCGTGCCATCTCATCTTCCGGACAGA
>BFAS01000208.1 GCA_008974985.1 bacterium MnTg02
ACGCATTGGCCGAGAGGTCGCCAGCGCTCACGGTCTCAATCCAGCTTTTGAAACGGAAGACGTTGGCATCGTAACTATGGTCCCCCGCCTGGCAGCTCGACCGGATGCCGCCCGATGTGACGCCGGCAACGATGAGATCGTCGCCAACATAAAGACCACCGCCGGAATCGCCTTCGCAGGTATTAGAATCTTCGCCTGGAATGCTGATTTGGGAATCGAAATCCCAGCATACGAGTGTCGAATTGGAAAAGCCTCCAGTGCAGCTCGACGTCTTTACCGCTCCGATACGTTTGATGCCGTAATCCTGATTGAACCCACCGGTTCTTCCAAACCCGACAATGATGCCTTCTGTCCCGCTAGGCGGCTTTTCCGTTTGGTTGACCTGCAAGGGAACGATGCCTTCGACCGGCCGAGCCAACTTCAATACAGCAACATCCGCGTCGGGAAAGTTGTAGCTATTGTGCAAATGGATTTCCTGGACATCGTAAACGCCGCCACTCTGAAAAAAGACCTTGTAATTGTTCGGATCGGGCGCGCTGTCCATATTCGGCGTTTCAATATTATCGTCAAAACAATGCGCCGCAGTCAAAAATGTGCTGCACCCGATAAGTGTTCCCGAGCACCACGGTGATGCTGATTTCGCATCAGACCCTTTCAGGAGCGCACCTGCGGCGGCATAGCGAAACGTTCCGACACCATTGACGATACGCATTGTTATCTGGCCGCCACCGCTGCGAAATGCTCGACGGCCTGCCCTCTCTTTCGCCAACCCACCGGCGTCCAGCGTCTCGAGCGCCCGCGGCGTGCCCGGCGGCTTGTCTTTGAAAATGCGCTGCAATGCCTCAAGCGCTCGCGGCGCGCTTGGCACCTTATCCTTGACGGCACGCTGCAATATTCGCTTGGCTTCGATGCGTTCCAATGCATCGCGAGATTTCAGGGATCCGGCGATAACGGGGCCTCCCGAAATAACAACGCCAAGCGCAAAGATCAAAGCTGTTAGCAAATTACAAAATGATTTCAGCAATACGGATATATCGCTTGAACGCATCACCGCCTCCCACAGAATATAAACTCAACACTTACTTCGAACTATGCAGCTGGACTTCTTACAGAAATAGGGCGGCTAATTTGCGGCGCATATATTTGTCATAGCAGCAGTCGCGGCTTTTTCATTTACCTTCGCCGACTGGAGTCATTCCCTCCGGATTACGTCGACCCCGGCCTGACGCGCCAAGACGTGACAGCATGCTCCACCGCGCCAAACCCAATGTTGGGCGCGGAAGCACCGCCGGCCGGAAAACGGGGAAGAAATGCCAGATATCCGGAATGACTTTTAGCTGATCATTCAGCACGATGGCAGAGCGCTTGACTTGCCGCTTAGCGAAACTCAACCGGCCATGCGCTTACCGTTAAATCGGACGCTCAATGGCCGCAATCCGGTGGCGGAAGAGGGCGCGAGGCTCACCGCGAGGCAACAGAGGCCATTTGCGGCAATAACTTGGACCAGGCCGCATCGCTAGGCATTTCCGATCAGTATCCCCACAGCAAAAACAAGCCCGCCGCCCAAGACGACTTGGATGGCGGCCCGGAAGAACGGCGTATTCATATATTTGTTCTGAATCCAGGCGATCGCCCATAGCTCGAAAAATACAATGATGATCGCGATGCTCGTAGCTGTCCAAAAATCGGTAATCAGATATGGCAGAGCATGACCAAGACCCCCGATGGCGGTCATCACACCGGACGCCACGCCACGCTTTACCGGTGATCCACGGCCGGAGATCGTGCCATCGTCGGAAGCAGCCTCGGTAAAGCCCATTGATATACCGGCTCCAAGGGATGCCGCGAGTCCAACCAGGAACGTTGTCCAGGTATCGTGCGTAGCAAAAGCTGTGGCGAATATTGGAGCGAGCGTCGAGACCGAACCGTCCATCAGGCCGGCGAGACCTGGCTGCACCCAAGTCAAAATCAATTGCCGGCGCGCCCGCTCATCCTCGCTTGCGCGAACGTCTTCGGTCAACAGCTTTTGCTCGAGCCGATCGGCTGCGGCGAGATGCCCGGCCTCTGCTGCTGCTAGATCTCCAAGCAATTTACGCGTATCGGCATCCGTCGTTCGCTTTGCGGCTGCTAGATAGAAATTGCAAGCTGCGGATTCCATCCCTGCCACTTCATCGCGAATGCGATCGAGGCCAAGATTCTCGACAAGCCAGACGGGATTGCGAGCATAGAAACCTGCGACATGTTCACGCCGAATAAGAAGTATTGTTTCGCCAAAGCGCACTTTGTAGAGCTCGATCAAGCTTCGGCGATGGCCATCCTCTTCCTCCGCCATGCCGTCAAACATCTTGCTCGTATCGGGAAACTCTTTGCGCAAGCGTGCCGCGTAGGTGCGATAAATGCGTGCGTCATCCTCTTCCGAGGAAATTGCAAGCGCCAATATCTCCTGCTCCGTTAGGTCCTTAAAATGTCTTCTGTTTGAGAATCCCGGGATCATGCCGTTTGCCGATATTTGGACCAATCATAGTTTCTTATAAGCCTATCGGACATCAAATTTGGAGAACTCGTTTTGAAAATTTCAATAATATCGATGCCGATCATGAGCTGAGCAGGCAACTGCGGCATATTTCCTCACTTGGCGTCCGCGCGGGCACAAATGACGATCCGCCGGACCACCTCCACATTCATCACCAGGGCGACAAAAGCCAGGGTGAACAGGGGCTGATTCAAGATGGCGCCGAGGAAGATGACAAACACCCGCACATCCCGGCCCAGCCGAAAGTATGAGGCGCCTTGCAGTCTTTGCGCCATCAACCCGTCGTACTTATCCGCCGTGTAGCTGTTCAGGAACGACCCCACGATCGCTGCGAACCCCAGCACGACGGATAGGCTCGCGCCGGTCGCAGCAAATTCGTGCCACATCAGGCCGAACAGCAGGACGGCATCGGCATACCGGTCGAGGACGGCGTCTAACCAACCGCCAAACGCGCTCTGCGAATGCTTCAGCCGGGCGATCTCGCCATCGCAACCGTCGATGATCGAGGCCAGTTGCGCCAGCACGCCACCGGCGGCCAGTGCCGGATAGCCGCCAAATGCCATCATTCCCGCCGCTATACATGAAAGCATCCACGAGACCAGGGAGATTTGGTTGGGCGTTACCGACGTGCGCACCAGATACCAGCTGAACCACCGGGAAACCGGCCGGTTGAGATGACGCGCCACCGGCCCGTCCCGGGTCTTGCGGCCCTGGTCGCGCATCAAACGTCGTTCGGCTTCACGCAAGGCCTCGGGCGTGTCCAAGTCGAGCCATGACAGGCCGGTCACGTCGACGGTTCTCGCCAGGCCCTCACGTGCCAGCTCCCTGAGCCCATCGGAAAGCCCATGCTTGTTGCTTGCCGCCGCGCGCTCAAGTCCCTCGAACAGACCGGACGTGCAAAGCATGACCCCGGTGTCGCCGGCGTCCCAATCGTCGAGCGTCTTGTCTATCTCCTGAATGCGCCCGTCGTCGATTTTGACCCGGGTGACGTCGTCGAGATCGAAGATGCCATCCTTGTCGCGGTCCACGGCAAGGCGCATTTCTCCTGGTGCAGGAGGGTCGTCGGCCAGGGCGCGGGCGATCTTCGGGTCGAAAAGGTGATCGATCATGACCAGGAAGAAAGGTGCATCGCCGGTGTGACCCTTGGCGGCGAGGGCACTGGCGCCGTTGCCCCGCTCCCAGTTCTTGGCATCAACGAAGTCGATTGTGACGCCGCGCCGTCGGGCGATCTCTGAAAAATGCGCCCTGACCCTTGCGCCCTCATGACCGAGAGTGACGAGGAACCGGCGGATGCCGGCGTCCAGCAATGTGCAGACGACCCGTTCGGCGAGGGTCAATCCGAGCACTTTGGTCAGGGGCTTGGGTGCCTTGGTATGTGGTCGAAGCCGCGACCCCAATCCGGCAGCCAGGATCAGCGCCATCTCCGGTGCCGCGTTTGCCAAATCAGTGTCTTCCATGACTCAAGAGGTCCACGATTTGATCACACAGTTTCCGGCTCGACGCCGCGACCAGGCTGACGCGATCAGTCAAGCTTTCAGGCGTTGTTAAAGTTGCGCCATCAATGCCGGCGACCCAGCCCCCCGCCTCAATCACCAAGCGTGCAGCAGCGAGATAGCTTTCCGCCGTCAGACGACCGCGCATGTCGACATGGGCGTCGGTCGCGCCCGCGGCAACCAGGGCGAGGGCACGCGACGCGCAACCGTAGCAGCGCACGCCTCTGGCGGCGGCCATCAGGCGGGCAAGACCCGGCGCGGGAGAATGATGGTTGAGTTCGACCGAGATCATGGCCTCGGTAATGTTGTGTAGCTTCGAGGTTTCAAGCCGGTCGTTCCCGCGCCATGCGCCGGAGCCTTTGAGCGCGATCAGGGGTGTGTCCTGCTCGAGCGGACCGACCAGGGCCGCCTCGACCCAATCGGGATGGAGGGGAGCGTCGACCGGCAGCACGGCGCAGGACAAGGCAGACAACGGCAACCCCCGCGCCCAGTTGTCGGACCCGTCCACCGGATCGAGGATAAGGCGATAGCGCGGCGTACCGGAACCGATTTCCTGGCGCCCGCTTTCTTCGGAATCGACGACCACCGGCAACCGGAGGTCCCGCAGGACGGCTAAAGCCGCGTCGTTGGCGGCAAGGTCGAAGCATTTGACATCGTCGCCCTTCGCGTTCTCGGACCCGGTTCCCGCCCGGTCGGCTTTCGCGACCGCGCTCCGCACCTGACGATGGAGCATGAGCAATCGCACCGTCCAGGGTGACACGGTCCGGGCAGTGTTGCCACCGCCTGGACCCGTGTCGGCGTCCTGAGCGTCGGCGCTATTCACCAGCGACGGTTTGCGGGCTTCCCACACCGGCTGCTCCATGGGCATCGATCCCTTGGATGAACGAGTCGGTCAGTTCATAGGCCAGCGAATCGCGCATCTGCTCGGGCGGGCTCTTCATGTAGTAGGCGGAGGCCGCCTCCAAAGGTCCGCCGATGCCACGCTCCAGACCCAACTTGGCGCATCGAACCGCATCGATGACCACGCCGGCGCTATTGGGGGAGTCCTGGACCGACATCCTGAGCTCCAGTTCCAACGGCACGTCCCCAAAGCCGCGGCCTTCCATGCGAATGAAGGCCACCTTGTTGTCGTCCTGCCACGGCACGTAGTCGGATGGTCCGATATGGATGTTCTCGGAATCCAGCCGTTCATCCAACTGCGACTGCACGGATTCCGTCTTGGAAAATTTCTTGGACTTCAGGCGGTCGAGGGCTTTCATGTTGAGAAAGTCCGTGTTGCCGCCGGTATTCAACTGATAAGTCCGGTCAAGGGCCACGCCCCTGTCCCCGAACAGGCGGGTGAGCGTCCGGTGCACGATGGTCGCGCCGATCTGGCTCTTGATGTCGTCGCCGACGATGGGAAGGCCGGCGTCACGGAATTTCTCAGCCCATTCGCGATCGGAGGCGATAAATACCGGAACGCAGTTGACCATGGCCACTCCGGCTTCCAGGCAAGCCCGGGCATAGTGGCGAACCGCTTTTTCCGAACCAACTGGCATGTAGCACACCAGAACTTCTGCGTTGGCGTCATTGAGGACCTGGACAACGTCGACCGGTTCCTCGTCGGATGGTCGGAAGGCCTCATTATCAGAGTAGTCGGCCATGTGAGGCGCCACACCGTCGAGAATCGGCCCCATCTGCACCACGACGTTGGATACCGGCAAGGCGCTCTGGAAAACCTTGGTGCAGTTGGGTTTGGCGAAAATTGCTTCCTCCACCCGCTTGCCCACCTTGCGGCGGTCGATATCGAAGGCGGCCACGACCTCAATGTCGCTCGGACCCCAATCACCGATCCGGGCATGCATGAGACCGGCGAACCCCTCCGCGTTCCGTCCCCTGTAATATTCGAGTCCCTGGACAAGGGAACTCGCGCAGTTGCCGACCCCGGCGATGGCTACTCTAATTTTTTCCATATAAAACACCTCTCTCATATTGTTGTCCCAAAAAATTATCGGCCTTCCATGTGGCACCGAAACGAAAACACAACGGCGCACGTGCCACAGCTCGCGCAAACGCGTGACGGCGATTGTCTTGAAAACACAACGGATCTAATTCAAACGCGGTGTGAGGGGGGCAGCGGCTAGTCTTGAGATTGCCTTCCCCGACGATTCTCTCAGCAACCGGAACCCGCAGAGGGATCCCGCCTTGACCAGTACGCGCCAAAACATGTGGCTTGCTAGGTCAATAAGTGCTTGAAAATAGTTGTGACAAGGGGAGTTGAAGGTGCCCGCTTGCTGACAGACCATATTGTTTCCGTCGTGTGTTGGCAAGGGCTCCAGATATGCTCTCAAAAACCATGAAGCGGGTCGCGCCACGTCGGCGAACCTATCCGATAGGTCCGCGACCCATCAATGGGAGCCGCCTCAACGCCTTTGAAGGCATGGGTCGCAGGGGTCACGGCGACCGTTGACGCGCAACCGGATTGTCTCGAAGCTCACATATCAGAAGCTCGAAAATCAGAGTTATGGTCATCAGCCAAATGACACAGCCGGAATAGTCACGTTTCCGATTGAATTCGTCGGCCTGCTTGCCGGCGCGGATCGGGGCCTCCTTGCCATACCGACTAATTAAGAGATTGGCTGCACGGCAGATGTGAAAATCCAAAGAATTGGTAATGAAATCGCCCCTGGTCCGCTCCTAGTTGTGCCGGCCCTGACACGCTATCGTTAGAACCAAATCAGTTAAGGGTCTTCCCCATCCCGCCCACCGTCCCGGGTCGAACATCGATTTCAAGAACCTCAAAATTTCTGGCAAGAGCTTGCGGCACCAAATCGTCCCAGGCTCCACAGGTGCCACGCAGAATTCCCTGTTTCTTCCTTCGCCGTAAAGTCATTGGCAGTGGCTGAACGCCTGTCTGTTCTGCGCAAGTTCGGTGGCGTCGTTCT
>BFAS01000209.1 GCA_008974985.1 bacterium MnTg02
CTTTCCCAGCCGAAACGGGTCCGCTCTGCCCGAGAAATATCCCGGCACGTGAAGTCTATACGACCAATGGTCCTGGCCGGGTGAGGCACCGCAGAGAGCGCAAAGCCGGCCCCCCGAGCGATTGGATGCGGACGAAGGCAAAGCGCGTCGGCGACCAATATAAGCTGATCATCGAGAACACGCAGAAAGTCGGTGAGATCAATCAGGTAAGACGTGTTGCCGCCAGGCGCTTCAATCTAAGGAAGGGCATAATTGAGTCCAAATGGGTGAAGTTCAAGGTGAAGTGCTTGGACATCCTGGAATCCGCAATCATCTATGACGGTCCGGTCACCGGCACATGCCGCTACAAGACCGGCGTGCGCGTCAGGGTCAATGCCGATATGAAAGGCGATATACCCTATCGGCTCGACTGCACGGACGGACAGTCCGCGACCGGTACATTCGCCATCAGGAAGACAGGACCTCAAAGCTTTATCGGCGTCGACACACTTAAGCTCGACGTCAAGAAAACGGGCAAGCAGATTTGCGCCCTAAAGGCTGATGTGGGTTCCGGAATGAAGAGCCTGACGCTGCAAGGCAAGGATCTGACCTGCGAAGACGTGCTTGACGCTGCTGTCTACATAGACGGCCCCGCAAAGGCGAGCTGCCCGGCCGAGCTGCCGGTCAGGGTGCGGGTTAACGCACGAAACCAGCATGCGGTCGGCTTCAACTTGAAATGCTCGACCGGTGACAATTGGAACGGCATGTTGAAGGTCGCCAAGACCGGTCCCGGAACTTATCTCGGCGTGATGACGAAGAAGATCAAAGTCAAGGAGACGGGCAAGATCGTCTGCGCGTTGCGAAGCACATTGACGGGCGTTTCCAAAATTGTCGCCTTGCGCGGCAAGGACTTCCAGTGTGTTGCCCGCGCCATTCCACCATCCGCCGGGGGATTGACGACCGGTCGCCCACGTTCAAAACCGCGCAAACTTCTGGCACTCGCATGCAAGAACGGCACTGCCCGCAATGGCAAATGCGTTTGCAAAAGTGGTTGGAAAGTTCGCAAGCTCGCCCCGCGGCGGTTCGTTTGCAACAAGCCACAGGCGCGTATTCGCTGCGTCGGCGGCAAAACGATCAGGGGCCGCTGCGTCTGCCCGAGGGGGGCCGTCATAAAAAAAGCCAGAGGCGGTGGCATCCGCTGCCAATGCCCCAGGGGCACCAGATTGCTGCGCGGCATATGCGCGAGGCCTGCGGGGTGACGGGTATGGCTCCCAAAGCGGGACGTCTTTGGCGGATAAGACAAGGCATCAAAAAGCGGACCAAATAATTGGTCGTGGTTCTGTTTGACAATTTATTGGCAGCGAACGTCCGGAAGTGACCTTCATATCACGATCATGGCGTAACCGGATAGAACCTGTTTTCAGAAGTGTGCTCTAGCTCTTTGTTTTTAAACATTTTCCGGGCGGAAACCCGACCGCACCCACCGATCAAGCCGGAGGGCATGCTTTGCCTAAAAATGCTCTGGAACATCGAGAGTCTATAACAAGAAATTAATGTTCCGTGCGTCTGTTGTTGCCCTATAATTCGCTCATGACTGAGTGGACGCCAAGACGCATCATCGCCCTCTTCCTCGGGCTGTGGATCGTGCTCGCACCTCCTATTTTTGTGATGCCAGCGGCGGCGATGACCTTGCATGTGGGCATGTCCAGTGGCGCTGGGCCGGGCGGTTGTGATGGTTGCCCGGACAATGTTACGGATGGTGGCATTTGCGCGCTGATGTGTCTGAACGCTGCTCTGGCCGCGACGGCGACGGTTGGCGGTGAATTGTCCCACATTTCACAGGATGAACGCTGGCCGGTGCGCCATTTGACCTTCGCGGGTCGCCTCGCCGCCCCTGATCCGGGGCCGCCTAAGTCTGTTTCTCTCCAATAAGACCTCGCGCCCAAAGGTGCAGAGGAGGTTCTTTCTATTCATTAGAGATAGTGACATCGCCGGACCTTGCGCCGTCCGGCCCGACTTGGAGAAACGGATGTTGAAATTTCCTGTTTGCGCCGCGATTGCCGTCGTCATAGGTTTCACCGGCACCGCAACAGCCGAAGACGCCGCCGAATTAGCCAAAGAGGGAGTGCCGGCCTATCGGCTGTGCACCGCCTGCCATTCGTTGCAGCCCGGCATACATCTCTCTGGCCCCAGCCTTGCTGACCTGTGGGGCAAGAAAGCAGCATCCATTGAGAGCTACGGCCGCTACACAGAAGGTCTGAAGAAGGCAGACATCGTCTGGGGTGCCGACACGCTCAACGCCTGGCTGGCGAACCCGCAAGCCATTGTGCCGGGTACGACCATGACATTTCGCGGCGTTGAGAAGAAAGAGACACGTATGAGCCTCATTGCCTTTTTGCGCCAAGCGATGGCCGAGGGCGGCAGCGCCAAGGTCGTGAAGGACGGGCTTATTTCCCATGACAGCGCCGAGGGACAAATCCCGCCAGACCTTTCATCGGTCGGCGAGAACCAGCGGATCAAGGAGATCCGGCATTGCCGCGACGCTTATTACGTCACGACTGCCGACGGTGCGGAGTTCCCTTTCTGGGAAACCAATGTGCGCATCAAAACGGACACCAGCGCGCGCGGGCCGCAAAAGGGCGAGCCGGTGCTGTTGCGCTCTGGCATGGCGGGCGACCGCGTTACTGTCGTGTTTTCAAGCCTGGCCGAGATCAGCCTGCTTGTCGCCGAGAAATGCTGAACATCTGCAAAATTCAACCAATGGAGATAATGACCGATGTTGCGATCGATCTTGATCTTGGTCTTGCTAGTGCTTGCTCCCGCATGGGCCGGCGCCGAAGACCATTTGAATGCGACGCTCTACAAACGCCCATTCTGCGGCTGCTGCGAGGGGCACGCCGATCATCTGCGCGCGAATGGCTACAAAGTGACCGTGATTGAGAGCAAAAACATGTCGCTCATCAAGAAGAAATACGGTGTGCCGCAGGAATTCGAAGGCTGCCACACGATCATAATCGGTGGCTATGTGGTCGAAGGGCATGTCCCCGCCTCGATCATCGGCAAACTGTTGAAGGAACGACCGGCCATCCGCGGAATCTCACTGCCCGGTATGCCGAACGGATCGCCGGGAATGAGCGGCACCAAGCGCGCGCCCTTTGTCGTCTACGAACTGTCGGAAAAAAGCGGCAAGGTGTTTGCAACGGAGTGAAGCCGAAGACAACGCTCTTGGCCAATGCGGCCTTTGGGTTCAAGCGACAATCGCCAGGAACCGTCACTGGCGCAGATGATGAAGACGACCCGTCTCAAAGAGAAGATCGCAAAACGCCGCATTTCGGCGGCAATGGCAGCAAAGAAAATCCACTTGCCGCAATTGGCGTCAACTAACGTCCGCGGCTTTGATCACGATCGCGTCCTCAATGAGGTGCGGGTTCAATGGTTGATCGGGCACGATTTGCGAAACCGGCGTGCGCTGACGACTGGCGGGCGATCGGGCGCGCCATTCTTTCGGCCCAGGAACTTTGTCAATCGCAATTGGATAGATGGTGACCTGATCCGGTTCAAACCGCATCCGCAGAAAATGCTTGTAGTCCTTGAGACCAAGCGCTCCGAATGCGTCGGCGCAGTGCATTGATGCGATCGTTGAGGTTAGCACCCAATAGATTCCAAAAATGAAGGCCCCGAGCAAACCGCCGAGGAGGACGGAAATAAGGAAGTAGGCGACCAACACCAGAGCTTGGACAAGCACACCTTCGGGCATGAGCCCGAACAGGGCCAAGGGAAGGATAACTATACCAGCAAGCATACCGGTCGCGATTTGGGAAACAGTATTGATAGCCAGAAGGGCAATCATATGAGCAAGAAAATGAAAGGTTCCAATTATTAACTTCGTCAAATTCCGCAGCACGGACGGCAGTCTCGAACTGGCATCGACATAAAATATCAAACCAACCCACAGTCCTAAAACCATAAAAAGAAAAGCAGGACTAGCGCCCGCGGCGTCCAATAACTTGGACGGTTTCGCCGCAATCAATAAATTGAGCGGTTCCGACGAGTCAATTTGCGGCTCAATCTTTTTTTGGTGCTGCTTTAAGACATCGGCTCGCTGTTGAATTTCCTGAGCATGATTGGCTGCCGATTCAGCAAAAGCTGCCGCGGCTTTAGCCTGGTTCCTCGCATTTTGTAGAGCTTCGGAGCCACCTTGTGCGCCTGATTCAAGCGCTGTGGCATGAACTGACAAAAGTTTCGCCTGCGTGGCAGCGCGTTCAGCCAATTGCTTTGCCGCTGTTGCCTCATTTACCACTTGCTCGGCGAGGCCATCAGGAAGGGGGTGCGTGGGCACCGCAAGATGGAAGACCCAGGCGTACATGAAATAGATGAGCCCGACAAAGAGCGCGAACCGGAAATTATGAAATGGCAACCAGAGGTTCCTTAAACACAAAAGCCTGCTTTTGAGCTTAGAGGGATAGATGTGTGACACCGTGCAGGTCTTGGCTTCAGCCGCGACGGGCGTCCTTTGGGTTGGTCTTGACTTTCGTTCGCTCGCACCTTGACCCGAGCGCAGGCGCTTCTTCTCGTCTGTCGATATTTCATAACTCTCTTCGGTGAAATCAACCGCCCCAGACTCGTCTACAATCCTTCTTTCCATCTGATCAAATTCAGGACTGTCCTTGGGGTCTGATACCCGATGGTCCTCACCGGTTACATGGGCCCAGTGGAGTTCGATCTTGTTCCTGAGTTGATGGGTCGCGTGAGCGAACGCGCCCCCGCCGCCGCAGGTGATGAAGTGCACGCCAAGGTCAGGCGAATGATAGCGGCTATAGTGGTGCCAGTCGCCGGCAAGAACAGCGCACACTTTCGCGCCGGATTTGCGAGCCAGCATATTGATTTCATGGAGGTTCTCGTAATCGTCATGCAGCCAGCTCGGTTCGGCGAGGCAGATGATGACTTTGTCTTTGCCGTTCATGTGCTCGCTAACGAGATCGAAATAGTCCCGCTGGGGATCATCAAGATTGCCTTCGAGCTGAATGTCCGCGCCCCAGATCCACCAATCATGGGGGAGCTTAATGGCGAAATAGCTGCGATGCTGATGGCAGCGCCAGCCGCCGATCTGCTTGCCAATGCCGCCGGAAATCCGGTCGCGTGCCGAGCAAAACAGGCTATCGAATGCCGTGAGCCCGTCATACCAGTCGTGGTTGCCGGGCAGTGCAAACAATTTTCTTTTAGGATTAGTGGTGGTGAACGCCCAGTTATAGGGGTTCAAAAGACGATTCTGGTATTCCTTTGTGGTCGCTTGCGGATAAGCCTGATCGCCTCCCATGACGAGGATTTCGCCGGCCGGCAGCGAACTCGCGCCCTCAATGTCCAAGGTGTCCTGCGCCAAGAGATACGCCATGGAATAAGTGGCCTCGAAGCCGTCACCGAGATCGGCAATGTAATCGACCCAGACCTCTCCGTTCTGATCGGTTTCGCCGCCGCTGTAATCATATCGAAGGGCCAGTTCGCGCTCGTCGTTTACTCTGTCAGAAGCGGCCTGCAATAATCTCTGATCGGCGTATTGACCCATCGTGCCCGAAATGAGTTCGCGGACGCCGATCCTCGCAAGCAACGCAGGATCGAACCAATCAACCATTTGTGGAAGTTTACCAGCGCGCAGCCGCTCGATAATTTGCTCGCTGAGAGTATATTCGTCGTGGTTGCCAGGATTGCCGACAGAGTCCTTTTGCATCCCTCATCTCCCCAGATATTGAACACGCGGCTTGTTATTGATTGTCCACCGTCTATCGGCACAGTGCATCCTCCGACTTTCGTTTACAAGTTGTAGTTGCAATGGTAACTCTATGGTTGCGGCATTGAACAGATCTCGCAACACCGAGAAGTCTCTCCAGCAACTCGTCTAGCCGAACCTCCGCGATCACCGTGCCTGTATTTTTCCGGTTCGCAACGACCCGTACAAATGATTGCGTGTGCCAGTGAAAGAACGTCGATCTCGGTGTGGTTTCGTGACGATTGGAGCGATTTCCGGTTCTGGTACTATTGTTCCGTTCCGCTGACGCTTGGGCGATGAGCGCTTACCGTCGCGTAGCTGACGTGCAAAAACGTGGATGTGACGGCGGGCGAGTCTGGGTCCACGCAGACTCAAGTGATTTCAATGCTTTCGCTCGTGGTTTGATAGAGGCCCGGTTGTGCTTACTCGCCGGCTTCGACGCGGTTCGTGTTGATGATCGCATTGATTTCGGCACGGCACGATCCGCAATTGGTGCCGGCCTTAAGGGCCTTGCCGATGTCTTTGACGGATTGGCATTCGCCGCTGGCCAGGGTGGCCGTGATCTGGTTGGTTCCGACGGAATAACAGGCGCAGACGATCGCGCCTGGATCGGGCAAATCGGCGCCGGATCTGCCCGCAAGAATGCGGTAGCGCTCGGCCGGCGCGGACATGTCGGCGGCGAGTTGGCGAACAGCCCAGGAGCGCGATACGGCTACCGGGTTGCGGGCTATATAGAAGGCCCCGATCAGGCCTTTTTGGTCGAACGCGGCGTAGCGGTGTTGGCCGGTTTTCTCATCATGGTAGGCGAGTAGGGTATCGTCTTTTGAGGCTCCGAGTAGCGCGCGGGCGAAGCCGGTCCAGTCTTCGCTGCGCTCTTGCCCGCCGAGTTCGACCCGCCAGCCGCCGGCGCATCGAGCCAAGGCCCAATAGGTGGCGGCGATATTTTCAGGCCGCGAACGAAGGACGGCAAAGCCGTACCAGGCGGCATCAAACCGGCTCAGATGAACCTGGACATTTTTTAGCGCGGGCTGGCCTGAATGGGGATCAACAATGGGCGGTACAAGCGTGGCCACCCGGGCAATCGACGCAAACTGGCCGGACCAGTGCATCGGCACGAAGATCGCATTTTCGCTCTGGCGTTTTGACAGGAGCGCGCGGACCACAATCTCCCCGCAGGAGCTTTTCACCCGAACGAGGTCGGCATCCCGAATGCCCAGCCGCAATCCATCAACCGGATTTATCTCTGCATAGGGTTCCGCGAGATGGGCGGACAGGCGCTGGCTTTTGCCGGTTCGCGTCATTGTGTGCCAATGGTCGCGCACCCGGCCGGTGTTGAGAATCATCGGGAATCCGGGTGAGGGGTCGGTCGCGGCTGGTGGCGCAACGGTAACGAACCGGGCCTTCGCATCTGCCGTGTGGAA
>BFAS01000210.1 GCA_008974985.1 bacterium MnTg02
AGCGCTTTCCAAACATAGGTCAGGCTCCCGCTTTTTTCCGGCTGAAACGACTGAGAAGCGGAGCGAGCAGATTCTTCGATGTCTCCTGCTTATGTTCAGTCTTATTGGTGAGTTGAAATGCTAAATTACGGAATTGCTCGGCAGCTTTCGATTTTTCAGCCACTTCCTCGAGCATCTGTCCATTATTCGCCGCCGTTCCGAACAGCTCGGCGTCGAATTCAATGACATGATCCGTCTCGATCCCAATCGCAGTCGCGAAGTCCTTAGGCGAGATCTCCGGCCGTTTGGGCATCCCAACCTGGTTGAGGACGATACGCGGCAAATGATCATGCTTCCTGGAAGACTTCAAAAGCTCGATCAAATTCTTAGTATTTCGAAGGTTCGCCAAATCCGGCGCCGCCGTTATGACGATCTCATCAGCTTGAAGCAATACCTGCTTCGCCCAAGACGTCCAAAGATGCGGGACATCGATGGCAACGATCGGAACATTTTGACGCACGATGTCGAGCACGAGATCGCACGCTGGCACATCAAGATCATATACTTGTTCGAGTGTTCCAGGCGCTGAGAATAGACTCAACCGTTCTGAGCATTTGGACAACAGCCGGTCGAGCAAAACCTCGTCAAGCCGCTCGGGAGCCGTTAGTGCTTCATTGATGCCCTGCACAGGATCTTGATTGAAGTCCAAGCCGGCTGTTCCAAAAGGCAAATCAAAATCAGCGATCACGACATTTATCTGCACCGCTTCTGATATGGCCCAGGCGCAGTTATGGCAAACCGTGCTTGAGCCGACCCCGCCCTTAGAGCCAACGAACGCGATCACTTGTCCAACGGGGTCGGAATCCGGATCGGTATAAAGCGTGGAGATCGTCTCCATTACCTGGAGCGGCGTCAGCGGCGCGACAATATATTCGCTGACGCCTTTTTGGATCATCTCACGGTAAAGCAAGATGTCGTTGACGTGTCCAACGACGACAACTTTGGTTCCGGCGTCGCAAACTTCGGCGAGACGCTCAAGATCGGCAAGCATCGTTTCCGGCGATTGCATGGACTCCAAAACGATCAGATTTGGCGTCGGAGCATTTTGATAAAACGTCAATGCCGCATCAATACCGCCCATTTGGACCGTAAGCTGAGCCTTTGCCAATCGGCGGTCTTTCGACGCCGTTTGGAAAGTATCTGCGGTCCGTTGATCCTCGCAGAACGCTTGGATGGAGACGCGCGGAATCGGACGTGCGCGCATCTTATGCTCTGCTTCCCGCTCGGCATTTGCTTCACCAGCCGGCGCCGACGCTGTCTGCGCGTTTGCTTCAGACTGTTGCTCGACCTCCTCTGCGGGATTCGCGGATTCGATCGTATCTTCTATATCTTGAAATGCTGTGTTGCTCATCACTTCGCCACATCGCTGACTGCGCCTGATTCGTCCTCTGACTTCTGAGATACGGTAGTGTCACCCTTTGTGTATTTTTCGAAGACAACATCACGCCGGCCGCCGTAGCGCGGCGTTTCACCACGCGGCCGGACGAGATCTCTGGGATTGGCAATCATTGCCGCAAGATTGCGCTGGCTCGCGCAACCAAAGTTCGAGTAGTTCTGATTCAACTTATCCTCGGCAAGATTTTCCGGCCAATCGCCGCATTCGGGTCCTTCGGCGACATAGCGGCCATAGCTGAGTTTGATTGGCGGATTCTGGTTCCGGCCGGCATGATACGGCCGGAACGCAATCGTGCCGCGCGAAATACGATAGGACAACATGACGGAGCGCAGATCGCGTAAGGCGTTAAACGTCGCAGCCTCATTCTGACCGCCGCTCGGAGCTGCGACGACGATCCTTCCACTGTCGCCACTGTCTTTATAACCCGCCAAGAACCGCCGCACCTTGCGCTTCTGGCGCCCAGTTAAGCCATAAGCGCCAACATCAACGGGTAATTTAATCGCAACAGAACGGTTGGTGACGCGAATCGGATGCCGTTCCTCAACGCTTGCAGCCACAAGATGCTTGGGATTGTCGTAGGCATTCATCTTGGAACAGCCCGCAAGCGCCGCGACAGCGACCAGCGCCACGGTCGAGCGAATGATAATTTTGCGGCCGGTCTTCGGCCGAGTGGTCTCGGCTACTACGATCTTCATCTTACTCCTCCATCCCGGCACTATTCGACGATATAGCCGTAATTACCCTTGTAGCCGCCGTCAGGCAGCGCGTCGGGTTCCCGCCCATAGACCCGGTTCAGGCGGCCCATGAAATAACGTCCATAGTCGCTGGCCGGCATAAACCCATCGTCTGGCCGTGAAAGCTTGCTGCGTGCCACCGGATTGACCGTGTACGGCGTGACGATGACGACCAACTCCGATTCTTCTTTCTTGAAATCCGTGCTGCGAAAGAGACTGCCCAGAATTGGAAGCTTCTTCAAACCCGGCAAACCATCAAGATTCTGCCTCGTCTTTTCCGATATCAGGCCGGCCATGACCAACGAGCCGCCACTTGGCAATTCAACGGTTGTTTCGGCGCGGCGGACTTTCAATGCCTTCAGTGAAATTCCGCCTACGGAGACAGCGCCCTCGCTGCTAAGCTCACTGACCTCGGTCGAGATCTTGAGACTGATACGGCCTTCCGACATCACGAGCGGTGTGAAGGACAGGCCGACGCCAAACGGCTTCCATTCAACGGAAATCACACCGTCTTCGTGAGACACTGGAATTGGAAATTCGCCGCCGACGAGAAAGCTTGCTGTTTCGCCTGAGATTGCCGTGAGGCTCGGTTCCGCCAGGGTCCGGCTCAAGCCATTGCGCTCGAAAGCTTCAAGATTGTGCGCCCGACAGTTCAAACCGCCACT
>BFAS01000211.1 GCA_008974985.1 bacterium MnTg02
GAGCTATGGCCAGCGCGGCCTGGTAGGCGGCGAGCGCTTGTGAGAGGTTGCCCTGAGCCAGCAGCACGTCGCCGATCTTTTTCTGCAAGACAGAGAGGTCGTGCTGCCATCCGGCATTTCCAGGGTCGGCCTGGGCCAGGCGTTCGAAGATATTGTGTGAGGACTGGAAGGCGGCGAGTGCGCCGGTGAGGTTGCCTTGTTCAACGAGCACATCGCCGATCTTGATCAGCGCGACGGAGAGGTCGCGCTGCCGTCCGGCATTCCCGGGGTCGGCCTGGGCCAGACGTTCTCTGATGGCCCGCGAGGCCTGGTAGGTGGCGAGCGTGTCGGTGAGGTTGCCTTGTTCAAAGAGCACGTCACCGATCTTGATGTGCGAGACGGAGAGGTCGCGCTGCCGTCCGGCATTTCCGGGATCGGCCTGGGCCAAGCGTTCGAAGATATTGTGTGAGGACTGGAAGGCGGCAAGCGCGTCGGTGAGGTTGCCTTGGGCAAGCAGTACGTTGCCAATCTTTTGCTGCGAGGAGGAGAGGGCGCGCTGCCATCCGGCGTTTTCGGGGTCGGCCTGGGCGAGGCGATTGAGGGTTCCTTGGCAGCCGCTCAAAATGCTTCCGCGCGTACCGAGTGTAGCGCGATCGGCGAGCCGCTCATCCAAGTCGAACATGAGCCGGTTCGCCGTGTTCGCCGCAATTTGCGGTTCGACAGTCGCATCGAGCAGCCGAAGGACCTGGCTCGAACCTTTCTGGTCACCTCCGTCCTCAGTGCTTAGCACCGTGTCGGCGAGGACGCGTGCCGCCCCATCGAGTTCTGCTTGTGTCAGCGATGGGCTGCCATAGAAGCCGGCGGCGCGCGGCCAATCCTCGCTGCCGAGCAAATGCACCATCGTCTCGCTCTGCCGCAGAGGATCGTCAGCGGTCAGAGACAGGAGGGTGTGCGCTGCCTCCGCGTGGAACCGGACCTCGGAAACGCTCTCCGCCACCAAGCGCTGTCTTACCGCGGCGCGCATCTGCGCGTGATTGAAATCCCACTGCGCGAGCGCACCACGCTGGCGGACCTGGCCACGGAATAGGCGCCGCAGCGAGGCAAAGCGCAGTTCGTCCCAGGGCTCGCCACTGAGACGCGGCAGCAGCGCCCTGAAGTCGCCTTCACGCCAGCCCGCGCGGCTCGCCGCGATGGAACCTAAAAAGGAGCGTGTCAAGTTGCCTCCGAACAGCTCCTCGGCGCGATCGAACGCTGTCCCATAAAGGCCGGGAATATCGGTCGGCAGATCGGCAACAATATCCAGCATGAGGGCGCGGAGTTGTTCGGCCGGAGCGCCGGAATAAGAGCGTTTGGCGCGCGCAAAATCATCCGCGTCGACGAGGTTGAGCTCCTCCACTGCCAGCACCAGCCAGAGCACGTTGCCCCAGGCGGGCCCATCCTCGCCCGGCTTGGCGAGCAGCGCGTCGAGCACGTCCGGTTCGAGTGTACGGTGATAGCGATCACAGATGGCCACCGCGATGCGTCGCGCCTCGTCGCGATCGAGGGGGGGCAATGCCATCGCCTCCACACCAGGGCGCTCGCCGAGTGCCTTCGATGCATCGCCGGGAATCGCGGTCGTGATCAGTCGCGCATTGTCCGGCCACGCGCGTGGCAGCCAGGTCACGAACCGCGCCCGCGTCGTTGCCTCGAACTGGTCGAGCGCATCGATCAAGACGACGACCCGCAATTGCGCTGCAACTCGTGTCAGCAGGGACTGGAACGCCGCCTCGATGGTGTCGGGATCCGCGTCGTCGGCAAGACCTGGATCGGTGCCAAGGGCCACACCCAGTTCCTCGATCCAGCGGCGCAGCATGTTCTCGAGCGAAGGCGCGCGCGGGCTTGCCCCGGCGGCGTGCGCGAGGACGAAAACGTCGCTCGCCTGCAATCGCCGGGAGAGTTCGCCAAAGATGGCGCTCTTGCCGGTGCCGGGAGCGCCGGTGAGGCACAGTCCCCAGGGCGCGCCTTGTAGGAGTTGCGAGGTTGCTAAACCTTCGAGACGCGCCAGGACCGGGTCGCGGCCAACGAAATCGCGGGCGCGGTCCTCGATATAGTCGGCGAGCGCGTTGCGCTCAATTTGGCTCCAGGAAAGCTCATCATCCGCCTCTGATAAGGCCGTTTCTGCCTCAAGCTCAGCCCAGATATCTTCCAGAACCGTGCGGCCCCAGGCTTCGAGCCCGGTAATGCGCTGGCCTTCCCCGTCCCAGCCGACGGCGTACCGGCGTGCTCTGTCGGGCAGCTTTGTCGCGATCTCATGTTTCAGTGCGGCCAGCCGATTGGCCCGGTCGGCGGCGCCAGGATCGGTGTCATACGCATCGGTATAGAGAGCCGCGAGGTCTGGCGGCATGTCGCCATAGGGGAGCGGGTCGCGGAAATAGAAAAAGCTTCGTGGCTGCTGCTCGGGGTCGTCGAACACGCCAAAGCGGATCTCAAGATCGGTGACGCTGCGCCCGGCAATATCGCCACTGAACCCCTCTTCGCGGGCGGCAGCGATCATGCGCTCTTCCGGTGGAACCCAGCCATAGCGATCACCAAGCAGCACAATCAAAAACGGCCGGCAGCGGCGCACCTCCGCGAGGCAGACCTTGAGGACGTGCAGCTCGCGCACCTGCGCTTCCTGGTAGGAGGCTGTCGCCACGCCGAGGCGCAGGTCGACCCATTCGAGATGGCGGCGGCGGGCCTTGAGGCGCTCCTCCAGCTCTGGAAACACACGCGTGCGCAAATGGTCGCGCTCGGCCTGCATGTCCGCGAAGGTGCTGCTGATGAATATCGGTTGGGATCGCCAAGCCAATGCCGCCTCCACTGTGCTCGCTGCGCTCCCCGGGGAATGCGTATCACGGCGCACGGCTTGATGCTTCAAATTTCTCCCGTTGACTGCGCGCCCTTCGCATAGCGGGCACTTGGGATCGGCGGCCCTGTTCGCAACGAGCGGAGATACGACGGCACGCCGTTGTCGAAACGATGGCGGAGGTCGACTGTCAAGAGACCGCTGGGTTCTCTAAAAGGGCGCTAACCGCAAATGTCCCTCAGCGCGGCCCACTCGCTTGCGTTGAGAACGGGGCGGGGCGCAACAACCTTTGTGGCGGAGATCATGGCGATCCGCTCCGCTGTCGCCGGATGTGAACGCAACAGCTCCATGACTTTATTCGGCGGCGCCGTGATCGATTTGTTGGCATTCTTGCCGCTGCCACTCGACTTTCGCGATTGCAAGCGCTCGAAAAAGCGTGCGAAGGGACGAACCGAAATGTTGGCTGTCTGGAGCATGTCGATCGCATGCCGGTCAGCCTCCGCCTCCGCTTTGCGGGAATAGTTGAGTTGCAGGAGAAGCGCGCCGAGTTCGCCGAAGCTGCCAGCAGAGCCGCCGAGCAGAATTTCCAATCCAGCCCCGATCCCAAGCGCGCGCACGATGCCGGTTTCGGGGTGTCGCTCAAGCCCATGGCCGATTTCGTGGGCGATTACTCCTGCGAGCTCTTCGGGCGAGGTCGTAAAACCGATGAGCTCGCCGCTGACAATAATGCGCTCTCCAGGTGTGGCGAACGCATTGACGATGCCAAGATCAACGACGCGCAACTGAAAACGGTGCCCCTCCGGGATCGACGCTTTGAGACGCCCGACCAGTTTATCGAGAGCGGCGCGCCCGGCCGGCGCTTCGCAAATTTTCTTGTTGGCCGTCATTTTTTCAACGACGAGATCGCCCAGTTGCGTTCGCGCCTTGTCTGGCAGCAGACCCGCGATGGCGCGCGCCGGGCTGAGCTCGAAGTACCAGATGGCGGCGATCATGCCTGCAACGATCACAGTGAAGGCCAGCATGGGAGCAAGAACGCGTTTGCGCTCTGCGTGGGTCGAGAGATGGGGCGCTCGCCCTACGATTTTCTCGGCAAAGCCGCCATCATCGATAAATAGCCGCGCACCAACTTGATCTTGCCTGCCAAGTTGTGTGGCGCGCCCGGGCGTGAGCGGCGATACGCTGGTCAGATCACCGTAAGGCCATAGCTCGCCTATATCCGCCTCGGTCTTGCGAATGTTGAGGCCATTGTCTTCAAAGCGGATCGTGACATTCAGAGCAGCGGCCGTGCGCCCATCACTCCAAGTGCCGCGAAAAGATTCAAATGAGTTAGAACGCATCGACGTCAAAAGCCTCGGCAAGCCCTTCGCCCGTGCGGCTTAGTGAAGCCTGGCTTTGGGCGATCTGGTCGAAATCAATCATACCCTCGATATTGAGCCGCGTCACAAAATAACGGGCGAGGCGTGTTTGCACGATTGGCGTCGCTATACCAAACGTGAGCAGGGACAGCAGAAAATTGCCGATGGTCAGACCAATAAGGCTCAGCGGTGTCGCGGTCAGATGAAATCGCGCATGATCAATATGGGTCGATGCCGCGAAATGGTTATAGAGCCTCGCCGTGTACCAGGCGCTGATTATGGACAAGATGAGGAGCGCGCTAAGGACAATGAAGACGGCGATGCCGATTGTCTGCAGCGATGGGGGTGCGCTAGCCGGTGCAGGATCAAGGGTTTGGAAAAATGTGTATTCACCCAACAGTTGATAGAGCAGCATTGCTGCAAGACCGTAGACTCCGATAAAGCCAAGCCAATAACCAAGAAAGGGCAGATAGAGAGGGCCCGAATCGCCTTCGAAGCGCATTGGCATTTGGCCGAAGCGGGTTTCATTCGTCAAAATACGTTGCAATGTCACGCTGCGCCAAGGAACGATCCAGCCCAGGGTCAGCGGAATAAGCAGCACGGTCCAAACACTGGTCCAGGCATAGCGCAAAGCAGAACCCGACATGCCGCCGCGAATGCCCCGCCAATTCGTCCGCGACAGCCGGTACCGCCGTGCCCGGTATTGCGCCATGCCAATCAGGAAGACAATTGCGAAACCGAGGATCAATTGAACGGCAACCGTCGCCGGATGACCCTCGCCGAAATAGAGTGAAATACCGACGAAAGCCACATAGATCGGAATGATGATCAAAAACGTGACAATAAGAAATCCAAGCAACAGCTCCTTACCCGTTCCCGTATACTCCAGGGGCTGATTTTGCAGATGAACGGCCGACCAAATCTTGCGGCGAACCTCTGTCTTGCCCCAAAAATGATAGATGCCGAGAGTGAGAAAACGTAACAAAAAAATTTTCAGACTGAGCAAGACGAGACCGGCGATTTGGCGCCAATCGATGGTGACAGGTGCAGCACGTGGCGCTGCCTGCTGAGTGTCCATGAACAAAACCTCCCTTTATGTTCACCTCGCCTCGTGATTCGATTCTCGCCGGTGAAGGATTTGGCCGGCACAGGTGCAACGGCCGTGCCTAATACCAAAGGAAATTATGATTGACTCATAATTTCCTTTGGTAAGCGCGACCGCGTGGCCTGCGCCTTATGACGGTCAAGCCTGCGTGGCGCTTGAACGCCCATCGGTCATTCCCAATCACCGACGGTATAAGTTGGTGGCATTCAGTAGGTCTTTTTTTCATATGCACACAAGGTTTCACCAGACTGAAATTGTTTTGAGGAGGCATCCTGAAACCCCGGCCTGAGATTTCCGAAGAATTTTCAGGAATGCCGATGATGGAATGTCATCAGACCAAAAAACAAATTCGATGATTTGTCACATTGCAGGTATTCCCCGACGAGTTAACTTGGATTCGAATGACGCGTCATATCAGCAGTCCTTCACAACCACACAATGGCTTGAAACTACTTTTCGCCAAACTCTTGGCTTTGCAATAAATGTTGCCCGATAAATGCCGACAAATTGTCAAACTGCTGCCGGGCGCTGGTCATTCTGTTCCTCCACATTCAATCGAAATCCCGCTGCGTAACAGAACAGTTCCGAGGTCCCGGAATTGCCTGAAAATGCTTAATCGCGGTCCAATGCGTATCAGGTCTTTGGATAAGCTGTGCGAAAAGAACCCAGTTTGACGGTTTTGGTCTTTGCTGTTGCCGTAGCGCAACAATGTGAGGCATACATGCCTCTTTTGCGCCATAAAGCTCTATTCAAAATGCTGTCACAAGTGGGGAATTGGCTTGCTGAGGCAACGATGAAGCGAGTCGGCCATCCGTTCGAAGAGTATTGTTGTAATTTTGCCTCGGGGAGCCTATTGCGGCGCAATGGGCGATGCAATTCCCGCCGCGAGCAACCGTCGATTGAGATGGAAACAAGGACGCATAATGGACGCTAAGCCGATAGATAAGGCGCGACTGCCAAGCCGGCATGTAACGGAAGGACCTCATCGGGCTCCGCATCGGGCATTCTATTATGCGATGGGTCTCACCGAAGAGGAGCTTCACCGTCCCATCGTCGGAGTTGTGTCTTGCTGGAACGAAGCAGCCCCATGCAACATCTCGTTGATGCGTCAAGCGCAGGCGGCCAAGAAAGGCGTCACTGAAGCGCACGGGACGCCAAGGGAATTTTGCACGATTACGGTTACCGACGGCATTGCGATGGGACATCAGGGCATGAAATCGTCCCTTGCGTCGCGGGAAGTGATTGCCGATTCGATTGAACTAACCATGCGTGGCCATTGCTACGATGCAATGGTGGGCATAGCGGGATGCGATAAGTCGCTGCCGGGCATGATGATGGCGATGGTGCGTCTTAACGTTCCGAGCGTCTTTATGTATGGCGGCACAATTCTACCTGGTAAGTTCAAAGGCAAAGACGTTACCGTTGTCGACGTTTACGAAGGCGTTGGTAAACATTCTGCGGGCAAAATGTCCGACGAGGACCTGCACGAACTCGAATGTGTTGCATGCCCAAGTGCCGGTTCCTGCGGCGGCCAATTTACGGCGAATACGATGGCCTGTGTCTCGGAAGCAATCGGTTTGGCTTTGCCGGGTTCTGCTGGCGCGCCGGCGCCCTATCAGAGCCGCGACGAATACGCCATGGCGAGCGGCAAGACGGTTATGCGCTGCATCATGGATGGGCTCCGGCCACGGGACATCGTCACCCGTAAAGCGCTGGAAAATGGAGCCGCGGTCGTGGCCGCGACCGGAGGCTCGACCAATGCCGCCCTTCATCTTCCGGCGATTGCGCATGAAATCGGCATTGATTTCGATCTTTTTGATGTGGTCGAGATCTTCCGGAAAACGCCCTACATTGCCGATCTAAAACCCGCCGGAAAATATGTCGCCAAGGATATGTTCGAAGCTGGCGGTATGCCGGTCCTGTTACGCACGCTGCTCGACAATGGATATCTGCACGGCGATTGCCTCACGGTCACAGGTAAAACGCTCGCTGAAAATATCGAAAATGTGACATTTCGCGACGATCAGAAGGTGATTTATCCGGCTTCAAATCCCATATCATCAACAGGGGGTGTTGTCGGCCTGCGCGGGAGCCTGGCTCCCGAGGGCGGCATCGTCAAGATTGCCGGCCTAAAGTCATTGCAGTTTCGTGGCAAAGCGCGGTGTTTCGACTGTGAAGAGGACGCGTTCCGGGCGGTCGAAAACCGCGATTACGCGGACGGCGATATCATCATCATTCGCTATGAGGGGCCTAAGGGCGGTCCTGGTATGCGGGAAATGCTTTCGACGACCGCGGCATTATATGGCCAAGGGGCCGGAGAAAAAGTCGCCTTAATCACCGACGGACGGTTTTCGGGCGCGACGCGCGGTTTTTGTGTCGGACATGTAGGACCGGAAGCCGCACTCGGCGGGCCGATCGCGCTTGTAGAGGAGGGTGACATGATTTCCATCGATGCCGAGGCGGGCACGATGGATCTTGAGGTGAGTGACGAAGAGCTTCAGCGCCGGCGAGAGCGTTGGGTTGCTCCTAAAAATGAATATCGCAGTGGGGCCTTGTGGAAGTATGCGGACCAAGTCGGGCCCGCCCGGAAGGGCGCTGTGACCCATCCTGGAGGAAAAGAAGAAGTTGTTTGCTATGCGGATATCTAGTGGGTGTGTCATAGCGGGAACGCTCTTGGCGTTCGCGATCGTGGGCACGGGCGGTCTATCGGCGAAGACTGTAAAACATTATCAGTCAGCGGTAGGCGCCTATCAAGTAGGCATGTCTGAAATTAGGAAAGGCCGCATAAAAGCGGCTATCCCTGCGCTCGAATATGCAGCGGACCGTAAGATACTGGTCGCACAGCTTCAGCTCGCCAGAATCTATGCCGCGGGTAAATTGCTGCCGAAAGATAAGGCCAGAGCCTTTCACTATTATCAAGATTTGGCGGATCGTTTAGCGGAAACGAACCCCTATCACGAATTCACGGAAATAGCGGCTGAAGCGTTTGTCGCGATCGCCGGTTACTATAATACGGGGTTGCCGGAGTTGTTGCTCCGCCCAAACTATCGCGAGGCGGCGCGCCTTTATCATCATGCCGCGACCTTGTTCCGTGATCCTATTGCCCAATATAAATTAGCCGGCATGTATCTTGCCGGACGCGGTGTCGCAAAAAGCGAGAAAACAGCTGCCCAGTGGCTGCTTAACGCCGCGAAGAAGGGCCATTCACAGTCGCAGACGATGCTTGGGCTGATTTTGTGGACGGGGCAAGGCGTCAAAAAAGATCCATCTCAAGGTCTGGCGCTTCTTTACCTTGCAACCAAATCCGCATTCAAGACAGACCGGGCAAAATTCGAGGGCGACTATCAGAGGGCTTTGAAGAAGGCGAGCAAGACCGTTAGGCGTCGCGCTGGGCGTATTGTCCGGCAGTGGAAACGGCGCTATGGCGGTGGCGGATCTGATTTCGGCAACGCGGTCGCGACCGTCGGTGGCGATGCGGCTGATGATGGAGGCCCGAGAAAAAAGGGTAAAGACAGCGGAATGTTGGCGGACCGGGGCAAAAAAGCCGATGATGATAATGGGTCTTCTGGCAGCGACCGAGTCGGAGTTGGCTATCAGGGGCTGACCAGTTCGGGCAAGCGCGGCAAACCGGGAAGCACGTTCAGTGATGACGGTTCGGGCAGCGTATTCGATGACAAAAGCGGTGCCGAGTTCATGGGCACGAGCACGCTACCGGTCGGCGCTGTGAACCTCCGCTAGAGCATGATCCCGAAAAGTGGACACCGGTTTTCGGAAAAGATCACGCTCAAACAAAAAGATAGCGCGCGATTCTGATGCAATCAGAACCACGCGCTAAACATCCAGTTCGATCCAAATAGGGACGTGATCCGAAGGCCTCTCCCAGCCTCTGGTGAATCGATCGATCGTGCAGGATTTTAACGTGTCGGTGGCTTGTGCCGAGAGAAGCAAATGGTCGATCCGGATGCCATTGTCCTTTGGCCACGCACCGGCCTGGTAATCCCAAAATGTGTAGCGGTGGCTCTCCCCATGACAAGCGCGGAATGCATCGGTTAAGCCCAGATGATTGATGCTGCGAAACGCCGCGTGCGTTTCCGGCCGGAATAGGGCATCGCCGGTCCAAGCGCCGGAGTCGTGAACATCCTCATCTGTCGGAACGACATTATAATCGCCGGCGAGAACCAGCGGCTCCTCATAATCGAGCAGCGTCCGGGCATGGTCTTCAAGCCGCGCCATCCAGGCGAGCTTATAGGGATATTTATCGCTCTCAACCGGATTGCCATTGGGCAAATAGATGGCGGCGACGCGCACGGCGCCGTCGGCCGTTGATATCACGGCTTCGAGATAGCGGGCCTGCTCGTCGGTGTCGTCGCCAGGAAGCCCCGGCGTAACTTCATCGAACGGCAGCTTCGATAATATCGCGACCCCGTTAAAGCTTTTCTGACCATGAACGGCGACATTGTAGCCGAGGCTTTCAAAGCGCTCAGAGGGGAAGTTTTCGCTAACCGACTTGATTTCCTGCAGACAGGCGACGTCCGGTTGAGCCTGTTCCAGCCATTTCTCAACATTGTCGATCCGCGCTTTGATGCCGTTGATGTTCCAGGTCGCGATTTTCATGGGTGGGCCTTCGGGACGCGAGGCGCAATGTCTGTGGCTCGCGATAAGTTGCGCACTATTTTAACGCAAGGATCGGGCGAGGGGTAGATCGAAGGGCTCTAGAGAATATTTAATGAACTCCAGTCCACAAAATTTGCCCTGGCTCTTTGTCCCTAAGCATTTTCCGGGCGGAAAACCGCACACACCCACCGATCAAGTCGGAGGACATGCTTTTCCTGAAAATGCGCTAGATCGAAAAACTCGTCCCACACCCACAGGCGGCAACCGCGTTCGGGTTCTTGATTTGGAAGGAGGCGCCGATTAAATCGTCGACAAAGTCAATTTCCGAGCCGCCGAGGAAGCCGAGCGAGATGGAATCGATGAGAACGATTACGCCTGCTTTCTCGATCACGAGATCGTCGTCAGCCTGATCCCGGACAAGATCGAATTTATATTGAAATCCCGAGCAGCCGCCACCCTCCACGCTCACCCGCAACATGGTATTAGGCGGCTCACTGGCCACGATTTCCGCGACGCGCTTGGCGGCGCGATCGCTCACGCTAACGGTCTGTTCTGTCATCAGTTTCCTAGTCGAACGAGTTGGAAATCCGAAAAAAATCGACTTCTCACGAGACTCATGATCATATTCAAAAGATAGGATTTGCTGCTCTATTGTCAATCCAAATCGCGGCGATGAGAGCGATGAGCGCAATTGCAAAAACCATGATATCGCCAAATGCAGCGCCCGCTGTTCCTGGCCGCAACGGTCTCGCGCCCTATGCCTCGGTGGCAGCGGCCGGCCGCGGCCGGGTTCGCGAGGAAGCGCCGTGTCCGACGCGCTCGCCGTTTCAGCGTGACCGGGACAGGATCATCCATTCAACCGCGTTCCGCCGCCTCACCTATAAGACGCAGGTTTTTATCTACCATGAAGGCGATCATTACCGGACGCGTCTTACCCACACCCTGGAAGTTGCGCAAATCGCCCGCTCGTTAGCGCGGATCCTCAGGCTTGACGAGGACCTGGCCGAAGCTTTGGCGCTGGCGCACGATCTCGGTCATCCGCCTTTCGGCCATGCGGGCGAGCGGGCTCTTGACGAGGCTTTGCGAGGGTTTGGCGGGTTT
>BFAS01000212.1 GCA_008974985.1 bacterium MnTg02
TGCCGCGCTCAGGCACGATCGCGCTTTACGGGTCATCGTCGGCCGAACTTGTACTTGCAATTTTTATGTTTCTTGGAGCTGTTAATATGCTTTGGATCCGAGCGATTTTGCAGTTCCGCTGGCGGAATCTTCGAGCAATAAAAGAACCAGTATGGATTGGCGTTACCATGCTTGTCCTCGGTGTTCTGCTGACAATCCCATTGCTCATAAATTCACCTGAAGCGGGCTTTCGCTCCGTCTATCATTCTTTCACGCTTGGATTAGCGACAGCGGCCTCATTCGTTTCGACCTCAGGATTTGCGATCAGCGACCGGACCCACGACGCTATCCCTTATATGTTCGTTCTCATTATTTGTCTTATCGGAGGGGGCCGATTTTCGACAGCGGGTGGACTTAAATTTTTCCGTGTCGCGGCGATGTTTCGCCAATCAGGCCGCGAGTTACGTTTCCTTGTCTTCCCCCACGGCGTGCGTCCATCGCGTTACGGCAAGGAGAGCAGCGATATCCAGGTATTGCGAACACTTTGGACCAATTTTACCGTCGTGATTATCGCTCTATTTATTCTGACCGCAATATTAGCTGCAAGCGACGTTCCTCTGTCTGCTGGACTTTTGGCGGCGGTCAGCGCTGTTAGCAATATTGGCCCGGCCTATTTTTTCCTTCCTGTCGCCGAGATTGCTTCCGCCCCGCCATATGGAGAAATGGCGCCTTCGGCGCAACTTGCCCTATGCCTTGGCATGGTTTTGGGCCGCGTTGAGGTTTTAGCATTGCTCAGCCTAATGAACTTTGCATACTGGCGGTCCTAACCGCGAAGCGCTTATTTGGAGCATATTTGATGAATTTCAGTTCACCAAATATGCTCTAGTTCTTTGTTTCGACGCATATTCCGGGCGGAAAACCGCATACACTTTTCCTGAAAATGCTCTAGAAAGGCCGGCAACCTAGATATGGCTCGAATTATTTTTGTGAACGGAAGCTATCTTCCGTACGCCGACGCCTCGATTCATGTCGAGGATCGAAGCTTGCAGTTTGCCGACGGCGTATATGAGGTCTGTGAGGTCCGCGCTGGGCACCTTATCGATGAGAGCCGGCATATGGACCGGCTCGAGCGGTCGTTGCGCGAATTGCGGATCGCGCCGCCTATGAGCCGGAAAGCACTTGGCCGAATTCTTCGCGAAACCATCCGGCGCAATCGTGTGAGCGATGGTTTGGTCTATTTACAAATTTCACGGGGTATCGCACGCCGCGATTTTATCTTCCCTGGGCCGGAAACGTCGCCATCGGTCATTTGTTTGGCCCGCCGCGCGTCGCGGAAAGCAGGCGATGAGACCGCCCAACACGGTATTTCCGTTATAACAATTCCGGATATTCGATGGCAACGTCCGGACATCAAATCTGTCGCCCTCTTGCCGAATGTACTGGCCCGGCAAACAGCGATCGAAAAGGGCGCCAAGGAAGCCTGGCTCGTCGATAAGGACGGCTTTGTTACGGAGGGTGCGGCCAGCAATGCCTGGATTGTAGATGAGCAAGACAGGCTTATTACGCGTCCCGCCGACTTTGGTATTCTGCGCGGCGTAACGCGAGGCGTCATTATCGAGTTAGCAAAGCGGCAGGGAATTGAACTCGTCGAACGGGCGTTTACCGTCGAAGACGCCAAGCGGGCGCGCGAGGCATTTTTGACCTCAGCCACCTCAAACGTTTTGCCGATCGTACGAATCGATGACGCGCCTATTGGCGATGGGAAGCCTGGCCGATTTGCGACGGAACTGCGCCGGCTCTTCCATACTCAGGCGGAATTCGCTGACTAGTTAGCCAAATTGACCCACTTTGTTGCGATTTTCAGCGTTTTTGCAGAAACTCGGGATCTCCACACTTGCGAGCATGGTGCGTATAGCCTCTAATGAGGCTGTCGATTCATACATGTGCGGTAATAGTCATGATCATAGATTAGAAAGCAAATTTCGGTCCACAAGGACCGCACGAACAAAAACGGATAAATCATGGCCGCAGAACGAGCACAAAGCCTCCAAGATACTTTCCTAAATCACGTACGGAAGAACAAGGTTCCACTAACGATCTTTCTAGTCAATGGTGTGAAGTTGCAAGGTGTTGTCACTTGGTTCGATAACTTTTGTGTTCTTCTCCGGCGCGACGGACATTCGCAGTTGGTATATAAGCATGCCATCTCTACAATTATGCCCGGGGCTCCGGTACAACTTCTTGATAACGTAGAGGCTGTAGAGGGGCAAACAGAGTAATTGCGTCCGATTGACTCGAAAGAGCCGAACGACGGCTCTGGCAAACGTAAATCTCAAGACGGCGGATACCAGGTCCAGCCGGAAGAAAATGTTCGCGCGTCGGTGTTGGCGCCTAAATTTACACGGTCCAAAACCCACAAAGCATCCTCCTCTGTTCGCCATGGCAACGCCCACGGCGCCGATTCCGGTCACACTCCGGAAGGCCGGCTTGAGGAGGCTGTTGGTCTAGCTCAAGCCATTTCCCTCGATGTGCGCCACAAAGGTCTGGTTCCGATCGCCAATATTCGTCCGGCAACGCTTTTTGGAACCGGCAAAGTCGAGGAGCTTAAGGGGATCATCCGGACTTCGGACGTCGAGCTTGTTGTTATCGACCATCCGCTCACGCCTGTTCAGCAGCGCAATCTTGAAACAGCCTGGTCGGTCAAAGTGCTCGATCGAACCGGACTGATCCTCGAGATTTTTGGACGCCGGGCACGAACGCGGGAAGGGCGGTTGCAGGTCGAACTTGCGCATCTTTCTTACCAAAAAAGCAGACTGGTGCGCAGCTGGACCCATCTTGAACGTCAACGCGGCGGTTTTGGTTTTCTCGGCGGACCGGGCGAAACACAGATCGAGGCGGACCGTCGCGCCATTCAAGCGCGCATCACTGCCATTAAGCGCGAGCTTGAATCTGTTAAGCGCACACGAAAGCTGCACAGATCCGGCCGGAACCGTGTCCCTTATCCGATCATTGCGTTAGTCGGCTATACCAATGCCGGCAAGTCGACACTCTTCAATGCACTCACCGGCGCGAACGTTCCCGCCGAGGATTTGCTCTTCGCCACGCTCGATCCAACCATGCGCGAAATTCGGCTGCCCGGTGGCACCAAAGCGATTATCTCCGACACGGTGGGTTTTATCTCAGGCTTGCCAACGCCACTGATCGCGGCGTTTCGCGCGACGCTCGAAGAGGTGATCGAAGCGGATCTCATTTTGCATGTCCGTGACATCAGCCATGAAGAAAGCGCGGCACAACGAAACGATGTCAATCGCGTTCTTGAAGAGCTCGGTATCGACACCGAAAGTGCCGACACG
>BFAS01000213.1 GCA_008974985.1 bacterium MnTg02
CGTGAGGCGGACTACACAGAAGCTGAGATCGCCAAACTCATGAAAACAGGCGCGGTCATTTGCAAAATCTGATGGCGTGCCTGACGCGCTGTAAATAATTTAGAAAAATGGGATTTACGGACGCAACAGGGAGCACGAATCAAATTTTCTGTGCATATCTTCTTGTAATCGTTCGCAAATCGTTGTGTCTTGCCAATCCTTTGTATACAAGTGAGCCCCTCTGAAACTGGACTGAGGCTACTCAGAGGTCCTCTCACCCCAGGCGCTATCGCGGGGTTTGCCGGGGGTGAGAGGTCTAAAATAGCGGGCGTTCGAAGCGATTTTTTTCGCCGACGTAATTCGCTTATCTGTCAAAAAAATTCACAAATCATCTGATGATCGGAAGAACCGAATTCGGTGCCTGGTAATCGGTTGCGGCTGGCGATGACCATCGATCCTTATTCCTTCACCGCCCCTGTCATCGACGACACATAATGCTCGACGAAAAAAGAATAAAGGATCGCGATCGGCAGCGAACCAAGCAGGGCGCCGGCCATGAGGCCACCCCAATTGTAGACATCGAACGTGATGAGCTCGGTCACGACACCGACGGGCATAGTTTTGTTTTCGGCTGACGATATAAATGTCAGCGCATAAATAAATTCATTCCAGGATAAGGTGAACGCAAAAATTCCAGCAGATATGAGGCCTGGGACAGAAAGCGGCAGCACGATTTTCATGAGTATTTGCAGCCGTGTCGCACCGTCTACCAGAGCGCATTCCTCAAGCTCATAAGGAATCGAGCGAAAATATCCCATCAACAGCCACGTGCAAAATGGAATGAGAAAAGTCGGATATGTCAGAATGAGTGCCCAGCTCGAGTCGAACAGACCGAGTTTGAAGACCATTATCGAGAGCGGAATAAAGAGAATGCTGGGCGGCACGAGATAAGCGAGAAAAATCAGCATCCCCACGGTCCGTGCGCCCTTATAGCGCAACCTCTCGATAGCGTAGGCCGCGCAGACCGAGCAAAATATGGAAAGGAAGGTCGCGGTCACAGTGACAAACATCGTATTCCAAAGCCAGCGTGGATACTCGGTCTCGAAGAGCAGGTGTTTTACATTTTGAATTGTCGGCTCATAGATCCACAGAGCGGAAAGTCCACGATTTGAATAGAGCTCTTGATGGGTTTTGAATGTCGTGACGCCCATCCAATAAAATGGAAAGAGCAGGACGAAGACGATAATCGCGAGCGGGATATAAACCGTGACAACCTTCCGCGGAATTGAGTCGAGAGAGACCATCCCTTCGCGCGAATCAGCGTTGCGGTCCGGCGTGGTATTAGTCATCGCGGCCTCCTTGCTGCCATTTCTGCCGCTGCAAACCGAAATAGCTGAAGAGAACGGCCGCGAGTAAAAATGGGATCATGGCTACCGCGATAGCCGCCCCCTCCCCGAGGGCGCCACCGATGATTGCCCGTTGGTAGGATAACGTGGCCATCAAATGGGTCGCGTTGATCGGCCCGCCGCGCGTCATGACCCAAATCAACTGGAAATCCGTGAAAGTAAACAGGACGGAGAATGTCATCACCACCGCGATTATCGGTGTCAGAAGCGGCAAGGTAATCCGTCTAAATCGCTGCCACTCGTTCGCGCCGTCAATGGTTGCGGCTTCATAGAGCGACGGCGAAATGGTTTGCAGCCCGGCAAGAAGCGTAATGGCAACGAATGGAATGCCTCGCCAAATATTAGCCGCGATCACCGAAGCCCTAGCATTGTTGGGATTACCAAGAAAATCGATGGGCTGATCGAGGAGCCCCATTTCTATCAAGGTCCAGCTAATAACTGAATCTTGAGAATCATATATCCACCAAAAGGCGAGCGCCGAAAGCACTGTCGGCACGATAAAAGGCAAAAGCACTATGGCGCGGAGAAAAGATTTGAATGGCAAATTGCGATTTAGGAGAAGCGCAAGCCATAGCCCGATGGCGAATTTAATGACGCTGGCGACGCTGGTGTAGAGAAAAGTGTTGAACACTGAAAGCCAAAAAATATCATCCTGAAAAAGCCATTCATAATTATCAAAACCGATGAAGTGCCCCGGACGCCCAACCTTGACGTCCGTAAAGCCGAGCCAAACACCAAGTCCCAACGGATAGGCTAGAAATACCAGCAGAACCAGTGCCGCTGGCAACATAAACAAAAATCCAAGCAAATTCCGGTTGGAATTCAGCCGCTCAAGCCAGCTAATGCGCTCAGTGGCGGCGCTCTTATCGTTCGATCCTGTGATGCTCACCATTCACTAAATTCCGGCCGCCTCAACCGCACTAATCAGCTGACTGCAAGGAGTTGGCGGCGCACCTTGCCCAATTCTCGGAACAAACATGCGCCGCAAAATCACCCTCATACTTTATAGTAACGCTCTGCGCGCCGTTGCGCATCTTCCGCAGCCTTCTTCGGTGTTTTCGCACCCGTGGCCGCTTCGGCAACCATATTGACGACCACGAAATCCGCAAAAACAGACGAGGCCGCATAACCCAACGAACCACTATGAGCGAAGGAGCGGGACCGCTCAGCAACGTCACGGTAAACGGTTCGCTTTGGATCCTCGGTCCATACCGGATGGTTCTTATAGGCGCGGAGCGAATGCGATAAATAGCCGACGGACCCCTGCAGAAATGCGTTGTACTGATCCTTCTCCATGAGCCAGGCAAGCAAAGCCTTGACCGCATTCGGATATTTGGTGTGCTTATAGGGCATCATTGGAAACGCCACGTGAAACTCCGTTGGCTTTCCGACCGGACCAATTGGAAAATAAGCATGGTCCATATCCGCGGCAATTTCTTTCATGCCTTGGCGTACCGCTGCCGCGTAAATCGAAATGCCGTTATTCGTCAACGAGCACGCGCCTTGTAAAAAGGCCTTGTTATTATGGCCATCGAGCCAAGACGCTGTGCCTACGATGAAGTTTTCCGCCAATTCTTTCACATATTCCAAGGACGCAATGGTTTCCGGAGAGTTGATTACGACATTGTCTTTTTCGTCGACAACTCTGCCGCCATGCGACCACAGAATCCAATGCGTCCAGCAATTGCCGTCGCCGGAGGCATTGCCTAGGGCAAATCCGCCAGGGGTACCGTTTTTCTTCAGATTTTGCATCAGCTTCAGGAAATCCTTGGTATTGTTAGGAATCTTCTCGAAGCCGGCCTTCTGAATCATCGATATACGGTAATTGAGTAGATTGCCTGAAATCGTAATGGGCAAATTGATCCACTTGCCGTTTTTGTCTTTGCCGTAATGTTCGGCAATCGGATACCAGCCGCCATATTTTTTGCCGAGATAGTTGCAGACATCCGAAATATCCATCATGGCATTGGGATAAAGATGGGCATCGGCATGAATGCCCCAAATCACATCGGGACCAGAGCCAATATTTGCGGCGACCGCCGCTTTCGGCCGGAGATCCTCAAAGCCTTCTGAGTCCAACCTTATTTTCACGCCTGTCGCTTTTGTAAATGCGTCCAAGGACGCTTTGAACGCTTCACCCTCGGCTTTTACGAATCGTTTCCATCGCAACATACGAAGACTGGCGCCACTTTCTGGCTTCCATGGCGATTCTGCGGCCCATGCGCGGGCAGCTTCCAACAGCATCGGGGATGCGATCGCCGAACTGAGAGCGAGCGACGACGCGCCCTGCACAACTTGGCGTCTGGTAATTTTCGGCATGAACTCCTCCAACTCTAGTGTTAACTATTTATAATCGTTACCTCGTCCTAGATAATCTCGGAAAATCCTCTGATATCCCACACCCTAGCTAGAGGCGCTTGCCGTCATTGGCGTCGAAAAGATGGACAAGGGCCGTATCCGGCTCGAGCCGGATCGATTGTCCCGGCCGCAAATCGTGACGCTCTTTGAAAGACGCCAGCACATCCTTACCCTTGAGCTTGCAGACAATGAGCGTATCCGCGCCTGTCGGCTCGACGACCGAAACGTCGAGTGGAACCCCAGCCGTCCCGTTAGTAAGTGACAAATGTTCTGGGCGAACACCATAATAAACTCGCGTACCATGCTGCGCGCCGAGGTTCGGCGGCAATGGCAAGCGAATGTCATTATCGACCGCAACAGCCGCATGCCCATCCACAACCTCAATCGTGCCTTCGATCAAGTTCATCGCCGGAGACCCAATAAAACTTGCGACAAACATATTGTCCGGCTTGTCGTAAAGCTCCAGCGGTGCGCCGATCTGCTCTATACCGCCATCGCACATGACGACGATATGATCGGCCATAGTCATGGCCTCAATTTGGTCATGGGTGACATAAATCGACGTCGAATTCAGCCGCTGATGCAGCTCTCGGATCTCCGTGCGCATCTGCACGCGCAGTTTCGCATCAAGATTGGAAAGCGGTTCATCGAATAGAAAAACCTGCGGGTCCCGGACGATGGCCCGTCCCATAGCTACACGCTGACGTTGACCGCCGGAAAGTTGTCTGGGATACCGTTCGAGATAATCTCCGAGATCGAGAATCTCGGCTGCCTGGCGAACCTTCTCTTCGATTTCCTTGCGATCAAGCTTCGCCAGCCTCAAACTGAAGGCCATATTGTCGAAGACTTTCATGTGCGGATAGAGCGCATAATTCTGGAATACCATCGCTATATCGCGCTGTTTGGGCGGACTGTCATTCACCACGCGCCCATCTATCAGGATCTCTCCTGAAGTAATTTTCTCTAAGCCAGCGATCAGCCGAAGGAGAGTAGATTTTCCGCAACCCGAAGGTCCGACCAAAACCGTGAAAGAGCCGTCAGGAACCATAACATCGATTCCGTGCAACACTTCGGTTGTGCCAAAGGTCTTTCGTACGTCTCGGATTTCAACCGAGGACATCTTGCCTCTCTCTGCGTGAAGAACCTCTCCCCGGAGGTAATTTCAGCTAAAAAATACTGCGTTTCCTTGCCCTTATTATCAAGTAACCTCAATTTGAGTGTGTACTTTATTTTTCGGGTTATCCAGTCCAAATTTTTTTAAGAAAGGTAGGAAAAGCTGATTTCAATGAGACCATTTTTTTTCGAGCAAATTATCCGTCAATTTTTAAAACATGAAATGCTTCTAATTAAATTGCGAACCATCGCTGGCTGATACCCCAGTCCGGCGGCTCAAACTATACCAATAGTGCGCCTAAAGGCATACGCCTCCGTCGACAATCATCGCCGCGCCTGTTGTAAACGCAGACTCGTCGGATGCGAGGTAAACGGCCATCGCCGCTATTTCATTTGCCGTACCAAGCCGGCCCATGGGCTGGCGGGCGACAAACCATTCGCGGGCCTTTTCTTCTCCACCCATTTCCTCACCAAGCGCCGCGATCCGCTCTTCAAGAGAAGGAGATTCCACAGTACCCGGGCAAATGGCGTTGCAGCGCACACCCTGAGTAATGAAATCGGCCGCAACAGACTTCGTCAAACCGAGCACCGCCGCTTTTGTCGTCCCATAAACGCAACGGACAGGGAAGCCCCGCAAAGACGAGGCCACTGACGAAATATTGATGATCGAACCGCCGCCACTCTCGACCATGTACGGCAGAAAGGCACGAATCATGCGCACCATGGAACGCAGATTTAAATCCATCGCGTAATCCCATTCGTCCCCGGTGGAGTCGAGAATTGTTCCGTGATGAACAATGCCAGCGACATTTATGAGCACGTCGATAGGGCCGACCGATTTGGCGCAATTGGTGATGGCCACAGGATCGAGAACATCTAATTTTTGCAGCGTAAGAGAGTCCTTCTCCCGTCCTGAGAATTCCTGCTGAAGCTTCTCTAAATTGATATCCGTCGCGACGACTTCGCCACCTTCAGCCGAGCAAGCGCGAGCTGTCGCCAAACCAATCCCCTGAGCGGCAGCCGTAATGAGGATCTTTTTCCCCTGCAATCGTTCACCCACCGGACGTCCCCCTAGTTCTCAGCACCAAGTGTTTCCGGGAAAAGTGGACACCGGTTTTCCGTCATGAAACACGACAAATAAAAAGGTTAGAGTGTTTGAGAAATTCAATGAAAATAACACTCTAGTGGCTCTCACGTGGCACCGGAGCACCACTGCTGCCTACGAGAAAATCAAAATCGCAGCCGCTATCGGCCTGTAACACATGATCATGATACATTCGCCAATATCCACGTTCCGGCGCAATTGGCTTTGTCCATGCACCCCTGCGGCCATCGAGTTCTTCCTCGGAAACATCAAGATGAAGCCGGCGGGCCGCGACATCGAGTTCAATCATGTCGCCATCTCGAACCAGCGCCAACGGTCCGCCCTCGGCAGCTTCCGGCGAAATATGAAGAACCACAGTTCCATAGGCCGTGCCGCTCATCCGTGCATCAGAAATGCGCACCATATCCGTGATTCCTTTCTGAAGTATTTTGGCCGGCAAAGCCATATTGCCAACCTCGGAAAAGCCCGGATAGCCTTTAGGACCACAATTTTTTAAGACCATTACACAATTTTCATCAATGTCGAGATCGGGATCGTCAATCCTGGCTTTGTAATGGTCAATATCTTCAAATACGACCGCTCGCCCACGATGTTGCATGAGACTGGGCGACGCTGCTGACGGCTTAAAAACCGCGCCATTGGGCGCAAGATTGCCCGTCAAAACACAGATCCCTCCCTCGCTCTTAAAGGGATCACTCATTGGAGTGATCACTTGGCGATTAAAGCATTCCGCGTCATGCACATTTTCCCACATCGTTTTGCCTGATGCCGTCAGTGCTCCTTTGTGTAGAAGTCCTGCTTCGCCAAGTTCGCGTAGGACAACAGGCAGCCCACCGGCATAGTAGAAGTCCTCCATCAAAAATTCGCCCGACGGCATAAGGTTGACGATGCAGGGTACGTCGCGGCCGAGGCGATCCCAGTCTTCCAAATTGAGATCTGTCCCGATCCGTCCGGCAATGGCCAGCAGGTGCACGACGGCATTTGTCGAACCTCCGATCGCGCCATTGGCACGTATCGCATTTTCAAAGGCTTCGCGCGTTAAGATTTTCGACATTCGCAAATCTTCTTTGACCATTGCGACAATGCGCCGGCCGGCCAATTGCGCCAAAACATTTCGCCGGGAATCGGCGGCGGGAATTGCAGCATTTGTCGGCAGTCCCAATCCCAGCGCCTCCATCATCGAGGCCATCGTGGACGCCGTCCCCATCGTCATGCAATGCCCAACGGACCGCGACATGCAGGCCTCGGCATCCCGAAATCCCTCGACAGTCATTTCGCCTATTTTCGACAATTCCTCGAACTTCCACACATGGGTTCCAGACCCAATCTGTTCGCCGCGCCAACGACCGTTCAACATCGGTCCGCCGGACACAACGACGGTCGGCAAATCGCAAGAGGCCGCCCCCATGACTAAGGACGGCGTTGTCTTGTCACATCCTGTCAGGAGCACGACGCCGTCAATGGGATTGGCGCGGATCGATTCTTCAACATCCATTGACGCCAAATTACGGAACATCATGGTGGTCGGGCGCATCAGCGTCTCGCCGAGCGACATGACCGGAAATTCAAGGGGAAATCCACCAGCCTCATAAACGCCGCGCTTCACCCGTTCCGCGAGTATACGAAAATGGGCGTTGCAGGGCGTGAGTTCCGACCAGGTATTGCAGATACCGATCACCGGCCGGCCGTCAAACTGATCGTCCGGAAACCCTTGGTTTTTCATCCAGCTCCGATGGTGAAAACCGTCCTTACCGGGAACGCCAAACCATTCGGTGCTTCTGAGTTTTTTATCCTTGGTCATTCTCGTTATGCTCTCCGATCAAATGATGCCCTGGTTAAGCGTGGTTCAAATAGTCATCAATATAGTAAGAGATGATTTCGTCGATGCTGTCTTCCTTGGGCAGCCCAAGGGCGATCGCCCGGTCATAATAGGTATCGCGTGCCCAGGACGTGACGATTTCCTCAATGAACGGATCAGGCTCGATTGTGATCTTGCCAAGCGGCTTGCCGTCCGCGACGCGATCAAGCGCATCCAACATATCCGTCACGGTGACCGTAAGGGCAGGCAGGCTCAGAGCACGATCATCGCCGAGCGCATCGCTTGGCAACTCGTGCAACCGGATAATCCCATCAACAATGGCCCGATAGCCCAATACGGGCATCAATGTGCTCTCTTTGACCGGCAATGCGATATCGACCCCATTCAACGGCTCGCGAAACAGACCGCTCACAAAACTCGACGCAGCGGCATTGGGTTTGCCTGGGCGAATAATAACCGTCGGCAAACGCGCCGACCGGCCATCGAGAAAGCCTTTTCTGGTATAATCATTGATAAGAAGCTCGGATATCGCCTTCGTAATTCCATATGTCGTTTGCGGCGTTTGCTTCGTCTTATCCCCGACCTGATCCGGCATTGCCGCACCGCCAAAAACTGCGATGGAGCTTGCGAGAACAAGGCGTGGCACGCTTGAGCGGGCGCGAAGCGCCTCCATGATATGCCGCCCGCCATCGAGATTGACCCGCATCGCCAAATCAAAATCTTTTTCGCCGCCGCCGCTGACGACCGAGGCAAGATGAAATACGGAGATATCGTCGCGATCGATTAACCTGTCGATGGTGGCTTTGTCCGATATATCCCCTTGGACAATTGCAAGACGCGGATCCGAGCCCAAATCAAAGCCGTCCGGCACAAGCTGATCGAAAAGAACCAGCTCCTCAACACGCTCTTCTGTAACGGATGGACCCGTTAGACCGCCTTTTTTCAATATAGTGTCGGCGAGCCGCCGGCCAATAAAACCCGTGCCGCCCGTAATCACAACTTTCATAGGTCTAAGATCCTCTCATCGGTATGCATCTTGTCGCTCGCTATGGATGATAATACTGTACGCAATCGTCTTGCGGAATTCTCCACACGACTCAAACGATCTGTTCAAAAATTAATCGGAAGGCGCCATGAAACCAGAAGTCTTGATGGTGTGTTCTTTGACGCGCCCGGTCAGAGAAGCTTTAGCTGAAGCCTACCAATTGCATCGTCTCTATGAGGCCGAGGACAAGGCCGGCTTTTTAAATGAGATTGGCGAGGGCGTTCGAGGCATCGCCACGGATGGGCACTCCGGTGCAAGCGCCGAACTTATGGACGCTTTACCGAATTTGGAAGTAATTTCGAGCTGCGGTGTCGGCGTCGATTCCGTCGATCTCAGCCATGCCGCAAAACGGAATATCATTGTCGCCAACACGCCGGACGTCCTGAACGACGATGTCGCGAATATGGCGGTCGCGCTCCTGCTCGCGACAAGCAGAAAGCTCGTATCTAATGACCGCTATGTGCGTTCCGGCACCTGGCGCGCGGAAGGATATCCGCCATTGGCCCGAGGCATTCGCGGCAAAACCGTCGGCATTCTGGGACTAGGGCGGATCGGCAAAAACATTGCCAAAAAGCTCGAAATCTTTGGCTGCGATCTCGCCTATCATGGCCGCAACGTTCAGCCGGACCAGCCCTACCGCTACTATGGTGATTTGATCGAATGTGCGCGGGCAAGCGACTATATCATCATCATTTGTCCCGGTGGCGAGGCGACCAATAATATTGTTGGCCGTGATGTTCTTGATGCGCTCGGCCCTAACGGAACGCTTATCAACGTCGCACGCGGTTCGATTGTTAATGAACCGGAACTGGTCGCGGCGTTGAAAGATGGCCGGCTGGGCGGCGCGGGGCTGGATGTTTTTGCCGATGAGCCGAATGTTCCAGAAGAATTGCTCGAAATGGACAATGTCGTTTTGCAGCCCCATCAAGGCAGCGCAACGATTGAGACGCGGAAAGCGATGGGCGATCTGACGGTTGACAACCTTGCCGCTCATTTTGCCGGAAAGCCTGTCCTAACACCGATTTCGTAATGCCTATTTCGACTCGGATTATTCACGAATAATGTTGAACGGCCTCTATCTGGAGAACGTCCAATGCCAACTCAGTTCGATTTTAGCTCTCAGTCGGCCATAGTCACAGGCGGTGCACAGGGTATTGGCCGCGCCATCGTGGAACGTTTGGCGGATAGCGGCGCGAATATTGCGATTTGGGATCGGGATGAAGATCGAGCAAATACGACCGCTCAAGAACTTCAGAACCGCGGACGCGTCATCGCAATCACTGTCGACGTTACCAATCCCAAAGCCGTCGAAGCGGCCCGCGATCAAACGCTAACCGCCTTTGAATCCATCGAGGTCCTTGTCAATAATGCAGGCATTGCCGGGCCCAATCAAACGAGCTGGGACTATGATATAGATGCCTGGAGGCAAGTTCTGGACATTAATCTGAATGGCCCATTTTATTGCTGCCGGGCCATCGTTCCGCATATGTTGGAGCGGGGCTATGGCCGCATTGTGAACATTGCATCAATTGCAGGCAAGGAAGGCAATCCCAATGCCTCTGCATATTCCGCTTCAAAGGCAGGGCTTATCGCACTGACCAAATCTCTCGGCAAAGAGCTTGCGGAGTTCGACATAAGCGTGAACTGCCTGACGCCCGCAGCGGCGAAAACCGCAATTTTCGAGCAAATCACTCAGGAGCATATCGACTACATGCTCTCCAAAATCCCGCGCGGACGTTTTGTCCTTGTCGAGGAGATCGCGGCAATGGCCGCATTCGCCGCGTCAAGAGACTGCTCGTTTACAACGGGCTCTGTTTTCGACATATCCGGCGGACGCGCCACCTATTGAGACGCGGCTCTCCCTCGAAATCCTCACCGGCAGACAGGGGCATACGAAACGACTAAGCCGCAACACGGTACTCTTGATTTTCCACATCCCTATAGAGAATCACCGCGAAATATCGCCTTTTCCGGCCATGGCATGAATGACACAGACCAGCGAAAATAGATTTTTACTGTGGATAGCGCTCGTCGAGCCCAGCCAAATTCTGCTATACCTGCGCCATTAATCCGAGAATATTTTTTGAGGCGCAGGCGCCGCGGTAGCCTGATTAACGATCAAGATTCTCGTTTAGTTGCGGCCTAGGTCGCGGGTCTGAAGTAGGGATGCGTAAAATGACCGATTACGTCGACGAAACCATCAAAGCCATGAATGAAGTTCTGACCCTGATCCGCCGGATTAGGACAGAATATCCGGACGCCGCAGCCGATCAGATCGCGGAAGCCGTGGTCATGGCCTACGACTCACGAATCTCAGAACTTCTTGAGCGTATCCAGCAGCTACAAGTTCAGTATGAAGAACTTCAGCAGCATAAAACCGTGATGGATGCGATGACGAATATTGTTCGCTTGTCTGATCATAGCCAAGCCCGGCTGCAGGTTGCCGCCGAGTAAGTTGGAAAAGGAAGTGGGCGCGCGATCTTAATAGAATTCTGCGCCGCGCATTTTGCGGGTCCGCTTTCTGTAACCAGGCCGTGAAATATTCAGTCTCGTTCTGTTTTCCGAAATATAGAGCGCTATTCCTGAATTTTGAGAGAAATGAATGTCCGTTGGAATCGGATATTCGCTCTCATTCTTTGTTTATGCATGACCTTATCGCAAAACCGGGCGCCACTTCCGATCAAGTCCGAGGACAACTTTTGCGGATTAGGCTTTCATGCCGCTTGACCTCAACACGCTGTGTTCCGTACGTTTAGAGTGCCAGCTGGCTGGATGACCGCTCTGCATGAGTATCGGTGCGTATTTACCGGCGGAGAGGAAAGTCCGGGCTCCATGGAAATACGGTGCCGGGTAACGCCCGGCGGGGGCAACCCTAGGGAAAGTGCCACAGAAAGCAAACCGCCCCGGGCTCGCCTGGGGCAAGGGTGAAAGGGTGCGGTAAGAGCGCACCGCGCGCCTGGCAACAGGAGCGGCACGGCAAACCCCACCGGGAGCAAGACCGAATAGGGATGGCACGGAGCGCATGCTCCAGACCTATTTCCAGGTTGCCGTCCGGGTTGGTCGCATGAGGCGTTTGATAACAAACGTCCCAGATGAATGGTCATCCCGTGCGTTTGCGCGGACAGAACCCGGCTTACAGGCCGGCTGGCGTATTTTTCGCTCACGGGTTGTTCTGTGCTAAAGCGAAATGG
>BFAS01000214.1 GCA_008974985.1 bacterium MnTg02
TGGATAAGATTACCCATTGCGGCTCAGACGGATCAAATCCATGGCAGCGGGTCGAGCGCACGGGCTACAAACCCAAACTTGCGGCCGAGAATGTCGGCACGGGTCAGAAAGATTTTGCAGAGGTCATGAAAGGCTGGAAGGCAAGCCCGAGCCATAATGAAAACCTGCTGCTCCCCGATGCGAGCCATATGGGCATCGCCCTAGTCCACAATAAAAAATCGAAAAACAAAACATTTTGGACGCTTATTTTGGGTACGTCTCTCTAAGATCTCAGGATTGAAACACTGAAACTAAGAAGCCCGGCGACATTTGTCGCCGGGCTTTCTCGTTGGCCTCTCGTCTCCCATTCAATATGAAAACATCGCTTCAGACTTCAGGGTTTCGATTGTGACCCATTTCAGGGGCGCAAATATTTAAGCGTTCAACCGCCGGGCAAGAGAGCCTGTGCGCAACAGGGATGCGACGCTGGCCCAAGCCGAGGCTCTCGGAACATCGCCCATCAACCGATGCTCCAAGGTAAAAAAGGCGGCAATCTCTGCGGCGTGGGCACCATGACGGCCTTCGAGGACACGAGCCATGGTTTCAAATTCCTCGGCCGTGAAACCGTCTGTACCAGTTGAGCTGCCAATTTCGCGCATATAGTCCTCCGTCTTTCATGGGCTGGATCGATCAAAGCAAGATTAGCGCCAAGTGAAAATGTTCCAAACTGGAACACTCATTGAACCTAATTTTGGGGCTCGTTAATATTTGACTTGGGGCACCGCCATGACCGGCCGGTCGTCAAGCCAGCTCAACCGCTAAAGCCGCCTTCCGCAAGGAAGATCTTTTCCTCTTCCGTTGTCGCCCGCCCGAGAATGGCGTTGCGGTGTGGGAATCGGCCAAATTTCTCGATAATCTCGGCGTGTAACACGGCAAATTCGACTCCCTCCTCATCGTCCAGCGCGCGGCATAGCGCAATACAGCGCTTTTGCAGCACCATGTCCTCGGCATGCATGAAGGGCGTATAGAAAAAGCGGCGGACCGGAATTTCGAACTGGGCATCATATCCCGCCGCGATCGCCGCGTCGGCCACCGCGACCCCATCGGTGTCACAGGCGAACGCCTCAGGTGAATCGCGATAAACGTTCCTGGGAAATTGGTCGAGGAGTAAAATCAACGCCAAGACGCTTATCGCATCTTCGCGCCAGGCCTCCAACTCGCCTGCTTTCGCAGACGCCATCAACGCGCCGAACCGGCTTGCGATCTCGCGATCGAATTCGTCGATTTTCTCAAACCATTTTTCCGGTCCCGCTGCAATCCAGAAATCGACGATTTCACTGGCGCACGGATCAAGCTGCGTTTTTTTCGTGATATCGGTCATTATTGAACGAGCTATTATTTCGCTGGATTGAACGAGCTAATATTTCGCTAGAGCATGTTTGATTTTAAGCATTTTCTTATCCGAAAACCGCGCACACTTTTCGGGAAAATGCTCTGGTTACGATTTCTTCTTTTTTGTTTTGCTCTTACTCTTGCTCTTGACCTTACTCTTGCTCTTGCGCTTTTTCTTCACTCTGCGCTTCTTTCTGACCTTTCGCGCCCGCCTATTACAAGAAGGCACCTTATTGCGCATATTGATCGGACCTTTCGCCTCCGAGCCATCTTGCGGCAATGTTTCGATAACGGATGAGGCGAACAGAGCCTTCCACACATAAGTATCGAAGCTATGGGAAAGCAGCATACTCGCCCGCCGCGTGCGCTTGCCGGAAGAGAGAGAACCCAGAACCACGGCTACCAGCTTGCGCCCGTCCCGGGTGGCGCTGGCCACGACATTGAAACCAGACGCGCAAATGAAACCGGTCTTCAAACCATCGGCGCCGTCAAAAGTGCGCAACAGACCATTATGGGTGCGCAGCCGCCGCTTGCCGATTTTGACATCGAGCTGCTTGAACAAGGGGGCGTGTTCGGGGAAATCCTTCAAGATAGCGCGTGAAAGAAGGGCAAGATCGCGTGCGGTCGTCACCTGACGCGCGTCGGGAAGTCCGTTCGGATTATAATACCGGCTGTTGCTCATCCCGAGCCGCTTGGCGGTCTTGTTCATCATAGCAACAAAAGCGGTTTCGGTCCCGGCGACTTTCTCCGCCAGCATGACAGCGACGTCATTGGCCGATTTGATAATCAACACATCAATGGCGAGCTTGACGGACATCTGTCCGCCAATCGGCAATCCGATCTTGCTCGGCGGCTGGCGAAACGCTCTCTTCGACACCGTTACCTTCGAGTCCACTGTGAACTTGCCGGCCTTTAGCGCCTCAAATGTGAGATAGACGGTCATCAGCTTGGTGAGGGACGCCGGATGCCAGAGCATGTCTGGATCCTCGGCATAGAGAACCTTGCTGCTTTCGACATCGAACACCATGGCCGGCCCCGCCACTACCGGCGCAGGCTGAGCACAGACGAAAAACAATAGGAATAGAGCCGTTAAGGCGCGCATGGCACTTCCCCCTTGCCGCGCCGCCATGCGGCAGCCAAATCGCCCAAGGCAGATGTTGAACCGCCGCCTGATCACCCAACACCCACCCTTCGCGCTCTTTCGCGCTCGATAGCTCCGGAGTTTTTCTCCCCGGATGATTGGTGCCCCAGGCCGGACTCGAACCAGCACGCCCTTGCGGACAACAGATTTTGAGTCTGTCGCGTCTACCAATTCCGCCACTGGGGCAATCAAAACTCATGTGGCCCAAGGGGCTTATCAGCCCTCGCGCCACATTTCCGGGCTGGCAAGTCTCATCGCATTGCCGGCCCGACCGGCAGCCTATACCAGATAATGCCAGTGCCGCTCAACATGATGATGGGGCGGATAGAAAAAATATAAACTCCGCGCTGCAAAGTTTGGCAAAAAAAGAAGGCTTTGCGTATTGGGTTCGGCCGGCCAAACTCCGCGCAGCACCCTTCCAGGCGCACATGCGGATTGATGCATGGGGCTTATACCATCGGTCATTGGGAATGACCGTTGGGCGTTCAGGCGCCACGCGGCCGCGCTTGCCAAAGGAAATTGTGGGTCAATCTTAATTTCCTTTCGTACAAGACGTTGATGCATATCAAAGTCTATTCTCAGCCGTGAGCATATTTTGAATGTCACACACTCATCCATCGCAACAGAGAACGACAATTGATGCGACTCTGTTTCGATCAAGATGCTATCAGAGGTAATATGGACGGGGCGCACTGTATGTTTGGAGGTAGGAAATGAATGTATCGAGCGTAAGGATTGCCGCTCTGTTCGTCTTTGTTGGACTTGTAATGGGTG
>BFAS01000215.1 GCA_008974985.1 bacterium MnTg02
TGCGCATCGAGATGGCGGCACGCGGTGCCTGGGCCAACATCAAGCCGATGCCTGGTCGCAAACGCAAACCTGCCTTCAGCGCCTTCCTCTATCGATACAGAAACCTCGTTGAGCGTTTTTTCAACAAACTCAAACACTTCCGCGCCGTCGCCACACGATACGACAAGCGCGACGACAATTTCCTCGCCTCCGTGCAACTCGCTTCAATCCGTATCTGGATCAGATTTAATGAGTCTGTGGCCTAGAGTGCTTCCGGAAAAAGTGGGAACGGGTTTTCCGATAAGAAGAACGGTATAACAAAGAGCTAGGGTCTGATTTTGAGTCTATCAAAATCGAAAAGACCCTAACAGCCGAGCTCATCCGCGACTTCGATTAGGTTTTTGGCAACAATGTCCCAACCCTCTTCCGCTTGTAGGTCTTTCGATTGATCCGGCCCATATTCCGTCGGCCGCAAGACAAATGCCGAGCGCAAGCCAAGGGCCGTCGCCGCAGCAAGGTCATCATTATGCGCCGCAACCAGCATACATTCGCCAGGCTCGAGTCCGAGTAACGCGACGTTGCGAAGATAGGATTCTGGCAGTGGCTTATAGGCCCTCGCGGTCTCCGCGCCGAGAATCACGTCCCAGGCAAGATTGCTATGTTTCGCAAGATTGACCATCAGAGCAATATTGCCATTGGACTGGGTGCCAATGATGAATTTGCTCTTGAGCCGCTGAAGCCCTTCAACACTATCTGGCCAAGGCAACAAGCGATGCCAGGCCCGGTTGAGGTGATCGATCTCTGCTTTGCTTAGTCCGGAAATAGAGAATTCGTCCAAAAGCCGAATGAGAGTCTCCCGATGAAGCTCGTCCAGAATGGTCCAGGCGCTGCGCCCGCTGCGCACCTCTTCCATGGCGGGTTGATAGCTCGCCCGCCATTTGTCGGTAAAGCCGGTCCAATCCCGTTCAATGCCTTTTTCTGTGCCAAAGGTCTCAAGCTCGTGAATAACACTTGAGCGCCAATCGACGACGGTCCCAAAGACGTCGAAAAGCAAGGCTTTTACATCGTTAAATCCGGACATGTAGATCTGCCTTCGAAGGGGATGAGATGAATGCTGTGGGGTCAATCGGTTGCCGACTAAAACAGAATTTAGCCTATTTTCAACGGTTTTAAATTGGCCGTGTCAAGCCATCCGTCATATCGGATCAGTTGCGTACCCCACGGAAAACGAATGGCCATCGAGAAGGTATAGTGGCTGCCGTCTGAGCCTTCGCGGACGCTTATCCTTGGCCAAAGAGCGCGGGGCAATGAAAGCCCAAGGCATTTGAGGCCGGTTAGATGTTGATCGACGCCGTCTTCGTCCGGCACGACCTCGGAGGTCGCGACAAAAGGCCAAAGATGCTCTTCGACTTTGGCGCGACTGGTGCCTGGCATCAGGCGGGTGGTCATTTTATGACCGCCAAACGATCGCTCCCATCTTTCGCCCTTTCGGTCCGGTGTCATGATCAAGACGAGAGGCACATCGTCGCCCGGCGGTGGGAAAGACAATAGTTTTGAGGTCAGGCGTGCAAGCCAACTCGTTCCAATCTCGATACGGGCCGCACCATGGACTGTTAACGGTTCCACCACATTGTGAAGCTTTTGAATTGGAGCCGGAAGCAAGGTGAGCGCAGGTCCGTAAAGCTTATGGAAGAGCGGAGGGTGCGCCGTCATGTGATGATCCTTCCGCGCCATTCAGGTTCCGGGACCATGCAGTTCTGATGCCGGCCAAACAGCTGGTAGCGGTTTTGAGCGATGCGGTCATAAATCCAATCGCCCAAAGAAGTTGGTATATATCTCAGGGCGCCAAATAGGCGCCACGGTCCACCGAGCTGCTTCATGATTTCGGCAAAACCGATTAGCTTTCCGAAGGCACGTCCCTCCATGATCAGCAAATTTGTTTCAAAATCCACCGGGTCGAGCCTGTAATGGCGGAAGAGTGCCTGACCCAATTTAGATTGCGCTGTGGTCAGCAGAAATTGCTTTTTTCTGTCATGGGAAAGTATGAAATGCGCGAACCCCGTACACAAAACGCAGACGCCATCAAAGACAAGCAATGGCCGGTTATCAGGAAAATCCGGAACGTTGACATCATCGCGGTAGCTAAAAGGTGGAAACTCATTCAATTCGTAGTGTTTTGTTCGAGCCGCCTTTCGTCCGCTTCTCATATTCCTATCAACTTCCCGATTGACCCCTGTGTCTTAAATAATGATCGGCAAGTGTAATTGCGAGCATTGCCTCGCCGACCGGCACGGCGCGGATTCCAACACATGGATCGTGCCGGCCTTTGGTGGAAATCTCGGTTTCAGCGCCAAAACGATCGATGGTTTTTCTTGGAGTGAGGATCGAAGAGGTCGGCTTGACAGCAAATCGTGCGACAATTGGTTGGCCGGATGAAATACCCCCCAAAATGCCTCCGGCATTGTTAGAGAGAAATTCCGGTTCGCCATTGGCGTCAATGCGAATTTCATCGGCATTCTCTTCCCCCGAGAGCGCCGCCGCAGCAAATCCAGCACCGATTTCGACGCCCTTGACCGCATTGATGCTCATAAGGGCAGACGCAATATCCTGGTCGAGCTTGCCGTAAACCGGCGCGCCAAGGCCGGCGGGTAGACCTTCGGCGATCAGCTCAATCACAGCGCCGGTTGATGAGCCGCTTTTGCGAACCTCATCAAGAAATCCAGCCCAGCGTTGCACCGCGTCATGATCGGGGCAGAAAAATGGATTTTGATCGACCTCTTCCCAATCCCAATTATCTCGATTGATTGCGTGGGGACCGATTTGCACGAGTGCGCCACGGACAGAGAGACCGGGAATAACCTTACGCGCGATACCGCCCGCCGCGACGCGCATCGCTGTTTCCCGGGCCGAAGACCGGCCGCCGCCACGGTAGTCGCGGATTCCATATTTGGCGATATAGGTAAAATCCGCATGGCCCGGCCGGAACTTATCCTTGTTATCGCTATAGTCCTTGGCGCGCTGATCGACATTTTCGATGACCAGAGAAATAGGCGTCCCGGTCGTCACCTGCTGGCCTCTGTCATCCTCAAAGACACCGGAAAGAATCTTGACGCGATCCGGTTCTTTGCGCTGGGTCGTGTACCGCGACTGCCCTGGCCGGCGTTTGTCGAGCCAGACTTGAAGCTCATCTTCCGTCACCGGAATGCCTGGCGGGCAGCCGTCAACCACGCAACCGATGGCTGGTCCGTGGCTTTCACCCCAGGTGGTAATACGGAAAAGATGGCCGAAGCTGTTGTGGGACATTCCGTGCCAGAGCCTTAGGTTTGGGTTATCGATGAATCCTATTTGGCCGTTCTAGCGAAGGCGAAGGAAGGCGTCAAACAAAGGCCCTCGGCGCCGTTAAATCCACTCAAGCCCATTTCCGTTGATTTGGAGAAATTGATCCTGCGGGACCGGGAGATGCGGAATTTCATTGTGGTCAAGGCCGAGCAAAAGGCCACGCAAACACCGGCTTACTCCGCCATGAGAGACGACGACCGTGTCGCACTTTACCGATATAAGCCATTTCTCCGCCCGTTTGGAGAGCATGGCATAACTTTCTCCGCCAGGGGAGGTGCAATTCCACGGATCGTCAAAGCGAGCATCAATCGCTTCCGGGGCTTTGGCGCGCAATTCTTCCCAAGTAAAGCCTTCCCATTCGCCAAAATGAATTTCCTTAAGAATTGGCTCAGTTCGATATTCTGCGGCAGGAAGGCCCAATTCCCCGCGGACGATCTCCATCGTCTCGCGCGCTCTGATCAGTGGGCTGGCAACATAGTCATATAGATCCGGATTGGTAATCGACTCATGCAAACCGCGTCCGTTGCGTGCGGCCTGCGCTCGCCCGGTCTCGTTTAGAGGAATATCACGCTGACCCTGCATCCGCATTGCTGCATTCCAATCCGTCTCACCATGTCTGATGAAATAGATTGTGACGTTCGGTGCAAGCATGGCCTAAACGACGGAAATATCGGGGGCATCCTCATTTTTCATGCCCTGGATGTGATAGCCGGCATCAACATGATGGATTTCGCCGGTGACGCCGCGGCTTAGATCGGAAAGCAAATAGAACCCGGCAGTGCCGACTTCTTCGCTTGAGACGGTCCGTCGCAACGGTGAGTTGTACTCATTCCATTTAAGGATATAGCGGAAGTCCGCTATCCCGGATGCCGCCAAGGTTTTGATGGGTCCGGCTGAAATCGCATTTACCCGGATGTTCTGTGGGCCGAGATCGGCAGCCAAGTACCGGACGCTTGCCTCAAGGGCCGCTTTTGCCACACCCATCACATTATAGTGGGGCATGACTTTCTGTGCGCCATAATAGGTCAAAGTGAGGATGGCGCCGCCATTCGTCATTAACGGCTCGGCCCGGCGCGCCAGCGCCGTCAAAGAATAGCAAGAGACCAACAGAGTTTGGGTGAAATTATCCTCAGTTGTCTCGACGTAGCGCCCGTCCAGTTGGGCTTTATCGGAAAAGGCGATGGCATGGACCAGAAAATCCAGAGAGCCCCAACTTTCTTGAAGCTTAGCGAAAACCGCGTCCATACTCGCATTGTCGGTTACATCGCAGGGCAGGATGTGCTCGCTACCAATTCCCTGCGCCAGTGGCGTGACGCGCTTTAAGATTGCATCGCCTTGATAAGTAAAGGCAATTTCAGCTCCTTGGGCATGACAGGCTTGCGCAATGCCCCAAGCAATAGAGCGGCTATTGGCGACGCCCATAACGAGGCCGCGCTTGCCTGCCATCAAATTCCCGGTCTCCGCCATAGGGTCATCTCCTGACGCTTAAAACGCGGCGCATCCTACACGATTGCTTTGGAGCGTCCAGCGCATTGGGACATGCTGCTTGTGTATAGGATATTCTCCGAAATGCCGATAATTAGAAGATTTACAGGAGCATAGATTGCTTGGAGCACGGCTTAGCCTATTCAATGGGCGCATCTTGCTGTATCTGGATGAGCGTCATGTCATTGGCGACGCGGCGCTATTATGCCACAATTATACAAGGTATTTAGCCGTTGGAGCGGCCTATGACGGATACGAAGACCCAAGAATTCTATAGCGGTCCTCAGGCCGGAGATTTCAGCACTAGCGACGATCCGTTCGCGCTCTTTGATTCGTGGATGAGCGAAGCGATCCGTCACGAGATCAACGATCCGAACGCAATGGCGCTGGCAACCGTGGATTCCGGCGGTCTTCCAAATGTGCGCATGGTCTTGCTGAAAGAAGCGACACCGAATGGGTTTGTCTTTTATACGAATCTTGAGAGCGCGAAAGGCCAAGAGATTCTTGCCAACCCGAAAGCGTCCCTTTGTTTTCATTGGAAAAGCCTGCGCCGGCAGGTCCGAATTCGGGGGGATAGCGAAGTCGTCGACGATAGCGAAGCCGACAGCTATTTCGCATCGCGCTCACGAGGAAGCCGTCTCGGCGCATGGGCTTCACAACAATCCCGTCCGCTCGAAAGCCGGTTTGCCCTTGAAAAATCCGTTGCCAAATACACGGCAAAATATGGAATTGGAAAGATTCCCCGGCCTCCTTACTGGTCAGGCTTTTGTCTCATTCCGCAGGAGATTGAATTTTGGCACGACCGGCCGTTTCGCCTTCATGATAGGATTGTATTTCGCCGCGAAGATCCCCGGTCCTTATGGTCGAAGACCCGGCTTTACCCCTAGACCCTCGCCAAGCAGCGCGAAAACAGAGCGGCGGGCGATAATCTTGCAATAAAGAGACTGAAGGTCTGAAAGACTATTTGATGACACAACTTTCAAATGAAGAGCGGCGCACCTTGATCCTGACCGGCGCTAGCCGTGGCATTGGACACGCGACGGTTAAGCGTTTCTCGAGCGCCGGGTGGCGGGTCATAACCTGTTCCCGTTACGCCTTTCCAGAGGATTGCCCCTGGGAGGCTGGCCCAGAGGACCATGTTCAAGTGGATTTGGCGGATCCGCAGAATACCAGCGAAGCGATCGCGGAAATGAAGGAGCGGCTTAAGGACCAAGGTTCTAAGCTCAACGCGCTTGTTAATAATGCCGGCATATCTCCAAAGGGGCCAGGCGGTGAACGTCTTAGCACAATCGATACGAGCTTAGAGGACTGGCAAGCCGTTTTTCAGGTGAACTTTTTTGCACCCATCCTCCTGGCGCGTGGATTGCTTGAAGAGCTGGAGTGCGCGCTGGGAGCGGTTGTGAATGTGACGTCAATTGCTGGAAGCCGGGTTCATCCTTTTGCGGGATCTGCCTATGCGACGTCAAAAGCCGCGCTTGCTTCATTGACCCGCGAGATGGCCGCAGATTTCGGCCCAAAAGGTATCCGCGTTAACGCAATCTCTCCCGGTGAGATTGATACATCCATATTGTCTCCGGGCACGGATAAAATTGTTCAGCAGATTCCCATGCATCGGCTTGGATCGCCTGAGGAAGTCGCTAAATCCATCTATTTTCTTTGCTCGGATCAGTCGAGCTATGTGACTGGCGCGGAACTCCATATCAATGGCGGACAACATGTGTGATGCGGAAATCGCTTATTCTCACGTTTGTTATGTTGTTATTCGCGGATACGGCAAACGCGGATGACTGGACAGTTCAAAGCATTAATCTAAAAGCCAAGCCGCAGAGCTTAACACTTAAAAAAAACCGGAAGAAACTAAGCTCAGTCCGCATTTTAACCGAGCATGGGGAGCGGTTGCGGATACGCCCCTGCGGCAACCAATTTTGCGTGGAGCCCGTCCGCCGTCCGGCGCGAAGGAGGCGGCTGCCCGCCCGCGCTATACCGGATTCTATAATTGCACGGGGAAAGAATAATATTAGAAGCGCCTTTCTCGGCGATGCAACTCAGCGTTATAATCACGGTGTGCTGGGCGATAATATCGAAGCTGGAGCACTCTATGTTTTTGATCTCCGCAAGAAGCAGTACAAGCTCACTTTAGGCCCAGATTCTGTCTTTGAAGATTTGCACGCCCGTCTTGCTGACGTGGATAAGGACGGTGCGGACGAAATAATTGTCGTGAGAAGCTACCTCACCAAAGGCGCGTCTCTTGCGGTTGTCGAGCTCGGTAAAATTGGTCTTTCCATAGCCGCTGAAACGCCGGCAATAGGACGGCCCTTTCGATGGCTCAATCCTGCCGGTGTGGCGGATTTTGACGGTGACGGCTGGCCCGAAATCGCGCTTGTGGTAACACCCCATATTGGGGGGACGCTTCAGCTTTGGCGCTATCGTGGCAAAAAACTGGAGCGGATCCTCTCGTTGAATGGCGTCTCCAACCATGTAAAAGGTTCGCGGATTCTCGATATGACCGCGATCGCGGATTTTTATGGGGACAAGATTAAGGATCTTGCGATTCCCGACGCATCCCGGAGCAACATACGTGTTCTATCATTTGCAGGAGGCCAAGCGAAAGAACGCGCTCTGATCTCATTGCCGGGTCATTTGGTCACGGAGATCTTGTGGGTACGCACGAAAGATAAGAAAAAATGGGTTCTGGTGGGCGGGCTCGACAATGGGCATCTCGTAATCATGGCGCCGCCTGCGTCACCAGACGCGCGCCGCGAATAGGATTGATCATTGGAAATGACGGATGGGCGCTCAGATGCCACGCAGCTTTACGCAGCACAAGGTGCGGCCCACGCAGCCGCGCTTGCCAAGCGAAATTATGAGTCAATCATAATATCCTTTGGCATTATCCATTTTTCAAACCTTCCTTGGCAACCCAGGCTTCCGTTTGATCCAGCGCGAGCTCCAGCGCATCGAACAATGCATTGATTTCGCCGGCAGAAATGATCAGTGGAGGACATAAGGCGATCGTGTCGCCAAGCTGGCGAACAAGCAAACCTTGCTCCTGACAGAATCCCGCCGCCTTGGCTCCCACAAGCTTATAAGGATCGAAGGCTGTTTTAGCGGCTTTATCAGCGACAAGCTCGACGCCGCCAAGTAATCCAATACCGCGGGCTTCGCCGACCAGTGAGTGATCTGATAAAGATGCTAGTCGCGTTTGAAATACGGGGGAAACAGATGCGACGTGCGCAAGAATATTCTCCCGTTCATAAATCTCCAATGTTTTCAAACCGACAGCCGTCGCGAGAGGGTGTCCGCCATAAGTGAAGCCATGTCCGAAGGTGCCGATTCGCCGGCTTTCCTCGATCATGGCCTCATAGATTTTCTCAGGCACGGTCACGGCCCCCAAGGGTACGTAACCGGAGGTCAACGCCTTTGCCACGGAGATGCTGTCGGGCCGGATGCCAAAAGTCTCGGAACCAAACATGTTGCCCGTGCGGCCAAAACCGCAGATCACTTCATCGGCGATGAACAGGATGTCGTGCGAGTCGAGCACCGCTTGGATTTTTTCAAAATAAGTGCGTGGCGGTATGATTACGCCGCCGGCTCCCATTACAGGCTCTGCAAAAAAGGCCGCAATCGTATCCGGGCCCTCGCGTTGAATCAGAGCCTCAAGGCTCCCGGCCAAGCGCGTCGCGTAATCCTCTTCGCTTTCCCCAGGCTCCGAATACCGGTAATGGTGCGGGCAATCAGTATGCAGAATTCCGGCGATTGGGAGATCAAAACCCTGGTGATTTGCGGGAAGTCCGGTCAAGCTGGCGGCGGCAATGGTTACGCCGTGATAGCCTTTGATGCGCGAGATGATCTTCTTTTTTTCCGGTTTTCCTCTGGCATTATTGTAATACCAAACCAGTTTTATCTGCGTGTCATTGGCTTCCGAACCGGAGCACGTGAAAAACACTTTCGATGTCGGCGCCGGCGAAATTTCTTTTAGTTTCTCGGCGAGTGCGATGGCGGTGGGATGACTTTTCCCGCCGAAAAGGTGTGAAAAGGATAGGTTGGAGAGTTGCTCCCGGGCAGCTTCGATAAGCTCTTCATTGGCATAGCCGAGCGCCGTGCACCACAATCCACTCAAGCCTTCGATATAGCGATTGCCCTCGGTATCCCAAACATAAATGCCGCTCCCACGCTCGATGACTGTAGGTCCCAATTCGCGATGCAGCGCGAGATTGGTATAGGGGTGGACAACAGCTTCAATATCTCGATTATCTAAGCCTGTGCGGCTATCCATTTTGGCCTCCGTTTTATGGCAAATTCATGCGCGCTCGAGGCGATCTATCTTCTGCCTGGTTACCTTGGGCGCAAGTTAGCAAAGCGAGCGACGTTTTGTTGGGGCGCGGATTAGTAATTATGGGTCTGGCGCAGCTAGAACGCAAATTTTCTGCTATCGATCTAGTCTTTGGGCCAGACAATATAATAGTTTGAAGCGCAGAAGCTGATCCGATGGCGGTCAGTCATAGCCCGGACCAAGGCTTTCAGGCGAGGTGAGATGGCCTATCGCGATGTAAAACGCGTATCGACACAAGCTCTGTGGAGCCGGCGGCTTGCGCTGTTTTCACTACAGCTGTTGATATTGACGGTGATATTGCACCGTTTTGGCTCGTTGCACACGCCATCCGCAATTAATTTGCTCGCTGCAGGTCTGCTGGGAACGGCTATAGCTCTGATTTTAGCGATCTGGGGTGGGGTGCAAATTTGGAGGCGCGGGATATCTGGGCTTGGAAGTGCTGTTGCAGGATTATTTCTCGTCTTGGCTATCTTTGCTTTTCCGGCTTGGAATTTGCCAAAACTCTTTTTGTTGCCGACTCTCAATGACGTGACGACGGACACCCGATCACCGCCCATTTTTGAGAAAATCGCCGAAACACGTGATCAAAGCGCCAATTCCATTATCTATCCAGGGGATAAATTCGCAGAGGAACAGCTCCTTGCTTATCCCGATATTCAACCTTTTGTATTGGAGCGGCCGACAAAGGTGGTTTTCGAACTGGTCGAGGACGCAGTCCGGAATCTTGACTGGCATGTTGTCTCTAAGCGGGCACCTGGAAGTGATGGCTCACCGGGCCGAATCGAGGCTGAGGATCGAACTTTTTTGCTCG
>BFAS01000216.1 GCA_008974985.1 bacterium MnTg02
TCATGGATACAATAGACCCGTCATAGCCCGGAGTTGACCGGCTGATGTCAATTCCGTTTGTGCCGCAATCTTGGAAGTGATTATGCAGCACTTCGAGCTTCACCGAATCCGACACGATTAAACCGGTGCGTTTTATATTGGCAAAATTGTTGTCTGTAAGACATGCCGCCGAAGATTGAAGCCGTATCCCGTCGCCGGCACATTTGCTTAACGAACAGCCGCTGATATGCAGTTCCGCGATTTTGGAAAATGTCAGCAATGCGGCCTTTGCGGTACTGGTCATTCCGCTGCCGTCGAGCACCAGACCTTCAAGACGGACATTCGCGATATCCTCGCCGGTCATCAGGGCGCTTCCCCCTTTTCGCGACAGAATGGACTGCCCGGGAACCCCGATAAGCTGGCTGCCTGCTTTTAACTTAAGGCCGTGAGCGAAGTAGCGTCCTGGTGGAATAAATAGCGGAAGACCGGAATTCGCTGCATTGTCAATCGCCGATTGCAACTTCGCTGTTTGATCGGATGAGGTTTTTGGATCGAGACCGAACTCAAAGATTGAAATAGATTGGGAAGCGGAAGCCGCACGCGCGCTGGCGGGACGGGCGCCTGCTGTTGTCGCGGCAGCTCCTGCTCCAAGCCCAATGCCGCTCAGTATTAGTTGCCGTCTATCCATCGCCATCGGTTGCTCCACTGGTCACCGCCATCAAAGAACGGCCCCCTGGAGGGGGCGCATGTGGTTCCCGGCTCGACGGGCGTTGCCGGTAAACATTGACGGCATATGAAATTATTTCATGCGTTCCGCGAACGAGTTCCGCAGGTGAAAGCATGTTGCCGCGCGATTTGCAGTGACGGGAATGATAAGTCTGAATTTCCGGCATTGGCGGGATATGTACGAAGCATGTGAGCCTTGGCGATTCTGCGCGACGGCTGTTCCATAGGGAAAGATAATAGAGGTAATTGCATAGATAATGGCCTGCGTCCTGAGACGCATGAGCAGGCAGTTGCTGCTTCCTGAGGCGGTCAATTAGAGGCCAGTGTGGCAAGGTCGTCGACAGGATATGCGGCGCGCCAGCGACAATATTGGATCTTTTAAAATGGGCTCCGTTGCAATCGGCGCTTCGCGCCGCATTATTGCGCGCACGGGTTTCGATACGAAATTGCGAGCCGCTTTGATCCAATCCGAAATGAATCGCCACATGGGGCATCACAGCCTCAATGAGGGGCTCAAAATAACGATCTACATAGTGCCACGAGGTTTCTAGAACGTGACTGGTAAGCGCAATATCCGAGAGCTGCTTGCAAGGATTTGCCTGGAGATGTTCGGCAAGCCATGCCGAAGGATTGCATGCGGCTCCGGGAAATGGGCCAAACCCCGTTACGAGGACACGAAGCGGCTCAGGGCCAAACCGGATCTGGGTCACGCTTTTTGAGCCTTTCTGACGGTTTCGTACGCAATCATACATACCCTACAAGAGGTTGTATTAGACAGTTTTGCATGAACCAAATCGAACGTCAGCCCAGTCCAAAAAGAGTGGTTATGTTATGTGCCGCGGCGGCGGGCGCAATCTCTCCGGCACGCACGCGCTTTTCAAGCTCCGGCAATTGCGCCGAGATTTTTTGATTGTCCCGAAGCGCGCTCATGAGCCGGTCCTCAATCATATCATGCATCCATTGGACGGCTTGATCTTTGCGGCGCGTTTTGAACGCGCCGCTGTCCATCAATATGCTGCGATGCATTTCAATCTTTTCCCACAATTCGTCGAGGCCTAAATTTGCTCGCGCCGAAATGGTGATAACCGGTGGCGGCCAGTTCGGATTTGCTGGCGTTAAAATGTGAAGTGCGGCGCGATACTCCCCGGCGGCTCGGCGCGCTTGATTGACCATATCGCCGTCCATCTTGTTAACGACGATCATGTCCGCGATCTCAAGCACGCCCTTTTTCAACCCTTGTATCTCGTCACCGGCACCCGGCACCATAAGGACCAGGAAAAAGTCGACCATTTCAGAGACGGCTGTCTCGGACTGTCCGACGCCGACGGTTTCCACAATGATGATGTCGAATCCGGCGGCTTCGCAAAGGGCCATGGTCTCGCGGGTTCGCTTGGTGACGCCACCAAGGGTCCCCGATGTTGGCGAGGGACGGATGAAAGCGTCTGGATTGGCGGCGAGTGTCTGCATGCGCGTTTTGTCGGCAAGAATGGATCCGCCTGAGCGCGACGAGGTGGGATCGACGGCAAGCACGGCAAGCTTATGTCCCCCAGCCGTCAATATGGTGCCGAGCGCTTCGATAAGTGTCGACTTCCCGGCCCCTGGCACGCCCGTTATGCCGATGCGGTGTGAGGACGCCGTGTGCGGCAATAGATATTGGAGAAGCTCTTGAGCTCGGGCTTGATGCTCCGGTTTGGCGCTTTCGATGAGCGTAATGGCGCGCGCCAGAACCGCGCGATCACCATCAAGGAGTTTCTTCGCGGTCTCAATGATGGGCAAATCAATGATTTCGGAATTCGATGTCATAAGAGCGGGATAGGCGGAATTTGTCTGGAAGGCAAGCCACGCAGATCGCCTCGTGTGGGCCGGTTTGAAGATTGGCGATTGCGACCAGATGGAAGATATTTGTGTCAGATGATGCTGGCGAGTGGAGTAGCTCCGCAGCAAACTCAAGCAGAGTGAAAATCGGATATCTGAGGTCGGGTGAACGCATGAGGCCTTAGTGACTATTTGTTAACCACACTTGCTTAGCTTGCAACCAAGCGCCTCTTGCAACCATCAGGTGTATGAAATCGGCTGCCGAGGAATATTCAGCTACTTTCTCCCATAGAAGGTGGAGATCGATAAATGACACGTTCGATAGCGCTTACCGACGTTGAGCAATTCTTCGACGAAAACGAAATCATAGTCAGCAAGACGGATCTAAAGGGACGCATCACCTATTGCAACGACGTGTTCCGGCGCATTGCTGGATATGATGAGCAAGAATGCCTTGGCCAACCGCACAGCTTAATCCGTCATCCGGACATGCCGCGATGCGTGTTCTGGCTGCTTTGGGAGACGGTCCAGGATGGACGCGAAATCTTCGCCTACGTTGTCAATCGTTGCAAGAACGGAGACCATTATTGGGTGAACGCGCACGTCACCCCCAGTCGCGATAAATCTGGGAAAATCATCGGCTATCACTCAAACCGCCGTGTTCCAGACCGCAAGATCCTCGAAGACAAAATCATGCCGCTCTATAAAGAGCTGCTCGCAGAGGAAGCCCGCCATTCCAATCGCAAGTCGGGCCTCCAGGCGTCGATAAAATCGGTCACTAGCCTGCTAAGCGAGAAAAATATGGAATACGACGAATTCGTGGCCACACTTTAGACTGTCTGATTCACTTGGAGCCTGCCAGCTCAAGGCGATTATGATCCCGAAGAAAGTCAAAACCAATGTTTTCAAGCGAATACAAATCAGCGGTCTTGAAGGCAATCGACGTTTGTGAAGCGGTCGCTGACGGTGATTTTGAAGCCCGTATCATCAATATTACGGAGAAAGGCGAAGCCGGCAGATTGCTCCTGGCGATCAACCGTCTCATAGACCGGTCGGACGCATATGTCCGCGAGTCGAAAGCTTCCCTTGAGTATGTAGCAGCAAATAAATATTTCCGCCGCATCTCTGAGAAAGGCATGACCGGGGCATTCGGCGAAGCGAGCCGCACTGTCAATCAAGCCATGGAATCGATGGAGCGGCGGGTTGGCGATTTCACACGCGTTGTCCGCTCATTCGAAGACCAGATGCAAGAGGTGGTTGAATCCGTCGCCTCCGCTGCGACAGAGTTGGAGGCTTCCGCGCGAACCATGCAAAGCGCGACGTCCTCTGCAAGCGAACAATCGACAACCGTCGCCGCTGCGGCTGAACAGGCATCTACCAATGTAGGCTCCGTAGCCGCCGCTACCGAAGAGATGACGAACTCGGTCAGTGAGATTAACCAGCAGGTGACCCAATCATCACAAATCACAGCCGAAGCCGTAAATGAAGTTCATAAAACCAATGAGGACATCAGCGGCTTGTCGAAGGCATCCGACAGGATTGGCGAAGTGGTTTCGCTTATTACAGATATTGCCGACCAGACAAACCTCCTCGCATTGAACGCAACCATCGAGGCCGCGAGAGCAGGCGAAGCTGGCAAGGGCTTTGCGGTCGTGGCATCAGAAGTGAAGGAGCTTGCGAGCCAGACCGCAAAAGCAACTGAAGAGATCGGCACACAGATCTCCGATATCCAAGTTGCGAGCGGTCAGGCGGTTACGTCGATGGAGAGAGTTGGCGCAACGATTTCGAAGGTCAACGAAATCGCGTCTGCCATCGCCGCGGCGGTTGAGGAGCAGAGTGCCGCCACAAGCGAAATTGCACGCAATATTGACCAAGCGGCAACTGGAACCTCCGAAGTGAGCTCAAGCATCGGAATCATCAACCGAGCAGTAGGTGAATCGGGAGCGGCCGCCACTCAAGTTTTGGAGGCATCCGAAGAGCTGGCGCAAAAAGGAGAAATGATGCGCACCCAAGTCGGGAACTTTCTTAGCGAGGTGCGGAAGGTCATCTGAAGGAAAGGGCACGGCGGCCGGAATGAGCTTTATTATTTAGGCTTTAAATTGAGTCATCAGTCATGCCGGGACCGCGTGCGAAAGGCCCCCGATCCTTGCAGGATCGCGGCAATGACCAACGCAGCGCCGAAGAGTTGCGTTGCGCCAATTGTTTCTCCAAGAAATGTAGCTGAGACCGCAAGTGCGGTTAAAGGCAGTGCGGCGGTGAACAGGCCGGCCGTTGCGGTTTCGACATGGGGAAGGCCGTGATACCAGAGAAGAAGTGCGAAAACACTTGCGGCAAGGGCATACCAGACCGCGAGCGCTATTATCAGTGGCGTGTATTCGGTGATGTCAAATCGCAACAGATCGGGGAGGGCGAGGGGAAGCGTGAGAACCAACCCCACGAGATTTGCGCCAAGTGCGAGCCGGACGGGCTTTAATATTGTGCTGAGGCCCTTGGCCAGTATGACGAATAGGGCCTCACAAATAACGGCACCTATGACCAGGACATTGCCGAATGCGGACCGCCCGTTGCTATCAAGACCGGTTGCTTGGATAAAAACGAGGCCTATGATCGCGAGTCCGATGGCGAAGATCTGATGGCGTGAGAGCCGGTCGCGAAAGAAGACGACACCAAGAAGAGCGACGGTAGCCGGTAAGGTGGCCGTGATGATCCCGGCGTCGGTGGCGGACGTGCGCTTCAGTCCTTCAAGGATCAAAATGGTGAAGCCAACCATCCCGATAAGCGACATGAGCACGAGATTGCGCCATTGCCTTGGCGCGAGTTGGCGAAGTCTCGGGCCTGGCTCTGATGAAATCAAAGCCGCAAGGGCCACGCTTGCTATGGCAAAGCGGAAAAAAGCGAACAGATAGATCGGCATCTCGGCGATAATCACCTTACCGATCGGCACATTCGCGCCAACGAGTGCCATTGCGCTGGCAAGATAAAGGCAGGCGGTAAAATGAGACATGCGACCGGCATAAAGGTCAAGGAGCGAGGCGGCAAGCGCTATCGCTTGGAATTCGGATAATGCAAAATGGCGTGATTATTCAGCGGCTTTCGCCGGTCCGCCGCTGCGGGCATCATTGAGTTTGCCCAAAAGATCGATCGCCGCCTCGGCGATGACTGTGCCCGGCCCAAAAATAGCTTTCGCACCGGCTTCATAGAGGGCCTCATAGTCTTGCGGTGGAACAACGCCGCCGACAACGATCATGATATCCGAGCGGCCTTGACTATCGAGTTCTGCCTTGAGTTCGGGAACAAGCGTTAGATGGCTCGCGGCCAGAGAGGAAATGCCGATGATATGGACATCATTATCGACGGCCTGGCGTGCCGCCTCAGCTGGCGTTAGGAACAAGGCGCCAATATCGACGTCGAATCCGAGATCAGCGAAAGCGGAAGCGATAACTTTCTGTCCGCGGTCGTGGCCGTCCTGTCCCACTTTGGCGACAAGGATGCGGGGCCGCCGCCCCTCTTTCTGCGCAAAGGCTTCGACAAGCCGGATCACCTCGTTGACCTTGTCGTTCATGGGCCCGACCTCCGATTTATAGACTCCTGAAATCGCCTTAACCTCTGATTGATGGCGTCCGAAGACTTCTTCCATGGCCATGGAAATTTCGCCAACCGTCGCTTTGGCCCGCGCAGCGGCAATACTCAGTTCAAGGAGGTTTTCCTCGCCTGTCCGGGCACCTTCTGTAAGCGCGTCGAGAGCCGCTTGGCATCGAGATTCGTCGCGCTCGGCGCGCAGGCGTTCGAGCTTTTCAATCTGCCGTTGACGAACGAGACGATTGTCGACTTTTAGTATGTCGATCGCCGCATCGTCCTTCACACGGTATTTGTTGACGCCAACAATAATCTGCCGGCCTGAATCGATACGGCCTTGCGCGCGCGCCGCAGCTTCCTCAATTCGCAGTTTCGGGATGCCAGCATCGATGGCCTTAGCCATCCCGCCGAGCTCCTCGACCTCAAGAATATGCTCCCAAGCCTTCGCGGCGAGATCCGCCGTGAGCCGTTCGATAAAATAACTGCCGCCCCAAGGATCAATGACCCGGCACGTTCCGGTTTCCTGCTGCAGGAACAATTGCGTATTGCGGGCGATGCGCGCGGAGAAGTCGGTCGGCAGGGCCAGAGCCTCATCCAGCGCATTGGTGTGCAGGGATTGCGTGTGCCCCTGTGTGGCGGCCATGGCCTCGATACATGTCCGGATCACATTGTTAAAGACATCTTGCGCCGTCAGGCTCCAGCCGCTGGTTTGACAATGGGTGCGAAGACTGAGTGATCTGTCGTCCGCGGGAGAGAAGGACTTGATTAGCTGCGCCCAAATGAGCCGCGCTGCCCGCATCTTGGCAATTTCCATAAAATAGTTCATGCCGATCGCCCAGAAGAACGAAAGGCGGGGCGCAAACTGGTCGATATCCAATCCAGCCTTTAGACCGGCACGGACATATTCAAGACCGTCCGCCAGCGTATAGGCGAGTTCCAGATCCGCGGTCGCGCCCGCTTCCTGCATGTGATAGCCCGAGATCGAGATGCAGTTGAATTTCGGCATATGCTTGGACGAAAATGAGAGGATGTCGGAGATGATCCGCATGGAGGGTTCGGGTGGATAGATGAACGTATTGCGAACCATAAACTCTTTGAGAATATCGTTCTGAATCGTTCCTGTGAGTGCCTCAGGCTGAACGCCCTGCTCCTCGGCGGCAACGATGTAGAGTGCGAGCACAGGCAGCACCGCGCCGTTCATGGTCATGGAGACGCTCATTTGATCCAACGGAATTCCGGAAAAGAGCGTGCGCATGTCGTATATGGAATCGATAGCAACACCCGCCATGCCGACATCGCCGCCGACCCTCGGATGGTCGGAATCGTAACCGCGATGGGTCGCAAGATCGAAAGCAATAGAGAGGCCCTTCTGGCCTGCTGCAAGATTGCGGCGATAAAAGGCGTTGCTGTCTTCAGCGGTGGAAAAACCGGCATATTGGCGGATCGTCCACGGCCGCTGCACATACATGGTCGGATAGGGACCGCGGATGTAAGGCGGCAGTCCGGGGTAGGTGTCGAGAAAAGCAAGTCCGGTCCGGTCTGAAGCGGTGTAGACCGGCTTTACGGCAATGCCTTCCGGCGTTTCCCAAAGAGGTTCGGACGCGGCTGTTCCGCCCGCGGAGACGCTGGAATCAAGAGCGATCTTGGTAAAGTCTGGAATTTGGCTCATCGTCCAATCTGTTTCGCGGCCGTCCGAGCTAAGCCGCGATTCCTAATATGTCATGGACATTTTTCAAGGTTGCGAGCATATCACATCCTTTGTGAAGAAATGTTTCAATGCCCGCTTGCTTAAAAGCTTGGCGCATTTCGCCAGGACGTCCAACGAGGTAAATATGCTTGGCGCCGCTTGCCCGGAGGGCGCTAGCGGTGTCCTCGGCCATGCTTTTGTAAACTCCGTCCGACGAGCATAAACAGACAATCTGTGCGTTGCTTTCTCCAAATCCATCTGAGGCTGCCTTCACCGTGTCATAGCCATCGGAGATGGTTGCATCGATTCCACCGGCGGCAAAAAAGTTCTTTGCATATGACGCACGATCATTGAAATCCGACCGCTGGCCGAGTGTGGCGAGAAAAACCTTTGGGCGTTTGCCTTGTTGAGTCAGAGTGGCATCGCTCGCATCGCGAAGTCTCTCGAACGGTTCTGACAAGCGTCTGAGCGGCATGGGTTCGACGGTGATAGCGGGATCTTCAAGCTCTTCCGGGTGTGGATGCGGTTCAACTTTGATCGCGGCTTCGAAAAGATCAGGAAATGCGCTGACCCCGGTAAGTTCCAGCTCAGAGATCGACAAGTCGCGCTCGCGCTCGGTTGCCGTCTCGCGGATTATGCCTTGCAAATAGCCATTCTGAAGCGCGCTCACCAGACCACCATTGGATTCGATTCCTTGAAATATTCGCCAGGCTTCATTGCTAAGATTGTCGGTTAATTGCTCGACATACCAGCTCCCGCCCGCAGGGTCCAAGACGCGCCCGAGAGCCGATTCATCACGCAGGACCGCATGTGTATTGCGGGCGATGCGACGAGCAAAAGCATCGGCAAGTCCAAGTGCCGAGGTGTAGGGCAGAACCGTTATGGAATCCGCGCCGCCGAGAACGGCTCCGGCACAGGCAACGGTCGTCCGTAGCATATTCACATGAATATCGCGGCCGGCCATCATGCGTTCGGACGTTTGAACATTAAGCGGGATAGTCTTTGCAACCTCGCCGGCGTTGCAGGCGTCCGCCAGACGCCATACGACGCGGCGCACCGCTCTCAGTTTGGCTATCGTGAGAAATTGATCGGTATCGGCAGTCATGAACACTGCCGATCTTTCCAATATGTGCTGAGGCGACAGGCCGTAACTCTCTAACCCACGCAAATAAGCGACAAGAGTTGCCGCGACACTGGCGATTTCCTGAGCTTCGGTTGCCCCGGCATTGTGATAGGGACGTCCATCGGCGAGTAGGATCTTAGACCCGCTGAAATTGTTCCCGATTTGCTCGAACAGAGCTTTGAGTTTATCGAACGCTTGGTCCAAATTTAGTTCCAGGCCGCCATCGCGCGCAAGCGTTCCAAGGAGATCCGCGTTTAGCGCAAAGCGTGGCTGCTTGGCAGCGAGGTCTGGCTCTTGGCAATATTTAACCAGCAGATCCGAAATTTCGAAGGATCGCGCTCCCGCCTGCAGCGCCAATTGTACCTCACCGACGTCTACGCCAACCAATAGACGCTTAATGTCGTCCAAAGAGCGAATTTCGATGCCGTTTTGTTCCGGGGCGGCGATCTTGGCCAACAGCGATGTAACACCTTGGTCGAGATCATCCCGAATGGCCTTGTTGGCAACATCGGGATCGCTTTCCGCATAGATCTGGCACACATCCCAGGCCGGCTTGCTTGGCGCATCCCGCCGGCCACGTGTAAGCGGAGCGAATGCGGGAACACCGGCATGATCTGCGCCGAGATCATCCTCTAGCGTGTAAAGCGGTTTGACTGTCAGTCCGTCACGGGTTGAGCTGACAAGCTCACTCTCAAATTCCGATCCTCTCAAAGCCTTGTTTACGAGAGACAGCCAATCGTCACGGTCAAATGTGGGAAGCTCACCTGCCAGCTTTTGTTTGTGCTCAGCCATTTTCGGAACTCAATGTGTGTTTCGGCTGCTTTGATCGGAACTGAAGTCGCGGCCTATCGCTGCATTATTCACGGACGAGCTGTAGCGCTTCGCAAGATATTTAAGAACCCCGCCATTCGCTTAATATACCGAAGTCGAGGCTGCAAATCGATCTACATTGGCCGGCATCAGACGTTCCAAGCAGGACAATTCAGTCGAACATAAAAAAATGACGATTCCATACAGAACCGCCATTTTTCTTTGTAACGTGCTTCAAATAAATCGAGTCAATAGGTCATTGCCGGCGGTAGTTTCTTCGCATTAGAGACCCATTTTTCGACTTGAGGGAGCCCCGGCAATTGCCGCACGAGCTTGTTCTTGCGCTTGGCGTTTGCGTCCGACATCGCCTTATGAAGATTTTCCGGCTTACGTTTGCGAAGTTCTTTGATGGTGTCGACGCCGGCAACCTCGAGAAGCTCAGAATATTCTTCGCCGACACCTTTGACCCGCATAAGGTCTGCCATGTTGGCCCATTTGAGGACTAACTTTTCTTCGATGCCGGAATCTTTGGCAAGTACCTTGCGTCCCTTCTTGTCGCCGCCTTTAGCCAGCAAATGTTTGGTGTTCGTCACCCCTACCTTGCCAAGCATCTTTTTGTACTTCGGACCAATCCCTTCGATGGTCGCGATAGGGTAGCTCATTGCATAACCTCCTCATGATGAGAATAATTGTCACTCAGTTTCCGGGCAAAACGAATTAAACGAAAACCACATTGACAGCTTAGACAAACTGACTCAAGCCGGGAATCGAGTCCGCTATTTCTTTCACCAAATCTTCACTGGCTTTTTCCTTGGCGAATGCGAGAACCTCGAGCCCGATTGATTTTGACTGATCTATATCCAGGCCCTCAGATTGGAGCTCAGACAATGTTTCCATTAGCGCTCCGCTTCCACCGAGCGCACCCGATATCAATCCAACAAGTCCTCCGCCAGACCTCGCGCCACCGTTACTGACTTTGCTGATCAAGTCCTCTGCACCAGGAAGCGCCGTAAGGAGCTCGTCAACTTTGTCGCTAGGTCCTTCGCTCTTCAGCATTTTCAGAATGATACCGATAGCCTTCTCCGCGAGCTCGGATTTGATGCCGAGTTTTGAAGTGATTATATCAACGAGCTCTTGCATTACGTCCTTCCAAATAGGTTGCCTTGATAAGTTCGTCTGTTTCGTGCCGCATATTGAGCGGGATAAGGGAGCGGTCAAGAGGCGTTTGCAAAGCGGAGCAGGCGTGCCTATAGAGATAACTTAATTCCGCAAGTGGCTTAGATAGAAGACATGGCGCCGCTGTAGTGCACGGGGATGGTAATGAGCGAACAGAATTCAATTTATATTGGGACGAGCACGAAGAAAGAGGTGCTAAATCTTAAGCTTGCCAACAGGCACGGCTTGATCGCCGGCGCGACAGGTACCGGCAAAACGGTCTCCCTGCAAATTCTCACCGAAGGATTTTCGAAGCAAGGCGTGCCGGTCTTTTGCGCCGATGTGAAAGGGGATCTTTCCGGCCTCGCGGCTGCCGGAGTAACGAAGGATTTTCTGGAAGAGCGCGCGAAGAAGATTGGCTTCGAAGATTACACGTACGAAGCGTTTCCGGTCGTCTTTTGGGATCTCTTTGGCGAGCAGGGGCACCCGATCCGGACGACGATTACCGAAATGGGACCATTGCTCTTATCACGGCTCTTGGATCTCAATGATACGCAGGAAGGTGTGCTCAACATTGCCTTCCGGATCGCTGACGAAGAAGACCTTCTGCTGCTTGATCTGAAGGATCTGAGAGCGCTGCTCGTCAATATAGCCGAGCGCGCTAAGGAACTTACCGCCGAATATGGCAATGTCTCAAAAGCATCGGTGGGTTCGATCCAGAGACGGCTGCTCGTCCTTGAAGAGCAGGGTGGCGAACATTTTTTCGGTGAGCCGGCTCTTAAAATAAAGGATTTGATGCGGACGAGAACCGACGGGCAGGGCTATGTAAATATCCTTGCGGCTGACAAGCTGATGCGCTCGCCGAAACTTTATGCCACATTTTTGTTATGGCTGTTGTCGGAGCTGTTTGAAGAGCTTCCCGAAGTTGGTGATCCAGAC
>BFAS01000217.1 GCA_008974985.1 bacterium MnTg02
CCGGCTGGATCGATGAACAAATTGCCCGGATGCATGTCTGCGTGAAAAAAACCGTCGCGCATCGCGTGGCGCAAAAAAGAGCGGATAAGGAGATGGCCAAGCGGTTTTAGATCATGACCGGCTTTGCGAATTGCGGCTCGATTGGCAATCGGAATGCCGTCGATCCATTCCAGCGTTAGAACGCGCTTCGCACTCCGTGTCCAATCCACTTCGGGAACGCGAAAGCCTTCGTCGTTGGCCGTGTTCTCCGCCATCTCCGAAATGGCTGCGGCTTCCATCCGCAAATCCATCTCGATGGCCATGGATTGAGCAAGCGTGTCGACGATGGCAACCGGCTGGAGTCGCCGCGACGGCGCATGCATCAGCTCGATGGCTCGGGCAGCAAATAAATAGCTATCCAGATCGCGCTGGAATCGGGCTTCGATTGCAGGCCGCAAAATTTTGACCGCCACCTCCCGGTTCTGGCCATCATCGGAAATCGTTGCTTTATGCACCTGTGCGATCGAGGCGGCGGCCACACATGGCCCGAACCGGGTGAACAGCGCTTCGACCGGTTTGCCGAGCGCATCTTTTACTGCGTTCCGCGCCTCCGCTATTGAAAAGGGGGGGAGGCGGTCCTGTAGTTCTGAAAGGTCGCGGGCGTTTTCAGAACCGATAATGTCGTCCCGCGTCGCCAGGAATTGGCCAAGCTTAATGTAGCTTGGGCCGAGTTTCGTCAAAGCCTGGGCAAGACGGCGGCCGCGATCCTTGTCGTTGGAACGCGGAAAGACAGCGCCCACCAGACGGCGTGTAAGCTTTAAGGGTGCAGGCAGCTCCGGATCGTCAGGCAGCAATCGGATGCCATGGCGCGCAAATACGAAACCAGCACGCACGAGCCGAACTATATTGATCACTGCATTTACCATTCTCGGTGCCTTAAAAGCGTCGCAACGATCGCGGGTCTGGCCGGAAGACAGTCTACTTAGATGCGCCATCCAGAATGGATCGCCGCAATGCCGCCGCTCAGGTTGCGATATTTGACGCGGGCAAAGCCGGCCGCTTCGATAATGGAAGCGAACCGATCCTGGTTAGGAAATTGGCGTATGCTCTCCACCAAATAGCGATAAGGCTTCGCGTCACCAGCCGCAACTGCGCCGAGCGCCGGAATAGCATTAAATGAGTAAACATCGTAAAGATCGTCCAATACCGGGACTTGAACTTCGGAGAATTCCAGGCACAAAAATCGCCCACCATGCTTGAGGACCCGGCAGGCCTCGCGGAGCGCCGTATCGAGCCGGGGAACGTTTCGAATTCCGAAAGCGATTGTGTAGGCGTCGAAGGATTTGTCGGGAAAGGGGAGACACTCGGCATTGCCATCGACAAAGGCAAGGCGTGCCTTGTGGTCCGTGGGTGAAGATTTTTGCCGCCCCGCGCGCAGCATATCGAAACTGATATCACAGCAAATCGCGCGGGCTTGCGGTCCAGCGGCTTGCAAAAATCTTTGCGCCACGTCGCCCGTGCCCCCCGCCACGTCAAGAAGCTGATAGGGGCCACCTTTTGGCGGTGCCAGCCAGCCAATGAGTTCTCTCTTCCACAATCGGTGCAGGCCGCCAGACATCAGATCGTTCATCAGATCATAACGCTCCGCCACACCGGAAAAGACCTGGTTTACCAGGGATTGCTTGTCCTTAATGGGCACGGTTTCGAAACCAAAACTCGTGGTTTCGGCATCGTCATTGTCTTGATCCGATTGATGGGTCATGGTTGTGACAATAGCGCAGCTGCGTCACCCAGGCTATGCTCTGCGGCCCGTGGCGGGTGCAACGCGCGCGGACGATTTCGGAGTGAAAATGCCTGAACTTCCTGAGGTTGAAACTGTCCGCCGGGGCTTGGAGCCCGTTTTGGTTGGCAGCCGTTTTCAAGAGGTCGAACAGCGGCGAGAGGGATTGCGCTTTCCCTTTCCAAAGCAGTTTGTCCGCCGCCTTGTAGGCATGGAAGTGACCCGTCTTGAACGCCGCGCAAAATATCTACTCGCATATCTCACAAGCGGCGAGGTCCTCGCCATGCATCTTGGCATGAGCGGCCGCTTTCTCATCGAAGATCGCCAGGGTGCAAGTAAGTCAGACCGTTTTGCCAATGGTGGAGGGGGCGACCCGCGGCACGATCATGTGATTTTTAGGATGAGCAATGGCGCTGTCATCCGCTATAATGACGCACGCCGCTTCGGCTTTATGACGCTCGCAAGCGGTGCAACATTAGATCAGCACAAACTGTTTCGCGGACTTGGCGTCGAGCCATTGAGCGAGGCGTTCACGCCCGAATATTTAAACTCTGCCGCACGAAATAAATCGCAATCCCTGAAATCCTTTCTTATGGACCAAAAAATTATTGCAGGCCTTGGCAATATATATGTATGCGAGTCGCTATATCAGGCAGGACTGTCGCCGCGGCGCAAGGCCTCGACACTTGCGACGGCGTCCGGTAGACCGGGCAAGCGCGTTCCTAAGCTGGTATCTGCAATTGTATCAGTCCTCGAAAATGCCGTACGGGCGGGCGGTTCAACGCTTCGCGATCATCGCCAAACCGATGGTTCACTCGGCTATTTTCAGCATTGTTTCGCCGTTTACGGCCGGGCCGGGCTTGCCTGTCAAAAAAAAGCGTGTCAGGGGACTGTCCAGCGTATCGTTCAAAATGGCCGCTCGACCTTTTTTTGTCCGCGCTGCCAGAAATAATACCAATGGTCCTTGAGTTTGACTCACAAACGATTGGCGACCATTGGCAAGCGCGACCGCGCGGTCCACGCCTTATGGCGGTCAAGCCTGCGTGGCGCTTGAACGCCCATCGGTCATTTCCGATGACCGATGGTATAATGGAATGATCGGGCGCATCGCGTACTTCGCTGCAAAAATTATGGAGACTTATTGAGAATGGCTTTCGAGAATATTATTGCCGAAATACGCGGCAAGGTCGGGCTCATCACGCTGAATCGTCCAGACGCGATGAACGCGCTGAACGATGCCCTCGCGAAAGAGCTCTCAGAGGCGCTTCGTGATTATCAGTCGGACGACCAAATAGGATGTATCGTGCTCACCGGCAACGAACGCGCGTTCGCGGCCGGCGCCGATATCAAAGAGATGCAGTCGCGCACCTTTATAGAAGCGATGGCTGAGGATTTCGTTGCCGTATGGGATGATGTGACCCGCTGCCGCAAGCCGCTTATCGCCGCTGTTGCGGGCTATGCGCTCGGCGGCGGCTGCGAGCTGGCGATGATGTGCGATTTCATTATCGCTGCCGATACGGCCAAGTTCGGGCAGCCTGAAATCACCCTAGGCGTCATTCCGGGCATTGGCGGGACGCAGCGGCGCACACGATTCGTCGGCAAGTCGAAAGCCACGGAAATGTGCCTGACA
>BFAS01000218.1 GCA_008974985.1 bacterium MnTg02
CCGAGGATCGCGCACACGACATTAAAGCCGTTTGCATCGTGCATAATGAAACATCGACGGGCTGTGTGTCGCGGATCGCGGACGTGCGCGCGGCGATCGACCGTACCGGCCATCCCGCACTCTTGATGGTGGATACGATCTCATCACTCGCGTCAATCGATTACCGGCAAGATGAATGGGGTGTGGACGTTACGATCGCCGGCTCTCAGAAGGGTTTGATGCTGCCGCCGGGACTGGCGTTCAATGGCTTGAGCGAAAAAGCGCTGAAGGCTTCTGAAAATTCATCCCTGCCAAAATCCTATTGGTCATGGTCGGATATGATCGCCGCCAACAAGACGGGCTTCTATCCTTATACGCCGGCCACGAACCTTCTGTTTGGGCTCGCAGAGTCCATAGATATGCTGCTCGAAGAAGGGCTTGATAATGTTTTTGCCCGCCACGATCGCCATGCCGAGGCGACGCGTCGCGCGGTACGCGCATGGGGTCTGGAAATTCTGTGCGTTGACCCGCGCGAATATTCCAGCTCGCTCACGGGCGTCCTTGTTCCCTCCGGACACAGCGCCGACGCGGTGCGCCGCGAAATCCTCAAAAATTTCAACATGTCGTTGGGGACCGGTCTGAGCAAGGTGGCGGACAAGGTTTTCCGCATTGGCCATCTTGGCGATTTTAATGATTTGACGCTCATCGGCACTCTGGGCGGTGTCGAGATGGGCCTCGCACTCGCCAATATTCCCCACAAAACAGGTGGCGTTCAAGCCGCTCTCGATTATCTGGCCGATGCGACGTCCGCCGGTTCCGTTGCCGCAGTCGCCGCCGCAAGCTAAAGCGCTCATGTCTCGCGGTACACGTGAGAAATGTAAACGCCCCGAGCCGGCCCGTGCGCCGGGAGGGGTTATTCCTTGTCGATTATTTCCGCAGGTAAGATCCAATGACAGCAGAAGCGCCCGACCCCAAGCCTGAGCACAGCGACGAGTTGCTTTACGAGGTTAAGGACGGGATTGGCTTGGTCATTTTTAACCGGCCCGAGGCGCGAAATGCCCTTACTTTTTCCATGTATGACCGCCTGGCCGAGATCTGCAAATCGGCCAAAGATGACGCGTCATTGAAGGCAATCATCATAACCGGTGCGGGAGACCGGGCATTTGCCGCTGGCACCGATATATCGCTCTTCCGTGATTTCCGTACCGCGGAGGACGGGCTCAACTACGAACAGAAAATGGAAGAGATCCTTGCTGCGGTCGAGGCCTGTTCCGTGCCGACCATTGCGGCAATTTCCGGCGCCTGCACGGGTGGCGGCGCGGTTATTGCCGCCGCATGCGACCTCAGGATCGCAACTGCAGACATGCTTTTCGGAGTCCCGATCGCCCGCACACTTGGCAATTGCCTGTCGGCCGCCAACTTGCTCCGGCTTTCCCAACTTCTGGGAGCCGGACGCACGCGCGAGCTTATATTTACCGCCCGCTTGATCAAAGCTGATGAAGCAAAAGCCATTGGCCTCGTGTCAGAGATCTTTCCGACAAACGGCGAGATGCTGGACCACGCGCAAGACCTAGCCCGCTCGATTGCCGGTCACGCACCACTCACTCTTCGCGTGACCAAGGAGATGTTCGCCAGGCTGAACGCGCTTCAACCGAATGCCGATGACAATGACCTGATCGCTCTCTGCTATGCCAGTGACGATTTTCGCGAAGGTCTGGACGCCTTCTTGTCCAAGCGCCGGCCGGAGTGGAAGGGGCGCTGACAATGACCGGCGCACAAAATGGCCCCTTAGCTGGCATCCGCGTCCTGGAGCTTGCCCACATCATGGCCGGCCCTGTCTGCGGGTTAATGCTGGCGGATCTCGGCGCCGATGTGGTCAAGGTCGAACGGCCAAACGGCGATGACACCAGGCGCTTCCTGCCCCCGGACATCAATGGAGAGGCCGCCGCGTTTATGATGATGAACCGCAACAAGCGCGGCATAGCGCTTGATTTGAAAACAGAGGGCGGGCGCAGCGTTCTATTAAAACTCGTCGAAAAAGCCGACGTGCTGATTGAGAATTACCGCCGGGACACGATGCAAAAACTGGGTTTGGCCTATGAAAGCCTCAGGCAAGTCAATCCCGGTCTCATCTATTGTGAAATATCCGGATTCGGGCGGACAGGCCCCTACGCGGACCAAGGCGGGTTTGATCTCATCGCGCAAGGCATGTCGGGGCTCATGTCGATTACCGGCGAAGCACCGGGCCGGCCGCCGGTTAAAGTCGGCGCTCCCGTCACCGATATCACCGCTGGAATTCTTGGCGCGCTCGGCGTTTTATCCGCCTACATTCACCGCCTTAAAACTGGAGAAGGCCAGCGCGTCGACACCTCGCTCTTCGAAGCGGGCATTACACATACCTATTGGCAATCCGCAATTTGCTTTGCGAGTGGTCAAGTCCCTGGCCCGATGGGGTCCGCACATCCTCTCAATGCGCCCTATCAAGCATTTGAAACAAGCGACGGATGGGTGAATATCGGCGGTGCCAATCAAATCAATTGGGAGCGAATACTTGACGTCATAGAGGCGGCTGAACTGCAGGAAGACGAACGATTCTCCTCAAACGAACAGCGCATGGCCCATCTCGACGCCCTCGTCGAAGTTCTCACGCCCTTTTTCAAAAAGCACGATACGGATTATTGGGTAAAGGAATTTGAGGCTAAGGGAATCCCAGTTGGGCCGGTGCTATCAATTAAAGACATGCAAAGCCATCCGCAAACCCTCGCCCGCGAGATGGTCGTCGAACTTGACCATCCCGTTGCCGGAAAGGTCAATGCGATCGGCTTACCTATCAAACTGTCGCAATCTCCAGGAGGTGTCTCGCGACCGGCACCAAGGCTCGGTGAGCATAGCTCTGAAGTGCTTCGTGAGGCGGACTACACAGAAGCTGAGATCGCCAAACTCATGAAAACAGGCGCGGTCATTTGCAAAATCT
>BFAS01000219.1 GCA_008974985.1 bacterium MnTg02
GCACGCACTCCAAGGTCTCGGTGATATCTTCGCCAAGCTTGCGGAGTTTTCCGCCGCAGCACGGACAGGACGATGGGCAGGCATGAACGACGCGCTCGCGCGGCAGATGCGCGGGCAGCGGACGGCGCGCCGGCTTGCGACGCTTTTTGCGCCCTGGTTTTGGCGGCGTCTCGATCTCATCCGCCGTTCTGTCTTGCGCAACGCTCTCTTCCAATTCGGCGAGCTGCAGCTCAAGTTGGCCGAGCAGCTTGGCGCCGCGCTCCGAGGACGCGCCAAACTTATCGCGCTGCAGCTTGGCGATCGTCAGCTTGAGGTTTTTGATCTCCTGCTCGCGGGCGTCCGCCCGCGTCTCAGCGGCGATCAACATCACCTTCAGCGTTGCAATATCGTCAGGGAGATCTGCCGGGTCGAGTGCCATGACGCGCAGCATAACTGCTTCGCGGGTGTTCTGAACGGTCTCGCATTCATTTTCCACGGTGTGAGTCGTGTCGGTCACACTCCAGTGAACTCACCCGGCGAGTTCGGGACGCCAGGTCTTTTGCGGCGCCCGCCAGTCGATCCCTTCCAAGAGGTAGCCGAGCTGTGCCGGCGAGACCGTCACCACGCCGCCCACCGGGGTTGGCCAGATAAAGCGGCCGCGCTCCAGCCGCTTGGAGAACAAACACGCTCCCTGACCATCATGCCAGATGATTTTGATCAGATCGCCCCGCTTGCCCCGGAAAACGAACAGATGCCCGCGATGCGGGTCCTTCTTCAACGTCTCCTGCACCAAGAGCGAGAGGCCGGGGAAGCCCTTCCTCATATCCGTCGGCCCGGTCGCAAGCCAGACTCGTGCACCGGTGGGCACGGGAAGCATCACTCTTCCAGAACTTCGATGATGCGTTTCAGTGCAGCCAGATCGACGCGCGTACCAACCCTGACCCGGCGGCCGGTCCGAAGATCAATCTCGATGCTGCCGGTATGCTCGGGTGGAGGAGCAGGGCTTGCCGGTGCCGGTAAGGCCAACGGGACGAACGCAGGACTGGGCGCCTCTCCACCTGCCGGTGCGCCATACTGCTTCTTCCAGCGGAACAGCAGGCTCGGTTTGATCCCATGCCGGCGTGCCACCGCCGACACATTCGTCCCCCTCAACGCCTCCTCGACAATCGCCAACTTCTCCGCCCGAGACCAACGCCGCCGCGTCTCCACCACGACGTCAAACCGCCGCCAAGACCTATCTCCAGACATACCCACAGAACAATCTCCTGCCAGATCCCGATGACCAACAGGAGACATATCCAGCCCTCAATACAAGGCGGTACTCACCGGAGGCTTACCCTGATTGCGATATCTGTCCGCTGAAGCAAAAATGCTGTCCCAAGGCACCATCACGCCGAATACCGCGAGACATTGATGAGGACGCCCGCGATCTTGCCCGCTCACTGGTGGGCACGCCGGAGTTCGAGCAGTCCCGGCGTGAACGCAAAAAGATCGAGATGGTTTTTGCGCATCTCAAGCGGATCTTCGAGCTTGGCCGCCTGCGACTACGTGGACCGCGCGGGGCGCAAGACGAGTTTCTGCTCGCCGCGACAGCCCAAAACCTGAAGAAACTGGCAAGACAAATCGCCCGGCCACCACCACTGGCTGTTGCCTGTGCCCGGCCTCAGGACCAGCCAGCCGATCCAATGGGTGAAAGTATCTGTGCAAAGGCGGTTAAACTGCCGAAAGAGAGGAGTGCAAGGCCAAAAGCCACGCTCAACTTCAATAACGCATGCACGGCCTAAATCATCTCCCGCTACTCAACCGACTTTTGCAACACAATCGGCCATGAACTGACATTCAGGGCAGCGCGAATTTGGCGCTCCAGGCATTCCATTTGGCTCAGTAGATTTTACAATTCCTGAATAGGTGAAATGGGTTTAACCAACGTGTTCCGCAGAAAAGGTTGCATGAGGGACGTGGCACCCACCCTCGTAAAAGGTCAACTGAATACAACAACTCGTGCGGTCCCCGTTCGCGCCAGGACGTTGACTGCGACGTCGCTGTCATGGCGACGCAACAAGACATCGACGCGGGAGTCACCAAGCGTCAGCCCGCGGATACAAACCTGGTCCAGAAACTCCGGCAGGCGCGGAGCGTTGAAGATAATTTCATCGGCCTGATAATCGAATTCGAGCCCGAGGCATGCCTGCAGCATGGCGAAGGGCGCGGCGCTCGCCCAGGCTTGCGGCGAACAGGCCACCGGATAATTTGTCGGCCCCTGATGCTGCCGCCGCACGAATCCGCAGAACAGTTCGGGCACGCGCCGCTGTTGGAAATAGGTCGATGATTCAAACAGCCCGCGCAGGATCTGCAACACCTCGTCCTTCATACCGTAGCGGGCGAACCCGAGGGCAATAATAGCGTTGTCATGCGGCCAAACCGACCCGTTATGGTACGACATCGGATTGTAGCGCGGCTCCGTCCGCGCCAAGGTCCGCACGCCCCAACCGGAAAATCCGTCGCGGCCGGTCAGGACCCGGGCGACGCGGGCGGCCTTTTCCGGACTCGGCAGGCCCGCGAACAGGGCGTGTCCGGCGTTCGACGACCTTACGCGGCAAGGCCGCTTTTCGCCGTCGAGCGCGAGGGCATAGGTCGAAAGTTCCTCGCACCAGAACTGTGCATCGAATTTCTCGCGGAGGACGTTCGCCTGCATTTCCAAGGTCGCCGCGGTGGCGGCCTTGCCGATCGAGCGCGCCATCGACACTGCAGCTCGCTTGGCAGCGTAGACATATCCCTGGACCTCGCACAGGGCGATTGGACCCACCGCCGTTTGGCCGTCAGCGTGAAAAACCGAGTCGTGCGAATCCTTCCAGCCCTGATTGACAAGCCCGGCGGCATTCTGCCGGTGGTATTCGACGAAGCCGTCACCATCCGGGTCGCCGAAACCGTCTATCCATTTAAGCGCCTCCTCGATATTGGGCCATAGCTCGGAGACGGTTTCCACATCGCCGGTGCGTTCGAAGTAAAGTCCGGCCAGCAAAACGAATAGCGGGGTAGCGTCGACACTGCCGTAATAACGGCGAAAGGGCACCTCGCCAAGACGCGCCATCTCTCCTTTCCGCGCCTCGTGCAGGATTTTGCCGGGCTCGGCGTCGGCGGCCGGATCCGATTCAGTCGCCTGGGTTGCCGCCAGAAACCGCAACACGCCCTTCGCGATACTGGGATCAGCCCATAGCATCTGTAGGGCGGTGATGATGCCGTCCCGCCCGAACGGCGCGCTGAACCAAGGGATACCGGCATAGGGGTAGAGTCCGTGCTCAGTTGCGGAGAGCAGCATGCAAAGATCCGAGAACGAGCGGCATAGAAGCTCGTTGAAGGCTGTGTTCGAGGTCTCAACCGTCGCTGTGTCTCGGACCGCCGCGCGCTGCACGCGGCGTGCCTCGCGCATGCAAGTGAAGAAGCTCCGCCGGGGCGTCATCGCGGCCTCCGCACCGGCACAGCTTACGGTCACGAATAGACTGCGCACCCCCTCCGGCTCGATTTCGAAATCGAACCGCGCATCGTCGAGCGTTAAGGCGTCCGGTGCCGGATCGAAACGAAGCACCGTCTCGCGGGCCACCCCGTCGAGCCCCTCATACAGTAGCACTGTCGTATCGTCGGCCCGCCTTTCCGCTCTTTGCGTCCCACGTTTCGCACGCGAATGACCACGCACCTCGAACAGGTCTGCGAAATCCGCCTCGAATGCCAGGCGAAAACTAATCCGCTCGGTCTTTTCGCTGAAATTGCGGATGGCAATCCGTTCGTAGCAGGTGCCCTGCCACAAAAACTTTGACCGCAATACATGGACCGCGTCCTTGGCGAGGATCAACTGGGCGCCGTCATATAGGTCCGGGTTGGTCAGATCCACGCTCAGGATCGCATTGTCATCCTGAATGTTGGAGCTCAGGAGCAACGGTGCGTAGCCATTCAGGGTCAGATCGAGACGCGAAAGGTGCCGGGTGTCATTGTGAAACAAGCCTTCAGGGCTTTCCTTCCACGACAGGATATCGCCATAGGGGTTGAAGACCGCGAAGGTATCGCTCTGTTTGAGCGCCTGAATCCCGAGCTGGCTGAGGGAAACGCTGGCGGATATATAAAACTGCAGCAAGTCGCCATCCAACACCTCGCCGGCGGCGGCCTTTATCGGGGTTTCGTCCATCATTCGATCATTTTACCAGGTCAGGACGACGTTCTAATGCACAGATGCAGACGGATGATCATCGGATCAGGTCTCAACGCCTTGGTACGCAAGATATCCTGGTGCACCAACCGACTGAATTTGTGCACTAGGCCGCGCTGATGGGCGAAACAAAATTCGTGTCAGGCGTAGGCGCGCCGTTCACAAAATCGTAGTTGATCCCACTTGCCATCGCCGCGTATATCGCTAGATAGGCCTCGGCCATACGCTCAACCGAGAACCGCGCCTCGAAGCGGGCACGCACTGCTGCGCGGTCCAGACCGGCCGTCATTTCCACGGCTGCAACCGCCGCAGTCTCGTTATTCACGACAAAGCCAGTAATCCCTTCGTCAACGACTTCCGGCACTGACCCATGATGATAGGCGACAACGGGGGTGCCGCAGGCCATCGCCTCGATCATTGCCAGACCGAACGGCTCGGGCCAGTCGATGGGAAATAGTAGAGCACGGGCCTCACCCAGGAATTGAGCTTTCTGAGCCTCGTCGACTTCGCCGATATAATCCACCAGCGGGTGATCGAGCATCGGCCGGATGACGTGTTCGAAATAATCTGTGTCGACCTCGTCCACCTTGGCCGCGATTACCAACGGCACTCCAGCCCTCTTGGCGATCTCGATGGCGCGGTCAGGCCTTTTCTCCGGGCAAATCCGGCCGAGAAAGGCGAGATGCCCGCCGCCGCCGCCGCCCAGATCGTAGGCGTCCAGCGGCAATCCGTGATAGATGGTGCCGCGCCAGCTGAGCCACGGCAATGCTTGGCGCTGGGCATCGGAAATGGAGACGACCGGCATCGAGGGAAACTCGCGGTATACGATCGGCAACTCTGCGAGATCGAGTCGCCCGTGCAGCGTGGTCAGAGTCTTCTCCTGCACTCGGTTGAACAGGGGGAAATGTAGAAAGTCGGTGTGAAAGTGGATCACATCGAATTCTTGCGTCGCTTCCATCACGCGGTTCAACATGACGAGGTGATACGGAAGTGATTCGCCATATCCAGCGACCAAGCGTAATGACTGGGGACACATGGCGCGCAGCTCAGCAGAGGTCTTGGAATCACCGCTGGCGAACAGCGTCACCGCGTGGCCGGCGCGGACCAGCTCTTCAGTGAGATAGGAAACGACCCGTTCGGTGCCGCCATAGAGTTGCGGCGGACAGCTTTCGTATAAGGGGCAAACTTGGGCAATTTTCATGCTGTTCGACCTTCACAACATGCTCAAGGCGGTACCCGACGCGATTCGCAAGCGGCGGTTCACGGAGTAACTGTCCTTGGGAACGTGACGCAAAAAAAGCTTCTTAGTGACAATAATGTACCAATGCGGCTCCGGATCCGCAACGGACCGGAAAAAGTTTTCCCCAGGGTTGTCGATAACAAATCGAATAGACCGGTTTATGTGCCAAATCAATCGTCGGCGCGCCTCTCGTTATTCTGAAAAACGTCGCCGCTGCCTATTATGCCTGTGTATTTGGACGAAACCGTCGTCGGGGATACCCTGAATTTATCTTACGGTTGATCATCGATTACAATCTTAAACGCCCTAAGCTTACTCCACTCCTGCGCGCACGGCGATCTTCCTGTTGTCATTGTGCTGGAATTCTCTAATCGGGCATCATTGTCAAACTCCATGTGTTTCCGGCGTTTGTTGTCGGCACTGCGTGGGTCACGCTTCTCTACGCGGTCAGCCTTGCGATGGTTCGGGCCGCCACAAGCATTGGTCGGATCGGACTGGAGAGCCTCGCTTTTGCGACGCTGGCAGAGTCCGCTTGGGGTCAAAACCGGCCCTTTAGACCAGTGCCCTTCAACGACCGCAATACCCTCAAGAGCGGACTATCTGAATGACGGTCCGGACCGGCAGAGAAGTGCCAGATCCGGACATTCGAGCAAACCTGCACTTACCGAAAGTTGCGGTCGCCTGACCTCCCGCCACAAGAGCCGGAATGAATTTTATACGTGGAGCCAGTTTGGAGGCGCAGGTCACCATCACACGTAAATTATTGTCGTCGCTTAAGCACATTGAAGGTCTCCGGCTACAAGACCATCCAAGCATAATCGGGTCATGCCTCCTAGAACGCGATCATTAGAGGCAGCCGGATCGAAGCGATATAGCCGCTTACGCGGTTTTGCCTCTCAGTTTCAAGACAAGTGAACGGAGCCATGCCTCCTTCATTTCTGGTTGAGCCGCAAGTTGACTTGTGAACCGCTTACGCTCGTCTTTATCCTGGCCAAGTTCAAACAACCGGACGGCGAGGCGCAGCGCCCTTAAGTAACGCCCGTGGCGCGCCGGTTCCGTCACGTCGATCGAGGCCCACCGGTATTTGTGATGGGATGGTGTGACCTTCTCATCGTTATTGGCGATCCATTGCCAGAACCTCCAGGGCACAGAAACATTCATGATGTTTGGTTTCTTGAGTTCACGGACCCATTCCTGATGTTGCCACCAGCGCCAGGTATTGGGGCCATTCTCTTCTTGCTCAACCAGACCAACGAATCCAATTCGTCGCTCAATCACGTTCCAATTGGCGAACTGAACATTGCTCCAATATCTGAGAACACTAACAAGGCTGCCAAACGTCCCACCCGACGTAACAGCATCGATAAACCGAACCCCTTTGCCAAAGCTCGCAATGGAAGCCGGGTCCAGCCGTTCGCTTGCGAAGTAATTGTATAGCGCATCCAGCTCCCCAGGAAGCTCCCGCGCCAACTCCTCAGCCGACCAGCCCTGGTTGGAGAAATGGAGCAATGTGAGCGAGGGCGGATGTTCGATGTTATGGAAGATGCCGCTGAGATAGTCGAAGAGATTTTCAGGCGATCGCCCCAGAAACACCAGATCGCTATTACCAGCTCGCGCGACCGCCTCAGCGGCTGCCGTTCTCAGATCAGTTTCGAAGCAGTCGTAAGTGAGCGTCGATTCGCCCACGATAAGACTCCCAAGCTGCTCGAGCTTTGTAATGTCCCAGCGAAAGGGTTTGAGCACATCAATTGGCGGATCGGACATCAAAAGCACTAGGTCAACGCCAGCGGAGTCTGTCCCATATTACACCATCATATATGTGTGAGTCCCCTCTAACGATTTTGGCAGAGCGCGTGCGTTTTCTGTGCCCGGTCGAAAAAAATATATACATTGCTTCTTGGCCGCACCGCCGAGGGTGCCACAATTACGTCGTCGCTGAATGGTTGCTCTGGGTCAAGTTGAGACCAAATTGCCGGTCGATGTGAAGGTCGGCTATATGGCGAAGACCGGAAATCAACGGGCAAAACTTCTGCTTAGCCCCACCTTGCAGACGTCGCGCTGAGACTTGCGTTTAGTCCCTTTCTTGCCAATAGAGGGCGTCGCATGGACCCGTTGCTCGAAGCCAGTTTTCTCACTAGCATAATGAATTGTCATAGAGCAAAGACTTGACGTGTCGCTGGGCGTAACGGCCGTTACTATGAAAAAGACAATGGGCTTAAAATTTCGCCGGTCATTGCATTTTGTTTTGTTGGCAATTTATTTTACGGTTTTCATCATGTCAGTTGTGACACTCATTAATTGGTTATTGCCATGAACGTCGGAATGCCATAGGCCCCGTCACCGAGCGACTGCTTGATCTCACG
>BFAS01000220.1 GCA_008974985.1 bacterium MnTg02
TGCACCTGCGCTGCAGGCTTGGTACAAGCGTCATCTAGGCATCGATGTCCAGGAGTGGGGCGGTACCGCGTTCACCTGGGCCGACTCGGATGGCAAGCCCACTGGCGGAACGACCGTCTGGTCCGTTGGTCCGGAGGAAGGCGACCAGTTTGCTCCAAGCGAAGCCCCGTTCATGGTTAACTACCGCGTTGAAGACCTTCACGCAGTAGTCACGGCGCTCAGAGCGGAAGGCTGCAACGTTCTCGACAAGATCGATGACTCTGAGTACGGCAAGTTTGCCTGGGTCATCGATCCTGAGGGAAACAAGGTCGAGTTGTGGCAACCACCTGCCGGTCAATGAAACACGCCCCCGCTCCCTGCGGCAGTCTGCGGCCTAACTTGCCGTGTTGAGAATTCATTCATAATGATCAGCGAGGCGAATCAAGATGTATCGTGGTGAGCAACCTAACCAGCACGAGCAAGCGACCGGGAAACCGCTGAACATTTCTCGGGCAATTTTCAGCGGCGCCTGTCGCGGACGTTAGGCCGCTTTTTCTACAGTTTCCCGCCTTGACATACCGTAAATGATATGTATACTATTTATGGTATGTGGCAGGTATTTGAGCATCGCCGCGTCGTGCGGCGCATTTCCAAGCTTCCTGTCAAAATATTGAAGCGATACCAAAAATGGAAGGATATAGTATCCATCTCCGGCCCGAGCGGATTGCGACTGATTAAGGGGTTTCGGGATGAGGCTTTGAGAGCCAAATGGAAAGGCTACCGATCCTCTCGCCTGGGGGATCAGCATCGCGTCACGTACTTGATTGAAAAGCAGCATATGATTGTAAAAGTAGTTGATTTAACGGCCCATGACTATCGAAGGAAGTCTTAAATGAGCGAATATCGACGAGCCAAAACAAGCATCGAGGTTTCCCCTGGCGAATCTGTAAGGATTCTTCGCGAGTTACAGGAATTGAGCCAGAATGCTTTAGCTGACTTAACGGGGATTCCGCAGTCAACGATATCGGCGATTGAGAATGATCGTGTACGTCTCGGGGTAGAGCGAGCAAAGATTTTGGCTAGAGCATTGAGCTGCCATCCTGCCGTTATTGTTTTTCCTGGCTGGGATGTGACCGCTGAGTCGGCCGCAGCCTAACCAGACGATGAAGCGGACGAACCTACCCGTCACTTATCTGAACGTTAGGCCGCAGAGATAGGTCATAGAAATGGCAATCGCATTAGCAATATTCTCTCTAATCATTGTCCTGTTATCGGCATACGGAGTTTTCCAGCCCTCTGTCCTCACCTCGTTCGTTCGCCGTTTTATGGCAGGTTTTGGTCTTTGGGTAGCAGTAGTAGCTCGGCTGATTCTTGCTCTCTTGTTATGGTTCTCTGCGCCTTTTTCCCACACGCCGCTCACATTCCAGGTTCTCGCGATATTGGCACTCGTAGCAGCCATCGCCCTGCCAATAATTGGTGGCCAACGAATTCTCAAGCTCCTCGATTGGGTCGCGTCTTGGCAGCAACTGGCCATCCGGTTATGGTGTTTGCTAGGCGTGGGCTTCGGAGGGTTTCTGTTGTGGTCCATTTCACCAATTTGGGCAGCCGCCTAACTAGGCGTTCAAGGTGACCTCCGGGTCGCTGCGCGCCCCTGCGGCCCCTTAACTCAACGTTAGGTGTCAAATTAAAGATGGCCGTAACGATGGAGCTCTGAACAATGCCTGACCCAATGAGATTTGATCCTTCGACTCATACGATCGGACTTAGTCGCGATCTCGTAGCTTCGAAAGTCCCAGAGAGGCCGGACCCCCCGGTTCCGGTCGACGGAATGACTTTTGGCATAGCTACGATGCTCGAGAACGCCCCTCATAGTGGCGAGATGCATCCTGATGGTGACGAAGTGCTATACCTGATTTCGGGACGGGCGAACGTCGTCATCTTGGATAGCCCTGGCGTAGACGTCGAGATGAAACCAGGTGACGGCCTAGTGGTACCGAAGGGTGTATGGCATCGTGTTGATATTCTAGAGCCGTGCCAGTTCGTTTATCTAACACCCGGACCAAATAACGAGTTTAGACCGTTAGCAGATGACACCTAACCAGCGCATGCAGTTCGCGCCAGCGGCGCCGGACCGGCCTGCGGCCGGCCGCTGATGCAGGTCGTTAGGTGGCCTTAGCAATGGAGAAACCGAATCAGATGCAATGGAACCTCGGTGGATGGATAGGGGGACAGTTGGGCGGTACTGTCTGGATGCTCGTTGCCGGGCTGTTGTCATTTTCCGTCGATCCGGCGGCAGCCGTGAAGGTAATTGCGCTTTTTGCTCTGGCCAATCTAGTTGGAGTTTTGTTGTGGCGCCGAAGAGGCGGGCTCTCGCCCTATACGGGAATCCAAATTCTTCTTCCTGTGCTCGGAGTTTTTGGTTTGACTGCCGTTTTCGTGCTCGACAGAGCTGACATTTATGAAACGATACAGATTGGTGCAGCGATTTCGGCTCGCGCGACATACATTGTAATTGTTGTGACCGTGGCAGCACTCATGCTCATGTTCTACTTTCAATTCGGGCGGAGGTCAGAGAAAAAGGATGAGGCCACCTAACCAGCGGATTCAGCAGACCGTCACGGTCTTTGCACAGGCGACACCCGCGCCGGCATCTGATCCAGGACGCTATCCCGCATAGGATACCTGGGAGACCATTGATGGGGACATGGATCGCACTCATTCGCAGCATCAATGTTGGCGGAAACAACATCTTGCCGATGGCAGAACTCCGGAACGATTTCGAATCACTGAAATTCACGAACGTACGCACATACATCCAAAGCGGAAACGTTGTTTTCGATTCCACAGCCAAGACGCCTTCATTACTCGCCAGGAAAATCAGCGGTCGAATCGAAAAACGATATGGATTCCGGCCGTATATCCTCATCCTCAGCCGCGAAGACTTGCTAACTGCGATCGAATCGAATCCGTTTCCCAAAGCGGTGTCCGATCCGAAAACGCTCCATTTTTCTTTTCTCGCTGAACCCGCTGTCGATCCGGACACAAAGGCGCTTGATAATGCGAAATCGCCGACCGAGAACTACAAGCTGACGGATCGGGTCTTTTACCTCCATGCTCCAGATGGAATTGGCCGTTCCAAGCTGGCCGCGAACGCAGAAAGGTATCTTGGCGTTGTGACGACTGCTCGAAACTACCGGACTGTCGACAAACTTATGTCAATGGTAACGCAATCTGATTCCTGAAATCGCGGGATAACCAGACGATGACGGCGATGAGGTCTGTCCGTGGCCATCATTAACATATGGTACATTGCCATGGCGAGAGCATCCTGATGACGTAAATATTGGAGAAGGCGTTACCCTTGCCGAGCCAGGGTTTGTGATGTCAAACGTTCGCCTGTGCTGCGGCGAATACGCATAAGTGTCTTTGTTGCAGGAGACTCGCTAAGTGTTGTGATCGGAGGTGAGAATGGCAGGGGCAGGATGGATACGTTGCGCATCGCCGATTGTGGTTCTACTTGGCTTCACTGGCTGTGCAACCGTAGGGCCGGGGTCGGCGCACCTGGAGATTATCCGTTTGGACGGCACGACGATCGACTCCACCACCCTTACCGAGCGTATTGGGGAGCTAACCCGCGCGGCCGATGTTCATGGGTTGACCGTCACCATTTTCAACGATGCCGAGAAGGTCTACTCGCGAGCCTTCGGCTTCGCCAACCTCCCGGCGGACCAGCCGCTTCGTATCGCCACGGAGCTCTACGGGGCCTCCCTTAGCAAAGCGGTCTTCGCCGTCTTGGTAATGAAGCTCGTCGAGCAGGGCGTCATCGACCTGGACACGCCGCTTCAGAAGTACCTGGACGAGCCGCTTTGGAAGAACCAGGGCGAGTCATGGCACGAGAATCTCGGCGACCTGCGCGACGACCCGCGGTATCGGCGGATCACGGCCCGCATGAGCCTTAGCCATACCACCGGCTTCCCCAACT
>BFAS01000221.1 GCA_008974985.1 bacterium MnTg02
GTGTGCGCGCTCATCTTGGAGATGAGAACTTCGAGCGCCGACGGGCCTCTCCGGGTGGAGGAGGTCGGTAGGCGGGTCATGGGCTATGGCTCGCCAGAGGCCAACCACGGCGCCGGCGCGGCCCTGTTGCGCGCGGCGATCTGGGCCATTCGGCTCGGTTACCGGAATCCGGTGATATGCAATGCCTTGTTATCGGATCGCTCGAACCGTCAGGCGTTTGAAGCGAAGCGCCAGGCGGCTTGACGGATATCATTCAAGGTTGCCTCAAATGACAGCGACAATTTTCGTCGCACACGAACGCTAACCGGCAGCATTGTTGCGGTATGGGTGGAAACCCTGAACCTTTGCGGGATGGACACAATATTTTCGCAAAATGGTCTTGGGTCTTTCACAATGTGTACCTATCTCATCCGGTAGTGTTTTTCATCAACGCGTTAACCAGTTCCGCGATTCAATCCTGAAAAATTTACCGAATATGAGACTCCAAGGACCGATCTCACAGGCATTGGGTGTTCTATTGAGCCCATTCCTGCTTCGCTATTTCCTTGCCGGATTTATTTCGACAATTGTCTATGTCGCCTTTTATTTCCTGTTCACCCATTTTGGCATTTCGAACGTTTTGAGTTCGTTCATTTCCTATGCGTTGAGCATCCTGGCGCACTATTGGGGGCTTGCCTATTACGCATTTCGCGTCGAAATCGCGAATAGTTTTCAGTTTGCCAGATTTGTTGTCACGGTCGGCTTTGGTCTCGCCGTCGCTGGGCTCGTCATGGAACAGACCCAGGGCACGGCGGAACTGGTTCAGTTCGCCGCGTTGATGCTGGTGACGGCGATCGTCGCCATATTCAACTTTTTCATGTTTTTCTTGTGGGTGTTTGCCCGGCGCGCCGACGCGTGATCATCGTCTAAATAGACGGTTTTACTATTTTCGGTCTTAGAGTGCTTCCGGATAAAGTGGAAACCGATTTTCCGATTAAGTTGCACGTAAAATCAAAAAACTAAAGTGCTTCCGGATAAAGTGGAAACCGGTTTTCCGATTAAATTGCACGTAAAATCAAAGAACTAGGGTTCGGGTTTGATCCAATCAAAAACGAAAAACCCCTAGTTGGTTTTTGCGCACGATTTGCGAATAATGGCGTCGGCCTGTTGTGCACCGATTGCCGCTTCGCGGAAATTTTTTCCGTCCGGATCAAGCTTGCGGCATCCTTTCCACATGTCCGCCGCATCCAGCATAAGCGTTTTGTAAATTCTTGCAGATTGGCACCTGCCAATGCCGTCACTCTTCAGAAGAGCTTGTTGACGTTGTAATTTATCCGTTATGCGCCGCGCATTTTTGTCGCAGTCGACGGCATACGCGGTCTTGCTTGGACTCTTGGCTGTTCTGGCTTTTACGGGTCGAGCGCTTTTTTTCGCCGCAGAGTGTTTTGGATGCGTCGTAATCCTGGTCGTATCGGCAGATTTCTGCTGCGACCGGCTGCGCGCGGAGTTCGCCGAGTTTTCCGTTTTCGGGCGGTCGCGTTTGGGCCTGTTGTTGCCGAACAGGCCGTTGGTTGCTGAGCTGAACAAATTACCGACGGGATTATTTTGCAAAAACGGTCCTGCCCCGCCGGAGACACACCCAGAGGCAAGCACGCACGTCAGTGCCGCAACAAACACGACTCTCATCTTAACTCCCATGGCCGACAACGAACTTGTCAAGCCAAACCACGAACTGTAACGACCACCAAAAAAAGTTAGTTCAAGAGCTGGTGACCGGCAACATTCCAAAGGCGATAAAACAGTTCACCCAGCAGATATGCACAGGAAAAAATGGCGAAATATACGACGGTCACTTTTCTCGGACGAAATTCCGTCAACCTGTCAACTCGACCTTGTGCCGTTTCAACAGTTCGCAAGCCTGCAAAGTGGGTGGCGCGCAAGGCCGGTCGCACACCACATGAACTTTGTGATTAGTTCCGATGGCCGTTATTGATCGCGGTAAATATCGGAATATCGGCATAAGGCGTTGATATCCCGCCACAATGCAGAACAGTGCTCTGCGTCGCCGGCGGAAGAGATTATCTCAAGAAATAGAGCGCCAAGTCTATTAACAAAAGTCGCCGTTCTTATGAATAAGCCTCAACGGATGCGCCTAACATCTCGCAAAATTTGAACAAATTACGTCCAAAGTCATCTTGAAGCCAAGGTCGTTGGTCGTTTACGGTAGATGTTAGGTTTAATGACCGGGTGCAGTTTTGCTTTTCTCGATGATGCCGCTTCGCGGTGCTCAGGCTTCTTTAGACTGTGAATATTGGTGCGCAGGCGTGGCGCAGATTCACCTCTTCGTGCCGAAGCAAGCGTGCGCGATGGGTGGTTGCGCGGTTTTTGCGCACTCCAAGAGACGGCTAGGGCTGGACCGGTGTATGCGACGCTGCGTTCAGCACGCTATAAATTCTCGGCAAATAATATCAGCGTTATCTGGTCGTCTAACTAAAATTTTCCTTGCAGGACAGCGGTTTGTGAGCAGACTAATCATTATGTGTCTGGAAATGTCTAAAAAGTTGGGCTGTGTGGTCCAAAAAAAGAGTATTTTTTGCCAAACTAGGGAGGACGAAAAGTGAAATTAGTAAAACTAATCGCGATTGCAGGCGTGGTCGCGGGCTTTACCGCGAGTGCCGCGTTTGCAGGAACATTGGACACGGTAAAATCCAAGGGGCACGTTCAGTGTGGCGTCTCGGGCGGCTTGCCGGGATTTTCGGCTCCGAATGATAAGGGGCAGATGGTCGGTATTGATGCCGACGTGTGTTACGCCGTAGCAGCTGCAATCTTCGGTGATCGCAGCAAGACCAAATTCACGCCGCTGACCGCAAAGGAGCGTTTTACCGCTCTGGCGTCCGGTGAAGTCGATATTCTTTCGCGAAACACAACGCATACGCTTCATCGTGACACCGCGCTTGGCATCAACTTTACCTATTACAATTACATCGACGGTCAGGGCTTCCTGGTCAAAAAGACCCTCGGCGTGAAAAGCGCCAAGGAATTGGACGGCGCGGCTGTGTGCGTACAAGCAGGCACAACAACCGAGCTGAACCTTGCTGATTATTTCCGCACCAACGGCATGAAATTCAAGCCGGTTGTCTATGATACGACGCCGCAGACCCGCGAGGGGTTCGATAAGGGCTCATGCGATGTGCTGACGTCGGATAAGTCGCAGCTGGCCGCAATCCGCAGCGAGCTCAAGGATCCCTCCGGTTCCGTGATTTTGCCGGAAACCATTTCAAAAGAGCCTCTCGGCCCCGTGGTCCGGCAAGGCGACGACCAGTGGTTCAATATCGTGAAATGGGTTCTCTTTGCCGTCATTAATGCTGACGAACTTGGCGTCACGTCAAAGAACGTCGACGAGATGAAGAAGAGCAACAATCCCAGCATCAAGCGCTTGCTCGGCCTTGAGGGCGAGATGGGCAAGGACCTCGGACTGTCTGCGGATTGGGCCTATAATGCGATCAAGCAGGTTGGCAATTACGACGAAATGTATGAACGCAATGTCGCGCCGCTCGGGCTGAGCCGCAAAGGCAGCGTTAACGATCTTTGGACGCGTGGCGGCATTCTCTATGCGCCACCGATCAGGTAAGGACGCGCAAGACGGCCGGTCAATCTTGAAGACCGGCCGTTTCGCTTTCAACGCTCAATCCATTCTTCTCGAAAGATTTTTTTCGTGAGTGCAACCACGCGAATACCTTGGCATCGAAATCCGCGGGTTCGGGGGGTTTTGGCGCAAGCGATTATGTTGGGGCTCATCATTTGGGCGCTAACCACGATATTTACAAACACGATCCACAATCTTGAAGAACGCGGAATTCAAACCGGGTTCAGCTTTCTCGATAACGTCGCCCCGTTTGGGATCGGTTTTTCTCCGATCATTGAATTCAAGCTTGGGACGAGTACGTATTGGGACGTGTTTTTTATCGGCATTCAGAACACGATCCTGGTCAGCGTTTTCGGGGTTGTCGCAGCGACTTTTCTGGGGTTCGTCATTGGAATAATGCGCCTCTCGCCAAACTGGCTGCTGTCGCGCTTTGCGCTCACCTATATTGAGGTGTTCCGGAACATTCCCGTGCTGTTGCAGATTATGTTCTGGAATTTCGCTATCTTTTTGCCGCTGCTGCCGTCGCCGCGTCAGAGCCTGTCATTTGCCGACAGTCTGTTCTTGAACGGACGGGGGCTCTATATGCCGAAACCGATTTTCGACAGCGGCGTCGGTATTTGGATCTACGCTATCATTGCCACCGTGACGGTCATTGGTCTCTTCATGATGGGCCGCTGGGCGAAGAAGCGCCAGGATGAATCCGGCGAGCGGTTTCCGGCCCGGCTCATTGGGGCAGGAATATTACTCGCCGTTCTCCTTATCGGCTATTTCGTAAGTGGCAGCCCGATATCGCTAGAATTGCCCACATTGGCCCGATTCAACCTGACAGGCGGTCTTGAGATTCCCTTGCCGCTCTTTGTGCTTTGGTTTTCGCTTACGACGTACACCGCTTCTTTCATCGCCGAAAATGTACGTGGTGGAATTCAATCTGTTGCCAAGGGGCAGACGGAGGCAGCCTGCGCGGTTGGATTGCAGCGGACGCAAATGTTGCGTCTCGTCATTATTCCGCAGGCCATGCGGGTGATTGTTCCCCCGACCATCAGTCAGTTTTTGAACCTCACAAAGAACTCCTCACTCGCCGTCGCGATCGCCTATGAGGAGGTGGTCAATATCTGGGCCGGAACGGCGCTCAATCAGACCGGACAAGCCCTGATAATTATCGCCATGACGGTGGCCGTTTACGAGTGTCTGAGCTTGCTCACCTCGTTTGCGCTCAATGTCTACAACAAACGCATTCAACTCGTGGAGCGGTAGGACAGTGGCTGACAAAGTGATGACCTTTGAGAAACTGCCCGACCGGCCGCCGCCGATGTCACAAGTTGGAATTGTCGGCTGGGTGCGGGAAAACCTTTTTGGCTCGAAAACAAACACCATTCTGACCCTCGTCAGCCTCTATGTCCTCTATATTCTCGTTGTGCCCCTTGTCGATTGGGCCGTGATAAATGCCAATTGGGTTGGCGAGGACAAATCGGTCTGTGACGCGAACAAAGCCGGGGCCTGCTGGGTCTTTATTGCGGCGCGCTTCAATCAGATAATGTTCGGTCTCTATTACGGCGCCAATCCCGATCAGATTTGGCGCCCGACATTGGCCTTTGCGCTGCTTATCGTGCTGGCTATCCCGCTCTTCATCGAGAGTTTCAAGTACAAGCTGCAACTTGGCGCCTTTATTCTTTTTGGCTATCCGTTCGTTATCTTCGCCCTCATTCATGGCGCCTGGCTCGGTCTGCCGGTAGCCGGCACGAGTGAATGGGGTGGCTTTATGCTGACCTTCGTCCTGGCAAGCGTTGGTATTGTCGGAGCACTGCCGATCGGCATCTTGCTGGCGCTTGGCCGGCGATCGGAATTGCCGGTGATCCGCACGTTCTCCATTGCTTTTATCGAATTTTGGCGCGGCACGCCGCTCATCACAATTCTTTTCATGGCGTCCGTGATGTTGCCGCTATTCTTCCCCTCGGAAGTGGATTTCGACAAAGTCCTAAGGGCTATGATCGGAATCACAATGTTTCAATCCGCCTATACGGCCGAAGCCATTCGCGGTGGCTTGCAAGCAATCCCGAAGGGGCAGTTTGAAGCGGCGGAGGCGCTTGGACACAACTATTGGAAGATGATGGCATTTATCGTCTTGCCGCAGGCGCTGCGCATCTCGATACCCGGTATCGTCAACACGTTCATCGCGCTCTTCAAAGACACATCGTTAGTCTCGATTATCGGGCTGCTGGATTTGCTCAATATGGCGCTGATAACGAGCCGATCGCTTGAATGGAAGGGATTTGATCTCGAAGGCTTTACGTTTGCGGCATTTATTTTCTGGATCTGTTGCTATGCAATGTCCCGCTACAGCCGAGCCATTGAAGACAAGATCGATAAGGCAACAAAGTATTGAGGATTTGAAACCATGACCGAAACATCGGCCGTTCAGCAAGGCGGATCGCAGCCGTCCAAGGAGACCGCTGCAGACATCGTGATCGAAATGAAATCCGTCAACAAATGGTACGGTGAGTTCCATGTTCTCAAGGACATCAACCTGGCCGTTTCCCGTGGCGAGCGGATCGTAATTTGCGGTCCGTCCGGTTCCGGCAAGTCGACTTTGATCCGCTGTATCAACCGGCTGGAAAGCCATCAGCAAGGCACAATCAACGTCGACGGTATCGAGCTCAATGACGATGTGAAGAATATCGACAATATCCGCCGCGAAGTCGGAATGGTGTTTCAGCACTTCAATCTTTTTCCGCATTTGACAGTGCTTGAGAACTGCACATTGTCGCCGATTTGGGTGCGCAAATTACCGAAGCGCGAGGCGGAAGAAATCGCCATGGCCTATCTTGAGCGCGTTAAGATTCCGGAACAGGCGAAAAAATATCCAGGCCAGCTTTCCGGCGGTCAACAGCAGCGCGTCGCAATTGCGCGCTCGCTCTGTATGAGCCCGAAGATTATGCTCTTTGATGAACCGACATCGGCGCTCGATCCGGAGATGATCTCGGAAGTCCTGGACGTCATGATCGATCTCGCCGAGAGCGGCATGACGATGATTTGCGTAACGCATGAAATGGGCTTCGCCAAGCAAGTTGCCAACAGCGTCGTATTTATGGATGTCGGCGAAATTGTCGAACAGGCGGAGCCGGAGGAATTTTTCAACCATCCAAAATTCGACAGAACGCAACTTTTCCTCAGCCAAATCCTTGCTCATTGAGATGAGGGTCCAGACCCTAGGCGCGGCATAGAGAGACGCCGGATTTGCGGAGGGTCGATAAGTACCACCGGGCGTGGGGCGAAAATTGGCTTGGAGGCCGATCCACGCAAATATTGGGCACTGCTCCTTGACGCTAACGCTTCCAATGTTCTTGCGAATGAACTTCTCGCATATTTCTGATTGCCGGAGGTTTAGCGATATTCGAGATCTTGTGCGTGACGCTCGTCGAGATATTCCGCTTCAATCTGTATGGTCGAGAAATGAAAACCGAACTCGCTTCGAAGGAGGTTATGCGCGGTCCTAAGCAGCGATGTTTCCTCAGAACCGTCCACGCGGAAATGCGCAGAAAAGACGTGCCGGTTTGATGTCAGCGTCCAAGCGTGCATGTGATGTACGTCAGCCACGCCGGGCAAGGCCAAAAGAGTTTCTCTAATGCGATCGAGATCCATCCCTTCGGGCGCACCTTCCATCAAAATATGTAAGGCGTCGCGCATTATACCCCAGGAGGCAACCAGAAGAACAACGCCAAACGCCATGCCAAGAAGGGGGTCAATCGGCGTAAATCCGGTAAAGCGGATGACCAGCGCCACAACAATGATGAGTAGGCTGCCGACGAAAGTTTGCACAACATGCCAAAAGGCGCCGCGAATATTGAGATCGCCCTTCTGACTGGATTGCAGCAATTTGAGCGATATGATTTCCGTTATCAGGCCTCCTGCGGCGGCGAGCAGCATCGGGGTTGTGGCCAGATCAATCGGTTCCCTCAGCCGCATATATCCCATCACCATGACGATGATGGCCATGACAAATAGAAACACGCCATTCAGCAACGCGCCGATAATCTCTGCCCTGTAAGACCCAAATGTCCGCGTCGAATCTGCCGGCCGTCTGGCGATACGCGCCGCCACAATGGCGAGAACGATACCGCCTACCGCTGAAAATGTGTGGAAGGCGTCGGAAATGACGGCGATCGAGCCTGTATAAATCCCGATGCCCAGTTCAATCAGAAAATAAATGCCCGTAAGCCAGGCCGATATACGCAAGGCCCTGGCCGTTGCAGGGTCGGCGCCCGACAAGACAGGCGGACCATGTCCTGAATGTCCGGAGGCAGAGTTCATAGGGATTATCTCCCGAGTTCAGTATCCTAAAAACCGAAATGATAAGCATCGGCTAAATGCAACACGAAATGTCTCCCTAGATCCCTTTTACAGAATTCAGAGCGAATAAACTAAGCCTGCTCCCATCAACCCATCACCTACAAACGCACGCGTCCCAGCCGCAGCGCATTGCCGACAACAGAGAGCGAAGACAAACTCATGGCAGCCGCGGCGATTGCTGGCGACAGGAGAATGCCGAGGGCCGGGTAGAGGATACCTGCCGCGACGGGGACTCCCAAAGCGTTGTAAGCAAATGCGAAGAACAGATTCTGTTTGATATTAGCCATCGTCGCATCCGCAAGCCGCCGGGCTCGAACGATGCCTCTCAAATCACCTTTCACGAGCGTAATGCCAGCGCTCTCGATGGCCACATCCGCCCCCGTCCCCATTGCAATGCCGACATCCGCCTGAGCAAGTGCCGGGGCATCATTCACGCCATCACCGGCCATCGCCACTTTCGCGCCGCCGGATTGAAGGTCCTTGATGATGTTTGCCTTATCACCCGGAAGCACGTCCGCATGAACCTCATCGATCTGAAGTTGAGATGCGACGGCCTCAGCGGTGCGGCTGTTGTCACCGGTCACCATGACGATCCGAAGACCTTCGCCATGTAGGTTTTTTAGGGCATCAGCCGTGGTTTCCTTAATAGGGTCGGCAACCGCTACCATGCCGGCTAGTTTTTTGCCGATGGCGATGAACATTGCTGTCTTACCCTCAGCGCGCAGATCGTCGGCCCTCTTTGAAAGGCTGCCGATGTCGAGCGCCAAGAGGTCCATCATTTTTCCGTTGCCGAGTGCAATATCGGTTCCGGACACACGGCCTTTGACGCCCATGCCGGTCACAGCTTCAAAGTCTTGCGCGGTCTCCAAAGTAAGCTTCTTATTCTCCGCCCCCTTGACGATCGCTTCGGCTAATGGGTGTTCGCTGCCGCGTTCTAAGCTGGCCGCCAGACGGAGCACAATATCGTCATCGTAACCTTCCAACGCAATCACATCAGTGAGTTTAGGAGCGCCAACGGTGAGGGTGCCCGTCTTGTCGACAATAAGCGTGTCCACTTGCGCAAATCTCTCAAGCGCTTCCGCGTTCTTGATCAGAACACCCGCCTGCGCGCCGCGGCCAGTCGCCACCATGATCGACATGGGCGTGGCGAGGCCCAGGGCACAGGGGCAGGCGATGATAAGCACCGATACCGCAGCCACAAACGCATAAGCCATTGCGGGCGCAGGACCCCATATGGTCCAAGCGATAAAGGCGATGATCGCAACGCTGACAACCGCCGGCACAAAATAGCCGGCCACGACATCGACAAGCTTTTGGATAGGAGCCCGGCTCCGCTGCGCGTCCGCGACCATATTCACGATTTGAGACAGCATGGTCTCGGCGCCAACGCGCTTTGCCTCCATGACGAATGTCCCGGTGCCATTGAGCGTGCCTCCGGTGACCGGCTCGCCAGCCACTTTTTCAACCGGAACCGGCTCACCCGTCAGCATGGATTCATCGACCGATGAGCGACCCTCGACGACATCGCCGTCGACCGGCACGGCCTCGCCGGGCCGCACGCGAAGCCGGTCACCGACATGGACGGCGTCCAGTGAAACCTCTTCCTCCGAGCCGTCCGCAGAAACGCGTCTCGCAGTCTTCGGCGCGAGATTAAGAAGCGCGCGGATTGCGCCCCCGGTTCTCTCGCGGGCCCTGAGTTCGAGCACCTGGCCCAGCAAAACGAGGATGATGATAACCGCGGCTGCTTCGAAATAGACTGCGACGGTGCCTTCGGGTCCTCGGAAGGTTGATGGGAAAATGCCGGGAGCAACGGTCGCCACGACGCTAAAGAGATAGGCCGCGCCGACACCGATCCCGATCAAAGTCCACATATTCGGGCTCTTATTTTTGAACGAACTCCAGCAGCGCTCGAAAAACGGCTTGCCGGACCAGAGCACCACCGGCGTTGCCAGGATGAACTCGATCCATTGGGCGACAGTCTCATTCAGCCAGTTATGAATTGGCAGACCGAATAGGGGACCCATAGAGATTACGAGAAGCGGCACCGTGAAAGCCGCACCGATCCAAAACCGATGCGTGAAATCAACAAGTTCGGGATTGGGACCGGCGTCGGCCGCAGGAACACCCATCGGCTCGAGCGCCATACCGCAGATTGGGCAAGTTCCCGGCCCCTCCTGCACAATTTCGGGATCCATGGGGCAGGTATAGAGCGTTCCCTCCGGCATCGGTTCGGGAGCGGGCCGGTCGCCGAGATAGTTGCCGGGGGCCTGTTCAAACTTCTGCTTGCAACCGGGCGAGCAGAAATAGAAGCGCTCATTATCATGGGCCACCATGTGTTGCGCTGTCGCCCGATTGACCTTCATGCCGCAGACAGGATCATCCGCCTCTACAAAGGAGTCTGGGTCGTTGATGAATTTTTCTCTGCAGCCGGCGCAGCAGAATGCGTAATCATGACCGGCATGCTCAAAGGCGTGCCCCGGGCTCTCGCCGGAGACGCTCATCCCGCAGACGGGATCTCTTGTGATGGTCTCGCCCATAGCGGCGCCGGATGGGGCGGACGCTTCGGCACGGCTTTTTTGCGAGAGATGCTGTTCTGCGCTTTTGCGGCTCATGACGCTCCTGCTCCCCTATCTCGTAACGGCTTAATGTTAGATTTGGTGCTTCCAGTAACTGGAAGGTCAAGCCCCATGATCAGAGGCTCCCGTCAGCGGCGAGATTCTGAGGTGTCCATCATCGCGGCATGGTGATCCCGGCGCCAAGTCCGCCGCCGGCGCGGCGCCGATAATTGACAGCGTTTTCAATAAGATTTGCAACGGTATGGCGATATGTTTCAGCGGAACTGAGCCAGCGCGCTCGCCGGATACTCACGGCTCACGGACTAGCCTTGGAGGACGCCAAAGGATGCTTTGTCTGCCCACATTATTATTTTATTCGGACTCCTCTTGTTCCCCCGACTGGAGGTTCTGCGTCCTTTTTTGGTCCGAACATCTTTTCCCATAAACTCAAATCCCGAGCTTTGTAATCTTTGTATTGACCACGGAAGGGTCCCTTAATGACAAATGTTTTGTTCGATGGCGTGTGCAGAAGTTTGATTTCACTGTCTTTTGGAACGTTAAGCGGGTCGTTGTCAGAATAGACACTTCCAAGATCAATATTCTCTGCGTTGGACTCAATGACTTCCAGGTCCGCATGGGCAAAATCGAGAGGGACGGAAAGCAATGCAAATCCAATCAAAACAAACAAATATCTACTAAAGCGATATTTCATCTTTAGCCTCATCCGATCCTGAATGCTCGAAATGCTAAATTGCTATAATGTCCGCTTGTCACCCCAATAACCCAAGCTAGAAAAAGAGTTGTTGGCGGAATGAGCAAATGAAAATGTCTAAAAAAGAAAACACCTGCGGCGGCCAAAACAATGACACCAATGAGACTAACCAATAGGTCGTACCGTTTAAAATTCCATCTGTATCCCAAATAGAAGCCAACGGCTGTAAGCAAGAAAACAATGATTGCTTCCGACCATTTTGGTGTGGTCAGAATTGAGCGTCCGTCTAAAAGTTGGGCAACAATCTGCGCATGAATAAGAACACCTGGTTTCCGTTTTCGATCCATGACCGATAGAGGCGTTAGGTGCCGGTCACGATCGACAAATTCACCGCCCACAAGAACAATTTTATTCTTGAATGCCTGGCGCCAGCTTTCAGGTATTACACCTTCTGAATCTGCCCCCTCTACTGGCTTGTGGGAGGGAACGCGAAACGTGGCGAACGTCTCTGCCGACGCATTTTTGGGAGGTAGAAGCCAGGAAATCGTCGGGTATGTAATGATAGGCGGCGCCTTAACTTGTGACACAATTTCTTCCGCGAAACTTTTCCATTTCTTTGGTGGAGGTGACGCAGGCGCGATGGCGCGAATGGCCTCATCACCGAACGCAAGCATGTTACTCCGGCGCGCAAAATATAAATGACCGACAGGTCTGCGCGTCTCTTCTAGGAACTGATCCTGAAATCTAAAATTGGCTTCTTTGACATTATGAGATCGCCGATCAATAGCTCCGAGGACAATCGGAGTTTGCGTTTTTCGCAACACGCTAACGAGTGAATTATCTTTATCTTCGTAGGTCTTGCGATCGAAAATAAAGTCTAGACCAATGACAGATGGCTTGGCTTCATCGAGAGTTTTTATCAGATTAGCAAGGAGCCCGCGATCGACCGGTGACCGAAAGGGGTAATCGGCTAACGTGTCCTCAGTAATGAGAAGCACAACGATGTCATTACGCTGTTCGGGAGCATGTTCGGAGAATAAGAGTGTCCGCCAATCGTTCGTCCAATTGTCAGGAGCTTCTGGTAATAATTGTTGAGAGGAAAGAAAAATTAAAATCCCTGATATGACAGCAGAACAAATGATAACCAATCGAAATATGCCCTTTCCCTTTGATCCGTCAGTCTGCAAAGGACTGCTACTGTCAATCATCTATTCCGTCCTTCAAATTTCATAGCAAACGTCAAGCTCGGCATTTCGCAGGGGCCGTTAATATCGGAAACGTTCAGACCGTGTCCCAAGGCTGTTCAAGTTGGAGCCCCCATTTCGTTGTCCAGATGTATCATTGCTGCTGTCGTTATTTTATAGCTGAACCTTCTCCAACAATTACAAATGGTGCCCAATAGGCCGGATGTGCTTTGCGTTTGGCACCTCTATTCATTACCGCTAGCATGGCAATACGTAATGCCTTTGCCCGCCCCATCGTCTTGTTGGCCTTAAATATGCTTGTCACAAGCTCAACCGCAGCTGATGACTCTACCGACCAATGAGAAACTAATAGCGTTTGCGCTCCAGCAAAAAAGAACGCCCGGGCGAGGCCTGAGAGTGCTTCATTATCTTTAGCCCCGCCACCTGCCGTGTTGCAGGCCGACAAAACCACCCATTCTGCATTGAGCCTAAGGTTCGAAATTTCAGAAGCAGACAGATAACCATCATCATATTTGAGTGAGTTTTGATTCTCGGGTGGTGTCAGAATAAGGCCAGGCTCAAATGTACCCTTAATCTGGCCGGCCAGAACGCCATGAGTGGCGAAGTGCACGATTTTGTAATTGTCCAGCTTACCCTGCGCGCTTAGTTGTTTCAGGGTCGTTTCCGTTGCCTTCTCGCCAAGAATGATATCTTTTTCAGAAGTTGGAATGTCCCGAGCAACTTCACATAGTTCATGAGCCGTTTCCGGGAGTGGCGGTTGCTCCCGCAATTTACGAATGTCTGCACGTTGGCCTTTCGTTGATCCCCAATCAACACTTCTTCGAACGTTTCGAAGGCTGGCTGTCGTCAATGATTTGGCTTCAGCACACCCCCTAATTTCGCGTGCCTTCTTCGCTTTGTCAGCATCGGCTGGGTAACCGATCAGCAATGGGTTGCCGATCCCTAAAAATTGTTTTTGTTGCTTCGAGTCTTTCGCAGGTTGATTTCCGCGCAATGCACCTAAAGAGGAAACGGAAGGCAAGGTTGTAATCGCGAATTTTCGGATAAGCCAATTGGCTCGAGCTAATTGGTCAGCGGCAACAATTCTTTTTGATGATTTAATTTTTTCGGTCAACAGGACCTGAAATGGCAATTGCGTCAGAGCCCCCGAGGGGACAATCAAGAGCTGCTTTTTTTGAAGCAAGTGAGCAACCGGACCGAGCAATTTTTTGTACAGTTTAAATGCTCTGTCTGCATCAAAGGGAAGATTTATTTTGTCAAAATCAGATACGCCCAATAGGCTTTTACAAGCTTTCCGTCTCGCGTTTTGTTCGCGTTTTTGACGTTTGGCATTTTGAGTATCTTCAGGCCATTTTGAGGGATCCGTCCAATTTGAAGCATCAAGTCCGCAACGCAAGGCCTGCACATCGCGTGAAAGAGTTTCCTCGCCGATATTTGCGCGGAACCAATTGACATCGTTCTTTGTGACCAGCCAAACATATGTGTGTTCCTTATCAACAAGGAACAAAATAAGGGCTTCATCGTCCGCCAAAAGCTTTTGTGTCGAGTCTGTCGAAAGGGGCCGGGGAATACCAAGAGAAGCGTAAGACGGAAATTTTTTAAAGAGTTTTTCATTCACATTTTTTACTGCAACATTCAATTCAGACACGCTTTTTTGAGACAGCTCAAAATTGAACACGGTATTTCTTTCTTTTGGAGCTGCTTTGGCCATCACTAAGGCGCGCTTTGCAGACGCTTGTCTCGCCATCAGTTCCTGGCGATGGCGGATGAGTCGGCGAAGGGTAGGGTCCTGCGTAGCGAATCGTGCACTCATTTGCAGGAGAGCCAATTCAGCCGATGTCAGGAGCGCCCACTGGGCTCGAGCGAAGGATTGGTTGGATAATGTTTTCTGACGCCCGCCAGATTTTGATTTGGCGAATGCGGTCGACACAAATCCGCGATAGACGCGATCGAATTGATCGACAAACTGTTTGAGTTGTTCCGTTGGAAGCTGTGTAAGGTTTCCAACCCCAGACTCGAGAATAGACGCCGCTTTATTATAAGCTTCGTGGGCAGCGGAGAGATCACCCGACTTCAGTGTGGCTCTTGCGATAAGTTCGTACGCTTTGGTCAATCCGAGTTGATCGCCGAGACGGCGTTTTGTCACGACAGAGGCGTTGAGACGTCTCAGGGCAGTCTTATGATTTCCTTTAACCAATAGAACTTCGGCCATAAGGAGTTGAATATCTGATTCAAGATTTGGATCTTTGAACGGCGCAATTTCTTGCAGTGCAGATCGCAATTGTTTCATTGCGTCATCAAGTTTTCCTGCAACGAGGTGCGCCGTCGCAATGCCTCGCCGTACCTTTATGACTTCATACCGGTCACCAATATTTTTCATTATTCTTAGGAAATAATCGAGCGACCTTTGGGCGGCACGCAAATAAGCGATGCGCGCGGCGCCGCTTTTATACGACTGGGCTTGGCGTAGATAAACTTGCCCCAATTGGCCATGGATACGCCCGATGGTGGCTTGGTCACCCTTAAAATGTTTCAGCGCTTTTTTATAAAAAGCAATAGCTTGCTGCAGGTCTCCAATTTCCGCGTTCAATTTTCCAAGCTCGACGTCGGCAAGTCTGTAGCCATCATTCGCAAGTTCTTCGAGCATGGCCTGCGCAGTGTCAAAGTCTCCATGTTCTCGTCCGATGCGCGCCAGGATGCTCTTCGCTATCCAATGGGTCTCCCTAGACTGTTTGGGGTTCTCAATTAAACTTTGAGAGAATGCAGCGGCTTTTTTCCACTGCCCCTGATCAAACAGGGCTTCGGCCTGTTGAATGGGTTGGGCGGCAGCCATTGGCACGTGTTCGACTTTAATGTCGTCGATCCAGAGGCTGCTCGGAGTTTCAAGAATGATGCGGAAATCAATGTAAGTATTCTGACCGATGTTAATGGTCTTTGAAATTCGCTTCCATCCATTCGTATCACCACGAGGTATATTGATACGCCTATTCCATCCGGCATCGATCGCTATGCTCGCGGCACCTTTTTCAAAATTCTCAGCCTTATACGAAAATGAGATGCGATAAATGTCATTCGCTTTCAGCCGATCAATCCGCTGTGACGTGGTGGTAAAGACATGAGACGCATGTGCCGACAAATTTCGGATTCGCAATGAGCGTTCACCATCGGCACGTTCCGCCGTATCAATTTTCATATAGGCTTTGGCGCCGCCGCTGTTCCACCAAATCCCACGTTTTTGACGGCTTGAATCCAGGCCGCTTTCATATTGTCCACCCCCCCACGGCGGGGTGAGCCCTTGCTCGAAACTTCCATTGACGATCAAATTCTCTTTCGACCGTTCATCGTTGAATGATCGAACAAGAGAGGAATTGCGCCACTTTTCACGATGAGACCGGTAGGTGAGTTCTCTGTGGCCTTTCAAATCGCCCTTCAGCAAGTTTACTGCAGCAAGATTGTTGAGCATCTCTGCGGCAAACTGGCGGTCTTTTGACTTGATCGCTTCATTTCGGAGCGTGCTGTAGAGTGAAAAAGCTTCCCTCAGCCGGCCTTCATTGAAAGCATGATCAGCTTTGCGCAATTCACTGTTTGCCAAAAGCACAGAGGGATGAGAAATGTTCCCAGAGATCAAAAGGGCAAAGAATGTAGCAAATTTCAAAATCGATCGAATCCAGCGCATGACATCGATCACCCTTTTCAATATTCGTTACTTAAGCCCGATTGCTCCCTAAATCGCTCGCTTCGCCGATCTTCTCTCGTTTGAAAAATTCAGCATTGTTGCCTCAACAGGAATCTGGCGATTGTCGCCCCTGAGAGCCTACACTTTTAGCGTCAGGAGGGGGGAGAGGGAACGAAGGTTGTGTATTGTCATACGATCAGTGAGTTGCCTGCAAGCTGCTCAGCGCAGACATTTCCTCTACGGAATATACCAGGAAATTCGAGCATCTCAGTCATACCTTGCTGTGTAACAGCAAGGTTTATAAGCCCCTGAAAACAGGAAATTTTTTGAAATTCAATGACTTAAGATGGGATTGGCTCCCCGGGCCGGACTCGAACCAGCGACCCAGCGGTTAACAGCCGCTTGCTCTACCAACTGAGCTACCGGGGAACTTGAACCCTGAATCGTTCAGGGCCTCGCGGACCCCCTATAGCAAAATCGAGGGCTGATTGCCAATCCTAGATCGTGCTCTTGTGTCTTGACGGATGCATTCATACCTCGAAAGACGTGCATTCGATTTCGGCCACGCTTAGATTAAGCTCAATTGATCGTTGGGAGATTTGGATGAATCCGAAAGTCAAGCTTGGAGATCGGCAGTTCAGCTTGCCGAGATCGCAATTGGTGAGAATTATCATCGGTTTTCTCCTTGTTATCGGCGGTATTCTGGGCTTCCTGCCTATTTTAGGCTTTTGGATGATTCCCCTCGGGCTGCTGGTCCTATCTGTTGATTTACCGGCCGTTCGACGCTGGCGGCGCCAACTCACCGTATGGTGGTTGAAGCGAAAATCCTCCGGTGCAGCGAGATAAGGACCGTTGGTCGTGTGCCAAAATCAGGTGCGGAGATCTCACAAAAATGGACATATTTTGAGAAGATGATGTCCCGATCACGGCCGTGGCCGCAAACATAGCGATTGAGCGGTGGCCGTTTGAACCGTCAAGAAAAGAAAAAGTGCGACGTGGGAATAATCGCCACGCCTGAGGTGTACACGTCTTAGGAAATCAAA
>BFAS01000222.1 GCA_008974985.1 bacterium MnTg02
CTCCAGCAGTACCATACGGATCGCTGGATCGTGAACAAAGTCACGTTTTATTTAACATTTTGTTGATATATAGTTAAATGGAATTGCTCAGGTCCAGACTACATTTGGCTCGCAACTTACCGACCTAGAAGGAAAAACACGTGTTTTTCGGCAAAAAATCTTTACCGCTGTTGGGCCTCGATATTACGACATCGTCGGTCAAGCTGATTGAGCTCTCCCAGAGTGGAAAGCGTTTTCGAGTCGAGGCCTACGCTGCGGAGCCTACACCACCGAGCTCGGTCAGCGAAAAAGCAATTGTTGACGCTAAAGCCGTTGGTGAAGCGATCCGCCGCGCCGTCAAGCGGGCCGGCGCAAAAGCGACCGATGTGGCTGTAGCGATAAGCGGTGACGCTGCCATTACCAAGGTCATTCAAATGCCCTCGAGCCTCTCCGAAAGAGATCTCGAAGGTCAGGTCGAAATTCAGGCCGACCAGTACATTCCGTTTCCGATGGAGGAAGTCAGTTTCGACTACGAAGTGGTCGGACCGAATGAGAAGGATCCGGAGCTCATGGATGTGCTGCTTGTCGCGACGCGTACCGACAATGTCGATCAGCGTCAGGCGGCCGTCAACGCGGCCGGTCTAAACGTTCATGTTGTCGACGTTGAAGCCTTCGCGCTGGAGAACGCCTGTGCCCTGTTAAGCCACCAGATTCCCGAGAACGGAATGGGACAGTCGGTTGCTGTTGTCGATATCGGCGCGAGCAGCACGACCTTCAGCGTGCTTTCAGATCTCAAAGTGATTTACACGCGTGACTTCAACTTCGGTGGGCAACAGCTTACTGAGGAAATCATGCGTACCTACGGCCTGTCGATGGAAGATGCGGGCCGCGCGAAGAAACAGGGTGGACTGCCGAGTAACTATCAGCCCGAAGTGCTCGAGCCGTTCATCGATGACATGACCCAACAAGTCAGTCGTTCGCTGCAGTTCTACCTGGCATCAGGTGGCGGTCGCGAGCAGCCGGACATGATTCTTGTGTGCGGCGGCTGCGCCAATATTCCTGGTATCTCGGACGTTATTTCAAGCCGGGTCGGCATCCCGACCGAGATCGGCGATCCACTCGGTCAGATGAAAATTTCATCCAAAGCCAAATCACAGGGCGTGCACAAAGATGCAACAGCGTTGCTGACTGCGTGCGGTCTTGCACTGAGGAGCTTCGACTAGTATGCCACGCATTAATCTACTCCCCTGGCGCGAGGAAGAACGCAAAAAGCGGCAACGTGATTTCGGTGTCGCGATGGCTGGCGGGGTTGTCACCGCAATTGCTTGCATACTTGCAGTGTTGTTCATCTATTCACAGATGATCGACAACCAGGATGACCGCAATCAACGGTTGAATGACGAAATTGCCGAGCTTCAGAAGAGCATTGAAGAGATCGATGGCCTCGAACGGCAAAAAGAACGCCTGCTGGCCCGTATGGAAATTATCGAACAGCTGCAAAAGAGCCGTCCGGAGATCGTACATTTATTCGACGAGATCGCCCGGCAACTTCCCGAAGGTGTTTATCTTACCGGCATGACGCAGAGGGGATCGCGAATTGAGCTTCGCGGAATCGCCCAGTCGAGCACGCGCGTATCGGCTCTGATGCGCCAGATCGACGCATCCGCATGGATGATGGACCCTGAGGTTGATCGAGTCGAAACAACGTCAAAAGGCTCTTCGCGGCAGGCTGAGTTCATTGTCTATGTCAAACAGGAGCATGCGAAAGATGCTTCGGAGGACCTGAGATGAACATCGTTGAAGAACTACAGAGCCTGGACATCAACGACGTTGGTCGCTGGCCATTTTTGTTTCGCGCCGCACTGATCGTTCTCGTATTTTCAGTCGTACTGGGCCTTGGCATTTACTGGACCATCATCCAAGACAAGGCGCCCCAGTTGAGCCGAGCACAAGAGGACGAACAGAATCTACGTGTTACGTTCGAGAACAAACAGCGCAAGGCAGCCAATTACGATGCCTATAAAAGGCAGCTGTCTCAGATCGAGCAGTCGTTCGGAACGATGTTGCGGCAACTGCCCGGTGAAACGGAGATTCCGAGCCTGATCGTCGATATCTCGCAAACCGGCCTCGCGGCAGGTTTGCAGGAAAAGCTATTCCAGCCGCAGCCAGAAATTCCAAAAGATTTTTACGCCGAGAAACCGATCAAGATCCGGCTTTCGGGCGGTTATCATGAAATGGCAAACTTCGTCAGCGGTATCGCATCCCTGCCCCGTATCGTGACATTGCATGACATCAGCATTACGCCCGAAGCTCAGGGCAGTTTTGATCGCCTGAGTCTTGAAGTAACGGCGAAAACATACCGCTATCTCGACGAGGAGGCAGAGAAATAATGAATGCTCTTCATTCGATTCGTAATGGCCTGATATTGGTGCTGATCGCGGCGGGATTGATCGCCTGCTCCGGTGACAATGACGATCTGGACGAGTACATCACCGAGGTCAAATTGCGCGCGGGTGGCCGCATTGATCCCCTTCCGGAAATCACGCCTTACGAAATATTTTCCTACGCCGCGGACGACGAAGGCGTGCGTTCACCTTTCGTACCTGACACACCACAAGCAGCCGCCACGGGTTCTGGTCGTGGACCGCGCCCCGATACGGACCGGAGCCCTGAATTTCTCGAGGGGTTCCCGCTTGATACGCTGCGTATGGTTGGCACACTGTACATCGGAGAATCGATGTACGGCCTTATACAAACAAGTGACGGCTTAATTCACCGCGTCATACCTGGCAACTTCATGGGCCAGAATGACGGACGAATTATTGGGATTACAGAATCAGAAATCGACATGGTTGAAATTATCTCTGACGGGATCGGCGGTTATATAGAAAGGGATGCCGCCATAGCTCTTTCAAACTGATGCCTGAACGGAACTGGGAGTAATAGGAATGATGTTCAAAAACACACAGACGGTCGGTCACCGCATGGTGCTAAAGCTGGCTGCCTCGTCACAGGCTCTGTTGCTGGTGTTTGTGGGGATGACGGCAAACGCACAGGAGGGTAACCGGCTACAGGACATTCAGGTCAATAGTTTGCCCGGGGAAAGAATAGAACTCCGATTGATCATGAGCGGAACGGCGCCTGAGCCACTTGCGTTCACTATTGATAACCCGGCTCGCATCGCTCTTGATTTGCCTGACACGGCTCTCGGACTCACGTCACGACGTCGCGACGTCAATCTCGGCCCTCTGGCTACAATATTGACGGCGGAAGCGAATGGTCGCACACGAGTGGTTCTTAATCTCCATCAGATGGTTAGCTATGAGACGCGCCGCAGCGGCAATACCGTGATTATTACG
>BFAS01000223.1 GCA_008974985.1 bacterium MnTg02
CAATGCCGATGATCCGCCCCGTCAAATCGTTGATGAAGTGTTGAAGAGTCCTTATACGCGCTTGCCCTTGTGGCGCGAACAGCCCGACAATATTGTCGGCATTCTGCATGCCAAGGATTTGTTGCGCGCGCTTAACGCGGCCGACTGGCGTCTTGATAAGCTCGACGTCCTCAAGCTCAGCGCTCCATCCTGGTTCGTTCCGGATACAACGAGCCTGCAGGATCAGCTCAATGAATTCCTAAAGCGCAAAAGTCACTTTGCCTTGGTTGTCGACGAGTATGGCGAGGTTATGGGGCTCATCACGCTGGAAGATATTCTCGAGGAAATTGTCGGTCAAATCGCAGACGAGCACGATATTGATGTTCCAGGCGTTCGGCCTCAGCCTGACGGAACGGTCAATGTCGACGGCTCAGTGCCGATACGGGATCTTAACCGCCATATGGACTGGTCCTTGCCCGACGATGAAGCAACGACCATCGCCGGTCTTGTGATCCATGAAGCACAAACTATTCCCGAGCCTGGGCAAGCGTTCACCTTTTATGGCTACCGTCTGGAAGTGTTGCGCCGCCAGCGGAATAAGATCACGGCGCTCAGGATCAAATCATTGAATAAATGAAAATTCAGCAGAGAAGCTACACAGCAGTCAACTGGCCGCGTCTTCCGGCGGAGCGGCCCGAATGGCAAGGGCATGAATTGGCCCGGCAAGCTCTTCTGCCAAGATATCATTCACCATGCGATGGCGTTCGATACGGGACGTACCGTGAAACCGTTCAGAGATGATTTCGACACGAAAATGACTGTCGCCGGTGCCCGGAGACCCTTTGTGACCGTGATGGAGATGAGATTCGTTAACAATCGTCATTTGGCTCGGCGCCAACGCGGCCCGCAATTTTTGCTCTATCGTGTCTTGCACTGTCATCGTCGCTTCCGGCGTTTGAATTCGATAAGTCTGGACACCTGTCTTGCTGTCAATTTCTCGCTCGTCAAAGGATAAAATAACATATAAAACAACTGATTAGAGGCAGCATCGACGTTGTCGGGGATATCTTTGTCAATATCCGTTTGGAAGTTGGTTTGTCTAATCTCACAGGCCCAATGTCCTGATCGAGCGCCTACTCTAATGTTTCAATGACATTTTTTTGTTAGAACCATTACATCGCAATCGCGGTTTCGGCATAAAACGAGCAGGCTTGTCTTGTGCTGGACGCATAGAGATATCATACTTTGAGTGATGAAGCTGAACTCGAAATATTTTGATAGCATTCGCGTCAAGCCGGAGGCCAGCGCGCGAAAGGATGTGCCAATTTGCGATTGGCCAGGTTGTGCGGTCCGAGGTGGTCATCGTGCACCCAGGGGCCGCGGACGCGATGGAGAATATTTCCTGTTTTGCATTGAGCATGTCCGTGCTTACAACAAGACCTACAATTACTTTTCAGGAATGAGTGACGAGGAAGTCGCTAAATTTCAGAAAGCGGCCGTAACGGGTCATAGGCCAACCTGGTCGGTGGGCGTAAATTCGAAGAGATTTCAAGGTCCAACGAACGCATCTGAGGAAAACACGGCTGAGCCGAACGGCTTTCCCAGTGGGATTGCTGCCGACGACGTGTATGGGCTATTCGGCGATGGCGGTTCCTTCGCAAACAAAAATAATGCTGATAAACGGCGGCCAATTCGGAATTTGGAGCGCAAGTCCCTGCGTGCACTCAGCTTGGATGACAGTGCGACGCGCGAGGACATCAGATCGCGATTCAAAGCGTTGGTCAAACGGCACCACCCTGACCTCAATGATGGCGATAGAGAGTCCGAAGATAGGCTTCGTGAAATCATTCAAGCCTACAACTATTTGAAGCAGTCGGGATTGTGCTAGACTGATATCGCACGTCAATCGTGCTCAATAATTAAGCAGCGACAAAAGTTGACAATAGCGATCTGGATTCCTTCCATATGAAAGCTGAACAGCGTGGAGACGTTGCCGGTGTACCGGATATGACGGTCTCGGTGCGTCAAACTTTCGGCATTGATTCTGATTTCGAAGTGCCGGCTTATTCGCAGACCGACGAGCATGTTCCCGAGATTGATTCAGACTATCTTTTCAATAGAGAGACGACGCTCGCTATCCTGGCCGGCTTTGCCCATAACCGCCGGGTTATGATTCAAGGCTATCACGGTACCGGAAAATCGACCCATATCGAGCAAGTCGCGGCCCGCCTCAATTGGCCTTGCATCCGTATCAATCTCGATAGCCATGTGAGCCGCATCGATCTCATTGGCAAGGACGCAATCGTCATCAAGAATGGCAAACAGATCACCGAATTCCGCGAAGGCATTTTGCCCTATGCGGTGCAGAGCAATACGGCCCTCGTATTCGATGAATATGATGCCGGGCGTCCGGATGTGATGTTCGTCATTCAGCGGATTTTAGAGGTCTCCGGTAAGCTGACATTGCTCGATCAAAGCAAGGTGATTCAGCCGCACCCCGCCTTCCGTCTGTTCTCGACCGCCAATACGATTGGGCTCGGCGACACGAGCGGCCTTTATCATGGCACGCAGCAAATCAACCAGGGACAAATGGACCGCTGGTCCATTGTGGCAACGCTCAACTATCTTGCGCATGATGATGAGGTGAACATTGTTCTCTCTAAAGCCAAGTCCTTTAGTGGCGAGAAAGGCCACGACTTGGTCGCAAAAATGGTGCGCGTCGCGGATCTGACCCGCAACGCATTTATGAATGGTGATCTGTCGACGGTTATGAGTCCGCGCACGGTGATTACCTGGGCTGAGAATGTGGAAATTTTCAACGATATCGGCTTTGCGTTCCAGGTGAGTTTTTTGAACAAGTGCGACGAGTTGGAACGGGGACTTGTTGCCGAGTTTTATCAGCGATGCTTTGGCGAAGAGTTACCCGAATCGACCGCCAATGTGGCCTTGAGCTAGGAACGCTGCGGTATGGTGGTTTCACCGCGACGCAAAGAAAGTCCTACAGAGCCCTTTAAGCGCGCCTTGGCACAAGCCACGCGCTCCATTGCTGGCAGTGAATCGCTCGAAATCGTCTATGGTCCCGAGCCGCCTGCGCTCGAAGGCCAAACGGTGCGTCTGCCGGAGCCACCACGCGCGCCGACCAGAAAAGATATCGCCGTCATTCGCGGTCATGCGGATATGCTGGCATTGATGGCTTCTTGCCATAATGCTGAAATTCATAGCCGCCTGGCGCCGGCAACCGGTATGGCCCGAAACGTTTTTGAAGCCGTCGAGAATGCCCGAGTTGAAGCGATTGGCGCCAATCGGATGTACGGTATGGCGCAAAATCTCGCCGCGAAGACCGAAGACGAGTACAGCAACGTCAATTTTGAGAATACCAGCGAACGATCCGAGGCGCCGCTCGATGTCGCCCTCGCGCTCCTCGTCCGCGAACGGCTAACAGGTCTTGGTCCGCCGGCCAAAGCACAGCCCGTTGTCGATATTTGGCGGGCATTGATTGAACAGCAAGCCGGGCGGGTTCTCGACGAACTCGAAAGCGTCTTGGACGATCAACAATCTTTTGGAAGTTTGCTGAGGAATGTGCTGACAGCGCTCAATTTAACGGACGAACTTCTGGAAGGTCAGCAAGAGGCCTCTGGTCAAGCTGACCCGAACCGAGATGAAGGGACGCCTGAGGGATCCGAAGAGGGTGACAATTCGGAAAGCGCAGAGGCGTCGGGGGAAAGCGAATCTTTCGATGCCGATGGCGATGAGGCGACTGAAGCGCAGGATTTTGCCGACGCAGATCTCTTCGACAGCGACGGCGAAGGAATGGAACGGCCGACCAGTGATCAACCTTGGCGTCCCGATATGTCCGTTCTCGATTCTCCCGAGGCCTTTGGCTACAAAGTGTTCACGAGTGCGCATGATGAATCGATTGCCGCGGAGGATCTTTGTGAGCAAGAGGAGCTCGAGCGGCTCAGAACATTCCTTGATAAGCATTTGCAAAACCTGCAAGGCGCAGTCGCCCGGCTGGCAAATAGGCTGCAAAGGCGGCTGCTCGCTCAACAAAATCGGGCTTGGCAATTCGATCTTGACGAAGGATTGCTTGATGGCGCGCGCTTGTCGCGCATCGTAATTGATCCGATGCATCCGCTGTCCTTTAAGTGGGAACAGGAGATGGATTTCCGCGATACGGTCGTCACGCTTCTATTGGACAATTCGGGATCCATGCGCGGCAGACCCATCATGGTCGCGGCATGCTGTGCCGATATGCTGGCGCGGACGATGGAACGTTGTGGCGTGAAAGTGGAAATTCTCGGTTTCACGACCCGCGCCTGGAAGGGCGGGGTCGCGCGCGAGGAATGGCTTGCCGCCGGCAAGCCGCAAGATCCTGGGCGATTGAATGACCTCAGGCATATCATTTACAAATCTGCCGACACCCCCTGGCGACGCGCCCGGCGCAATCTCGGATTGATGATGCGCGAGGGGCTCCTTAAGGAAAATATTGACGGTGAGGCTGTCGCCTGGGCGTATAAGCGTCTTCTCGCCCGGGCCGAGCAACGCCGCATATTGATGGTGATCTCCGATGGTGCGCCGGTCGACGATTCCACGCTGTCGGTCAATTCCGGGTCCTACCTCGAAAGACATTTGCGCCAAGTGATCAAGGAAATTGAGAGCAAATCAGCAGTCCAACTTGTCGCCATCGGTATTGGCCATGATGTCACACGATATTATCGCCGCGCAGTCACGATTACCGACGCGGAAGAACTCGCCGGCGCCTTGACGGACAAGCTCGCCGAATTGTTCGATGAACAGGGGACCGCTGACAAACGCCGCCGGCCACGGCCGCCACGAAGACCGCTGGGTCAGTTGCATTAGTGCTTCAATTCTGGCATTTGAGGCCGATGAATTTTGATCAGATTCTGAAAAAATTTTTGCTCAAGCGAAGGGCTCTAGGTCTTGTGAAAATCACGAATGGATAAGGTGAAACGCGTCGTCAATTCGCGCCACCAAAGGGTGCAAGTTTGTCAGATCGGCTGCGTCTTGCTTGTTGGGATTCTGACGATCGCTCTCCCTTTAGCCGTTTCCGCCGAGCCTACAAACAAGCCGTTGTCGGCGGCACAATCCATCACTATCGAAGCGAAACAATTCTCACTGGATTCGGAGCGGCCAGAGCGAACGAAATTCGGAAAACTGATTTGGCGAGGCGGCATTATCTTGAATGCGCCGTCCCTCCATTTCGGCGGTTTCTCCGGTCTTGAGATTGATGAAACCGGCACACATTTGTTCGCCATAAGCGATGAAGGCGTCTGGCTGTCGGCGGATATTGCCTATGATGGGCGGCGGCTCAAGGGTCTGAGAAATGCCCGGCTCGGACCGCTTCGCGGAAGGGATGGCGCGCCGCTCACCGATAAGCAGAACGCGGACGCGGAGGGGCTTGCGATCGTTGATCAGGACGGCACGAATGGAACGCTTGTTGTTTCGTTCGAGCGCCGCCATCGGATTGTCAAATATGCGTTTGGGCCGAAAGGCATAACAGATCAAATAGGCTCGCTTCCCTTGCCGGCCGGCGCTAAGCGCCTCAGTAGAAACAAAGGACTTGAGGGATTGGCCATGATCAAAACGGGCCGTCTCAAGGGAGCGCTTATTGCTTTCGCAGAACGGCCCAAGCGGAAATCCGGCGACTTGATGGGCTGGCTTATCGGTGGACCCGCACCTGGCCCCTTTAAACTTGAGAACCTCAACGGATTTGATGTCACCGGCGTTGCGCTGCTGCCAGACGGCGATTTGCTCATACTCGAGCGGCGTTTTCGCGGGCTTGGAGACCTGCGTATGCGTATCCGAAAAGTCGCGGCCAGGGATGTTCGTCCTGGTGCTCACCTTTCGGGAGAGATTTTGCTCGAATTGTCAGGTGATCTCAATATCGACAATATGGAAGGCATTGCCGCCCATCGTTCCCACCTTGGAGAAACGGTGATTACTCTAATTTCCGACGATAATTTTAATTTTTTTCAGAGCACGCTGTTGATGCAATTCGTGCTGCCAATGCAGACGAACTAGAGCATATTCAGGAAAAGTGTGGGCGGTTTTCCGTCCGAATGGGCTCTATTCATCGGCCGTTAAGATGTTTCGGCCGACGCCGGTTCGCCGTTGCTTTGAGCCTTCAAAATTGCCCGCTTAATACGCCGGGCTTTGAGTGACAGCTCGCCGTCGCGGGATTTCAACAGAAACGCATCCAGACCGCCACGATGGTCAACGGTGCGCAATGCGTGCGCGCTCACACGAAACCGGACGGCGCGGCCTAGGGAGTCGCTTAATAGGCTGACATTGCACAAATTCGGTAAGAATCGCCGACGCGTCTTATTATGAGCGTGGCTCACATTGTTGCCGGTAAGGACTGCCTTGCCTGTGAGTTCGCAACGCCGAGCCATAACTTCTCTCTCCCCGCCAACGCCCGCAGCTCAAGCCGCACAAACGTTGGACAATCTTTCAAAAGCTTTCCGAAAAATTAAGCGCGCGAAATGAGCGCGGCTACGGCGTGTGATATACTCTTTTGGCCAAGAGCCCGTCAAGTCAGATAACAAGAGTTAAGCTATTTACGTTTCCCCATTCATTCTGAAACGGACTTTTATCCAGTATTAAGTATTCTCCGCTATTGCACTAGATCGGCGCGGTTCCGTCCTCATCGCTGTCATCGACAGGGGCGGAGCCATAGAATTGACGAATTCGCGGATTAGGGCGAGAGTAGGCAATTGCCTCTTTATTCTAATGCGTAATTTCAGGGGCGGCGGATGCGTGTAGTGTCGTTGATGTACTCTAAGAAAGCCTTATATTGTACCGCAGTTGGCGTCCTTTTAGGCGTTTCTGCAGTCTGTTTTGCTTCAGGCGGAGCGTTTGCCGCGAAATCCGACGCTAAAATTCACGCTGTCTATAAGGTAAATTTCCGAGGCTTCAATCTCGGAGTTTTTAAGATTTGGTCTAATTTCTCCAAGCGCAAATACAATATGCAAGGAGTCCTTAAACTCTCGGTTCTCAAGGGGGTTTTCTTCAAATGGTCGGGCAAATCCGAAAGCAGCGGCTCTGTATATTCGGGTAAGCCAAAACCAGCATCGTTCTCGTTTAATTATAAGACCCGCCGAAAATCCGCGCGTCTAAACATGCAGTTTGCGAAGGGTGCGGTTTCGCAGATCGTCTCCATGCCGCCGACCAAACCGTCTAAGAAACGGGTGCCGGTCGAAGAAAAGCATATGCGCGGCGTTATCGACCCCTTAAGTGCCTTGATGTCACTGACCATGGTCAGCCCGGCGTCGGAATCGGGCAAGACGGCGTGCAAAAGGCGTATTCCGATATTCGACGGCAAGGAGCGTTACGATCTTATTCTGTCATACAAGAAAACCGTTCAGCTCAAAAATGAGAATGTCAATAGTTACAAAGGCGTGGCTTATGTATGCCGCATAAAATATGTGCCTATCGCTGGTCATAAGCCACACAGGAAATCCCATAAATTCATGGTGAAGACCGAGAATATTGAAGTGTGGCTCGTCCCAATGCCGGCCGCAAATCTCTATGTGCCCTATCACATCGTCGTACCGACGCCGATCGGTTACGCGACCTTAACAACGACTGTTTTTGAGGTTGATACGCCCGAGCGCGGTCGCACCGCTTTCGTTCAATAGCAACGAACCAATAGTGGGCCTATAAAGATCCCGATAATATGCAGCGGCTTTTTACGCCATGGGATTGCTGTCAATCTCACAAGACACGCTCAGTCGCGTACGGCTCCTGTCGTGAGTGCAATGTCTTTCGAACATCGATCAAAATGGGAAATGATTTATGACATGTTGTGGTCAACCCAAATCTAACGGTTGCATATTCTAGATTCGACCATGATTTTCTCGCACACTCGTTCTGGTCTCCATTCAGGTCCCAATGGTTGTTGGCGTATACAGCCTAGAGCATTTTCAGGAAAAGTATGGGCGGTTTTCTGCGCGGAAAATACTTAAAAACAAAGAACTAGATCCCATGAGATGAACTGGGGTTCATCTCATGGGATCTAGAATTCGTTGAACACAAAAAAAGGGCAACAGGATATGGCCAGGAACAAAACCAGAATAGATAAATGTCGGCGATTCGAACTTCATTTGTTCCAGGTCTGTTCAATTTCTTAAAAGTTTGCTTAGCATCGCCTTGGGATTACGGCCTTAACCGTAGTTTGGCAGGAGACTGTCCATGTCGAAGAAAATAGAGCCCATTAACAGCAAACGGCATACCAAGGGACATGGGGTCACTGCGGTATTGGGCCCCACCAATACCGGGAAAACCCACCTTGCGATTGAGCGAATGCTGGGCCATGACACCGGTCTTATCGGCCTGCCCTTGCGGTTGCTTGCACGCGAAGTCTATGACCGCGTTGTTGAGCGAATCGGCCCGCGGAACGTAGCGTTGATCACGGGCGAGGAGCGCATTAAGCCAAAAAACCCGCGCTACTATGTTTGCACTGTTGAGGCAATGCCGCGCGATGTCGAGGTCGATTTCCTCGCCATTGACGAAATTCAGCTAGCGGCGGATCCCGAACGCGGCCACATATTTACCGAGCGGCTGTTTGCGGCCCGTGGTCTGGAGGAAACGCTGCTTCTCGGCTCGTCAATCATGCGAGACGCAATTTCCGATCTATTGCCGGGTTCAAATCATATTTCCCGGCCGAGATTATCAAAGCTCACCTATGCTGGGCAGAAAAAAATTACCCGGTTGCCTCGGCGTTCGGCGATCGTGGCTTTTTCCGCGAGTGATGTTTATGCCGTTGCCGAGCTGATTAGACGCCAGCGTGGCGGAGCAGCCGTTGTGTTGGGGGCGCTGAGCCCGAGAACCCGAAACGCACAGGTCGCCCTCTATCAATCCGGTGATGTCGATTATCTGGTCGCAACCGATGCGATTGGCATGGGGCTTAATTTGGATGTCGAGCATGTGGCATTCGCGGGGAAGCGCAAATTTGACGGAAAACTCCATCGCGAGCTGACCGCCGCGGAGCTCGCACAAATCGCTGGCCGTGCTGGCCGCCACATGAACGACGGCACCTTCGGCGTGACGGCAAATGTCGAGCCGTTCGACTCAGAGCTTATCAATCGTCTCGAGGTTCACGAATTCGAACCGGTCAAACTTTTGCAATGGCGTGAATCACATCTCGACTTTTCATCGCTCGCTCGACTCAAGGAGAGCCTAAAAAAAGCGCCAAACAGCAAGCGTCTGACCCGGGCGCGCATGGCAGACGATGTGATTGCTCTTGAAAATGTCAGCCTGGACGATGAGATCAGACAAAGTGCTGCGTCACCGGCGGCAATTCGCCGCTTATGGGAAACCTGCCAAATCCCTGACTACCGGAAAATTTCGACGACCAACCATAGCGATCTCGTCGCCACGATCTACAAGTTCATTATGAGCGATAATGAGCGGATTCCGGAAGATTGGTTCGCCACACAAGTCGCTCAGGCGGACCGGACGGATGGTGATATCGACACTCTGGCCCAACGTATTTCCCATATCCGCACTTGGACCTTTGTTTCCAACCGCAGTGACTGGCTTGCCGACCCGGTTCATTGGCAGGAGAGGACACGCGCGATCGAGGATACGCTTTCCGATGCGTTGCACACGCAATTGACGAAGCGGTTTGTCGACCGGCGAACATCCGTTCTCATGAAGCGGCTCAGAGATAAGGATGACCTTCTCGCCGAAATTTCCAGCGATGGCGAGATCCTTGTCGAAAATCACTATGTCGGACGGCTCAAGGGGTTTGTGTTTACACATGACGCAAGCGCCGATGGAATTCATGGACGCGCTGCTCGTAACGCTGCCTCTAAGGTCTTGACATCGGAGCTTGCGATGCGCGCGCGCGGCGTATGTGCGGCAAAAGCCGACGCATTTTTGCTCACGCAAGGCGGTCGCGTTACATGGCGGGACGAGGAGATTGCCTATCTATCCCCGGGGGAAAACCAGCTACGGCCGGAACTGGTGCTGTTATCCGATGAGCATTTGAGCGGGCCTGATCGGGATAAGGTCATCACACGGCTCAAAGAATGGCTCGCGCAATATTGCGATGAGCGGCTTCAACCCCTTTTGGCTCTTTCTGAGGCTGATGATATCACCGGTTTTGCACGCGGCATCGCTTTCCGCTTGAAAGAGAATTGCGGCATTTTGAAACGCGAAGATGTAGCCGACGAAATCCGCTCTCTCGATCAGACGGCTCGCGCGCAACTCCGCAAATATGGCGTAAGGTTTGGCGCCTTTAATATCTACTTCCCCGTTCTGCTTAAACCCTCCGCATCTGAGCTTCTCGTCATATTGTGGACGTTGAAGACGAGCGCCCAGACAGGATCGAGCGTCACGGAAATTCTATCTGCGCCGCGGGCCGGGCTGACATCCATTCCTGTGGTCAAGACGGTGCAAGACTCCTTTTATCGTGCTGCCGGCTTCCATATTTGTGGCGAGCGCGCCGTTCGCATCGATATGCTCGAACGGCTAGCTGATATGATACGTCCGCTGACCGCTTGGCGTGCGAGGCAAGAAAACCCAGAGTCTCCACCTGCGGGCGCAACCGGCGACGGCGGATTCAAGATCCAACCCGAGATGATGTCGATCCTCGGTTGTTCCGCTGACGAGATCGGGAAGATCCTCAAATCTCTGGGATTCAAAATGGAACGTCGGGAGCGGCCGGCGCAATCCGGGAGCGAAGCGAATTCCAATGCCAAAGCAAGTGAGACCGGAGCGTCGTTGACTGAGGAGACCAGCGGTAGTGCCGATGCCGAGACGAGTGTGAACGCCGACCGCCAGATAGTGGCAACCGCCGATAAAGACCGCAAGGCAGAAGTCGCAGCGATGGATTTAGTGGCGAGTGACGACGCTCCAAAGACGTCCGAACCGGATGAGGCAGACGACAAGGCCGAACTTTCTGAAGAGATCTGGCGGCCAAGGCGGCGCAGGCGCTCCGATAATGAAACAAGACATGTCCGCAAATCGTCCCAAAGGCAGCCAGCGAAGCCCGCGCGCGCGAAACGGAGAGACGAGGATCGGCCACAAAGTACGGCCAGGGCTAGGCCTGCCAAGAAATCGAAACAGGAAAAGCCGATCGATCCAAATTCGACGTTCGCCGCTCTGGCGAAACTCAAGGAAGATCTTGAGCAAGGTTCAGCGAATGAGTTGTCCAAAAGATCATGACGGTTCAGGCGCAACGTCTCGATAAATGGCTGTGGTT
>BFAS01000224.1 GCA_008974985.1 bacterium MnTg02
GCCGGTCCAGTCGTAACATTCGACGCGGAATTCATCACCGGGCTTGAACCACTCGACAAACGGAATGTCCGGATGCCACCGATTATGGGTCTTAACGGCTTGGTCCTCCGGCCATTTATCCATTTCAGCTCTAAAGACAGTTTTCGCCATTGTAATTCCTCCTTTTAAGACCATAGTTTATAAGACCATAGTTTTGGGTCATCGACGGACACCAAATATCGAAGGCTATTGATTGCCTTTTGTCGGTCGCATCGATGACCTTTGTTAAAGTCTAAGCTAATCCAGCGCAAGCGCGCATCACACCTAGAGGTGAGGCTAGAAGGAATTTTTGTTGATTTCATGGATCCTGCGTTCGCGCAGGTTCTTCGAATACTTATGCGCACCGGGCGCTTTGGATTTGGATCTGTCTCGTACCGCTTCCTGCGCCGTCGCGCGCGCCTAATAATGGCAAACACCTTGTCGACCCAACGCCAGTCGGCACTGGCCACCGAGAGGCATACGACCAGCTTCTTTGAATTCCCAAGTTCATTCGTCGGCGTTTTTCCCAACTCGCCACTACGAATATCTGTAACGTCCAAAAAGACCCGGAGGGAGCGTCTTGTCGATGGGTGCTTGTAATACGCTGGAGTAACCGTTGAATCCGTTGAGCGGCCGGACGATCAAGTGAGGCTTAGGAGATAAAGGCATCCCATTTGGGGTCTCCACTGTGCTGAACCGTTGCCGCCATATCGGCTGCTCCCTCAACGCTGAACGACCGTGCTAGGATAAGGACAATTCAGGAACGGGAAAAGAAGATGCTTCCGGAATTCAATCTAGCTGAGAACCACTTCTGCTCGTTAGCATGCCCACGGCCGCTTTTGATGCCGTGGACGGCTACTCCACCGGCATCACACAATGTGGATGCTGTCGAGAGCGGGGGGGTTTCGTCATAGGATGGCTGAATGTCTCCTTGTGGCACTCAACAGACCAAACGAGTCACCGCCGATCAGGTCCGTTGTCAGATGCATTGCCGACATTAAAACGCCGATCTCTGCTTTTTCGATGTTTTCGTCTGTTCAGGGACGGTCAGCGGACTCGTCGGTCAGCAGGCTGAAAGGACCGAAGTTGACCCTGAACGGACTATTCGGTCATCAACAAATTGACCTTTTGTCTCCCCCGCCCGGCCGCACCTTGACGGTCACCACATCGGTCTTGGTCCGCGAGCCTCGCAATATGGTGAAAGCCTCGCTCAGCGGAAAGCTGTCGATCCGACAGGTGACCTCGATCATCTCAGCGCATCCACGATCCGCCCGACGCCGGTACGCACCGGATCTACGGTGGGCAAGCCGAAGCGGTCCTCGGTCTGGACGAGAAAGTGCTTCGAGGCAACATTGTCGAGGTTCGTGGTGTTGACTGCCACGCCCACGAACTCGGCGTTCGGGTTCGTCAGTCGAGCTATGCGCAGTGCCAAATCCATCACGTCGCCCATATCGGGGATTGGGTAGTCGGGCAAGCCGCGCATATGCGTCCGCGTCGACTCGTGGCAGAGCACGAGGGCATCTGGCTGCGCGCCGTGGATCAGACCGGTCGTCACGCCCGCATATGCCGGGTGGTATAGCGAGCCCTGTCCCTCGACCAGGTCCCAATGGTCGGGGTCGTTGGCGGGGGCCAGCGTCTCGACCGCGCCGGAGATAAAATCCGAGATCACCGCGTCGACTGAGACGCCCGCACCCGAGATGAGGATACCAGTCTGCCCGGTAGCGCGGAAATCGGCCTTCATGCCTCGCGCGTGCATCTCCTTCTCGATGGCGAGCGCAGTGTACATCTTACCGCAGGAGCAGTCGGTGCCGACACCAAGCAGCCGCTTGCCGGCCCGCTTCGCACCGCTTCCGATAGGAAAGGACTGCGTCGGATGGCGCACGTCAAAGAGCTTGCGGTCCAGCCGTGCGGCGGTCTCGCGCAGCTCCGATACGTCTGCGAGCTTGTCGTGCAGCCCTGCCGCCAGGTCCATCCCTGCCTCCAAAGCCTGCTTTAGCACCACGATCCAGCTTTCTGCGATGAAGCCGCCCCGGTTCGCCACGCCCACCACCATGGTGCCGGCGCCCTTTGAGACCGCTTCCTCGATGGTGATGTCAGGGATGCCGAGATCGGCCTGACATTTGTCGAAGCGCAGCTGTCCTAGCGCGAAGTCTGGCCGCCAGTCGTAAATGCCCCGCGCTACTTTCGCCGAAAGCGCGTCATGGGCGTCGCCCAGAAACAATAGATAGGGTGTCTTGAGCATGGTCGAGACCTTCCGCAATCAACGCCTTTAGAGAAAGTCGTTTATCTATTAGGATCAACTCTGCTGAGCGTAACGCTAGGCCCGGTTAACCAGTGGGCAGGGCACCACCCGTCGGATAATAAGTACCATCTAGCGCAGCCTTGGCGAGGTACGGTCTGGGCACGGCGATTGTCGACAACTTAACGGCCGCATCGCAGCGGAACGAATTTGTTCACATTGTGCCATGTGTGGACGGCTCCATGTTGGCAAGGGTTTTTTTAGCGATCTGGAGCATTTCTTAGCCAAAGTCTTTTGCCGTTTCAGCTCTATTGGACACACACTATGATGGAAGACAAGTGAGGGTGGCGACGTACTTTGACGATCCATCCGGGCCAATAGACTGGCCTGATAGCTGTGTCCAAGGAGGTTGCCGTAGGGTGTAGAGGTTTGTCCACTTAAGCGTATCAGTAATTTAGATGCAACACACAGCATGATTAAGCATTGAATCCGAGATTGTTGGTGCCCAGGCATCTACCAAACTAAGATATTCGAAGCGGCACTAAATCATGCGATTTCCGCAACCATTGAAGAGCCGCGTGGCTGCCACAAGCGTTCGTTGGGTTCGGCTTCTGTAGTCGCGAAATAAACTATGTTGATTGGTATGAAGGTCTTTTAGCACCCATCTAACTGAGAGGAGACGACAACGAAATTTTGCCGATAGTGGACAAAACGGAAAGGATTCAACGGATGGACCTGTTCACGCTCTACGCTGAAGCGTATGACCGCGCAACAGTCGAAGAAATGTCTCTGCAGGACTACATACTAGGATGCCGCCAGGAACCGACAATGCGCGCGACAGCCGCAGAACGCATGATCAATGGAATCGGCGAGCCTGAGTTGGTTGACACTAGCAACGATCAGCGGCTTGGCCGAATTTTCCTCAACAGAACCATCAAACGATACCCAGCGTTCGACGACCTCTATGGGATGGAGGAGACGATCGAGCGGATTGTCGGCTTCTTCCGGCACGCCGCGCAGGGACTCGAGGAGCGCAAGCAGATCCTCTATCTCCTCGGGCCGGTGGGCAGTGGCAAGTCTACAGTAGCCGAGAAGCTCAAAAACCTCATAGAGAAGGAGCCGATCTACGTCCTAAAAGCGGGCGAAGAGATTAGCCCTATCTTCGAGTCCCCCTTTGGGCTCTTCGACGACAAACCGATGGGCGACGTATTGGAGGACAAATACAACATCCCAAGACGCTTATTGGGCGGGCCGATCTCGCCTTGGGCCGTGAAGCGATTGGGCGAATTCGACGGTGATATCTCGCGATTCACAGTGGTCAAGCTGTACCCGTCGAAGCTTCGCCAGATCTGTGTCGTCAAAACGGAGCCCGGCGATGAAAATAACCAAGATGTCTCCTCTCTCGTCGGAAAACTTGATATCCGTAAGCTCGAGCACCTGAGCCAAGACGATCCGGACGCTTATTGCTATTCGGGCGGGCTCAATCGCACGACTCAAGGGCTTCTCGAGTTCGTCGAGATGTTTAAGGCACCTATCAAAGTGCTCCATCCTCTGCTCACGGCAACCCAGGAGGGTAGCTACACGGGAACTGAAAACATTGGCGCTCTGCCTTATTGCGGTCTCATTCTAGCGCACTCCAACGAGGCCGAGTGGCTGAAGTTCAAGGGCAACAAGAACAACGAAGCCTTCCTCGACCGCATCAGCGTCGTCAAGGTACCTTACTGTTTCCGTGTTACTGAGGAAGCGCAAATCTACCAGAAACTGCTACACGAAAGCGCGCTCGCTGACGCCGATTGCGCACCTGAGACGCTGGAAATGATGGCACGCTTCAGTGTTCTGACCCGGCTGCACGAACACGAGAATTCGACGCTCTATTCCAAGCTCCGCGTCTATGATGGTGAAAGTTTAAAGGACACCGACCCAAAGGCCAAGTCGATGCAGGAGTATTACGACACGGCTGGCATTGATGAGGGTATGACCGGAGTCAGCACGCGCTTTGCCTTCAAAATTCTATCAGAGACCTTCAATTACGACACAGAGGAGATTGCCGCCGATCCGGTACATTTGATGTATGTACTGGATCAGGCGATCAAGCGCGAACAGTTCGGGGAGGAATCTGAGGGCAACTATCTGAATTTCGTGAAGACAGAACTCTCACCCCGCTATGCCGAATTCATTGGCCACGAAATCCAGAAGGCCTACCTCGAGTCCTACGGAGAATACAGCCAGAATCTCTTCGATCGCTATATCAGTTATGCCGACGCCTGGATCGAGGACCAGGACTATAAGGACCCAGATACTGGCCAGATGTTTGATCGCGAGATCCTTGAGCAGGAACTCGGTAAAATCGAGAAACCAGCCGGCATAGCGAACCCTAAGGATTTCCGCAACGAAGTAGTCAAGTTCGTCCTTCGTGCGCGTGCTGAGAATCAGGGCAGGAACCCTGATTGGCGCAAATACGAGAAGCTCCGCCAAGTGATCGAAAAACGTATATTCAGCCAGGTCGAAGATCTACTTCCGATCATCAGTTTCGGAGCCAAACGCGATAAGGAAACCGACGCCAAGCATCACGAGTTCGTCGAGCGTATGACCGCGCGCGGCTACACGAGGCGCCAGGTCCGGCGGCTGGTCGAGTGGTACATGCGTGTGAACAAATCCGGCTGAGCCTGAAGGAGGCGCTAGCGCGATGGTCCATTTCATCGACCGGCGTCTGAATCCGAAGGACAAGAGCCTCGGTAACAGGCGTAGGTTTCTCAGGCGGGTCCGCAAACACATTAAGCAGGCAGTGCACCAATCCGTTCGAACCCGTGGCATCGCTAACGTGGACAAGGGTAAGAAGGTCTGCGTACCCGCAGACGGCCTTCGCGAGCCGACGTTACACAATACCGCGAATAGCGGCCGTCGCGAGCGGGTCGTTATTGGAAATCGCGAATATCTGTCGGGAGACAAGATTAAGAAGCCACCCGAGCAGGGGGGCCACGGTACGACAGGTGTCGATTATGGAGAGGGCGATGATGATTTCCTATTCGTGGTCTCGCGCGACGAGTTCCTAGACATTTTCTTTGAGGATCTCGAGCTGCCAGATCTCATTAAACGGAGCCTTAAAGAGATCCAAGCGTACAAGTCGCATCGCGCCGGATTTTCCATTACTGGCTCGCCGACGAATATCAGCGTACAGCGCACAATGCGGAACGCACTCGGCCGCCGGCTGGCGCTGCGACGGCCGCGTGATGCAGAGCTGCGGGTACTGCGAGAGGAGATCTTCGATCTCGAGACGATCTCTTCCCCGAATCCGGATCAGCGTGCACAACTTACTAAGCTCCATGCGCAGATGGAGAAACTCCTCCACCGCCAACGGGTTATCGCTTATATTGACCCGCTTGATGTCCGTTACAAATATTTCGACAAGCGCCCTGAGCCAAACGCGAACGCTGTGATGTTCTGCCTGATGGATGTCTCCGCGTCGATGGGCGAACGTGAAAAGGATCTTGCCAAGCGGTTCTTTGTATTGCTCCACCTATTCTTGCGGCGGCGTTACGATAAAATCGATTTAGTCTTCATCCGCCATACACACAACGCTAAGGTAGTGGATGAGGAAACTTTCTTCCAGTCCACCGAGACGGGCGGCACCGTGGTCAGCACTGCGCTGACCGAGATGAAGCGTGCGATCGAGGAACGCTATTCCCCATCTGAATGGAACATTTATGCGGCCCAGGCGTCGGACGGCGAAAATTTCCACGGCGACTCCGCAAGATGCATTGCAGTCCTCAACGACGAGCTGATGAAGCTCTGCCAGTATTTCGCCTACATCGAAATTGTCAGCGAAGCCGAAGCAGCGATGTTCTCAAGCGACGAGAACGGCGTCGAGTTGTGGCGGGCCTATCGCCAGGTCGCCCTGCACTGGCCAAATTTCGCCATGAAACGCATTGCGCAGCCAGAGGAAATCTATCCGGTTTTCCGCGAGCTGTTCGCTCGGCGCCCGGCAGAGGCGGCGGTCGATGCCTGAAACACGAAGACCTCTTTTCGACGGCGAGGATTGGAGCTTCGACACGATGCGAGGCACCTATGAGGCGATCGAAGCGGTAGCGCTTGGCGATCTTGGGCTAAGCATCTATCCCAACCAGATCGAGGTCATCTCGTCCGAGCAAATGCTCGACGCTTATTCATCAAACGGCATGCCACTTATGTACGGGCACTGGTCGTTCGGAAAGCGTTTCCTATCCCATGAGCGACTCTACCGCAAAGGGGCTCGCGGCCTTGCTTACGAGATCGTCATCAACTCCAACCCCTGCATTAGCTACATTATCGAAGAGAACACCGTGGCACTGCAGGCGCTGACAATGGCACATGCTGCCTTCGGCCATAACCACTTCTTCCGAAATAATCACCTGTTTCGGCAATGGACCGACGCTGAGGGGATTCTCGACTATCTCGAATATGCGCGTGGCTACATCGCCCAATGTGAGGAGCGCTACGGTGTCGCGGAAGTCGAGATGCTACTCGACTCTGCGCATGCGCTGACGTCAAATGGAGTGTTCCGCTACCGTCGTCGGCCACGCCTGTCACTGAACGAAGAGGAAGCGCGCCAACGTGAGCGGATCGAGTTCGAGGAACAAACGATTAACCATCTGTGGCGCACGCTACCTGGCCGGTTGAATCCCACAGAGGTCGACTTGGAACTGAGTAAACGCAAACGTGATCTACACTTGCCAGAGGAGAACTTACTCTTCTTTCTTGAGCGTTACAGTCCGATCCTAGAGCCGTGGCAGCGTGAGGTTCTGCGCATCGTCCGCAACATCGCGCAGTATTTTTACCCACAGAAGCAAACCAAGGTGATGAACGAGGGCTGCGCATGTTTCGTCCACTACTGGATCGTCAACGCGCTCAGCGAAAAGGGCCTGCTTACTGATGGTGCCATGCTAGAGATTCTACACCATCATTCGAACGTTTTGACCCAGCCCGATTTCGACCATCCGCAATATTCCGGGATCAATCCCTACGCGTTAGGCTTTGCGATGATGCGGGATATCCAGCGCATCTGCGTCGAGCCGACCCCGGAGGACCGCGAATGGTTCCCCGACATCGCCGGCTCAGAAGATTGGCGATCCGTCTTAAAGGACGTCTGGGCGAACTATCGAGACGAGTCCTTCATTCAGCAGTTCCTAAGCCCCACCCTGATGCGGCGGTTCCGTATGTTTACGCTGTTGGATGATGCTGAAGAGCCCCACTACGTCGTTACCGGCATCCACAATGAGGAGGGATTTCTCAAGATCCGCGAGACGCTCGCTAACAACTATGACATTGCTGTCAACGAGCCCGACATCCAAGTTGTAGATGTTGTTCTTCTCGGTGACCGGCGACTACGCCTGGAGTGTATGAACCTCAACGGTGCTCGGTTAGACGACGAAGACCGAGACACTGTGATCGCCTATGTCGAAAAACTTTGGGGTTACGAAGTCGTCCTCGTAGAAGCCGTGAGACGTTAACCGAAAAGTATCGCCGGCTCGAGTTAGCAAGCCAATCAATGCGATCCACAATTGACGTCCCATGGCTGGCATACGCTTTCTCCCTCCTTGTTATCGCTTCGAAATTGATCACAAGAACGATTATAGATGATCGGCCGGCAAAGTGACCTGAACCCTTTGATCCGGGCCGGGACCTAGAGTTTTCTCATGGTGAGTTTGGAGCAGGGCCGAATGTCCGGTAATGGCACTCAACAGACCAAATGAGTCACCGCCGATCAGGTCCGTTGTCAGATGCATTGCCGACATTAAAACGCCGATCTCTGCTTTTTCGATGTTTTCGTCTGTTCGGGGACGGTCAACGGACTCGTCGGTTAGCAGGCTGGAAGGACCGGTTTTGACCCCAAGCGGACTCTGCCAGCATCGCCAAAGCGAGGCTCTCCAGTCTGATCCGACCAATGCTTGTGGCAGCTTGCACCTATCGCAAGGCCGACCACGTAGAGAAGCGTGAACCAAGCAGTGCTGACAATAAACGCCGGAAACACACGGAGCTTGACAATGACACCCGATTAGAGAAGCGGACTTCGCTGAACTTTCGCCCATGCCGTTATTTCCCTTTGCTATTTGACCTGTAAGCCTCGCATTGGTTTGGCGACTACGTCATAGGACGCCGGCTCGTTCCAGAACTTCTGGCAGAAGTTCCGGACGTTTGTCGAGAAGCCACAGCCAATCTCGTTTTTTGGCGCACCTGACAGCGAACACTCGGTAAATATTTTAGCAATCCAATAGCAATCAGATTCACAAGCGGACACTCAGTTCCCGGGAGCAGCTCACAGCAGATTGCCCCGCAAGGATCAAATTTATTAGCGTGTATCTTTCAATGCAATCCGCAATAAGAATTTACGCCTCGCGTGAAGGCTTCAATGAACGTCTTTCTGAACCGGGGCGTTTCCAGCATAAGTTCCTCCGACCTGTCGACGATGATTCCGACCTCGATCAGCACTGCGGGTATGCGTGTCTTTTTGAGAATGGCTAGACGGTAAAAGTTGTACAGACCAATGCTTGCATCCAGCAACGGCCTCCCTTCTCCCGGAATTGCTTCGGCATGGTGGAGACTTGGGTGCATGCCGGCCTGCTTTAACTGGGCCCCGAGCGACTCGGCAAGCTTCCGGCTTTCCTTGAAGGAGGGAGCGCTGCCCGAGATGAATAGAGAGTACCCCTGAAACCTGTCGCTATAGCGCCGTTTCTTGCCCTGAACGGTCCAGTTCTTCAGATATTTTCTCTGCACCGAGTCATGGTGGATGGACGCCAGAATACCTGTTTCAATTGCCCTGACGCTCTTTGAACGCTGTTTCAGGGAGATGTTTTTCCCCGAAGAGTTGATGATTTTGACATCAAATTTGCGCTCCTTTTTAAGGGACGTGGAAATCTCCCGGACGAGCCGATCATTAAAGAGGTATTCGGGCTTGCCTCGTGCGCTTTTTGCCCCCGGCATTTTTGCCGTATGCCCTATATCCAGATAGATTGTAGGCTTTTCGCCGCAAATGGAATAGTCGGCTAGGACAGGCATGGCACCTGCGAAAAGCATCGCAAGGAACATACAGTCCTTCACACCTCGGCGCAGCACTGAAAACGGCAGCGCCAGGAAAACAGCCATGGATTCCTCTTCCATGCTGATTGAGATTAACCTCCCAAATAACGGATCCGCTCAAGATATTTCTGGCGAAGACATTTTTTGTTGTATCCGCAGGCATTGCGTTCTCCAAGCCACTGTCTTTGGCTGTCGACAATTGAGCGCTTGTAATTGCCGCCTAGTCCCGACCTTCGCGCAAAATAGAGCGCCGACATTTCAACATCGAGCCTGGACAACTCCGGCGAGTTGCATATTGCCACCTCCGTAATCTTGCGTGCTGTTTTGCAGTTGAAGCTCGGTTTTGTCACCGGAGACAATTCTTTTATCTTCAGGCGTGCGATTTCCGCAAAAATCCCCTTGGAGTATTTCCCGAGATAGCTTTTAAAAACTTCCGGGTCCGTGCTGTCCTTGATCGATTCCCAGAAGTCGCGTTCCGGGTCCCGTGCTGGCGACCGCCAGTCAAGCTGTTCTGTTTTCTGCTTCTCAAGCCGCTCGATCCGGCGCTCTGCTAGATCGATGAAGACGCCATCGGGGAATTGACGAAGGTAGCTGCGAAAATCTTCAGCATCCTTGCTGTCTTTCACCGAATCCCAGTAGGCCAGTTCGACAGCCTTGTTATCCACCGATGGAGGCCATTCGGTCGGCTTTCCGCCGGCATCGGGCTTCGCCTCGACGGCAATGCTGCGCGGTTTGAAATAGAACTCCGTCGTCAGCCGCGAGAGACGCTCCGGCTCCTGTTTAGCGCTTGTCGAGCGGCGCACGTCCCCGGTGACCCGCTTCAGCATCACCTCGATTTCGACGCCGGGCGTCTCCATGTGTTTGAGAAGGGCCGCCGTGAATGGGCTGTTGCGCCCCACACCATCCGCCGCAACCGCACCCGGTGCCGCGGCAAAGGTGATCAGCGTGTCCCTGCCACCGCCTTCGATGCGCGCCAGCCCCCGGCCAACATACGCCGCGCGGCCCTTGCCTTTGAGACCCCGCTTCAAGCTATCGGCAAGGGGATTGTTGCGGCAGGCATCCAGGAACACCAGGTTCAGTGGCACCCGTCCTTCCATCTGTTCAATGATATCGCCAAGCGCAATCGTTTCCCTCTTGAGGCGAAATTCGTCGCGCAGCGCGGCATCGACCGGAATGAGATAGTTGACGTTCTGATATTGCACACCGTGGCCCGCATAGAAGAACAGTGCCACGTCGGCGTCTGAAAGCTTGTCGGAAAACGCAGAGACGACATCGAGGAACTTCTCCTCGGTGAGATCAAGGCCCGTGGTCACGTCGAAGCCAAGGCGCTTCAGAGCAACGGCCATGTCGCTGGCATCGTTCTTCGGGTTTGGCAGCTGGGCGGTGTGTTCATAGGTGGAATTGCCGATCACCAGCGCCACGCGCCTTTCGGCAGAAGCGGGACCCGCGTGCCCGATCAGAACCAGCAGGAAACACAATACTGGCATATATGCCCGGCGCATCGATTTCCTCCCCAAAAAACAAATGCAGACCTGATCGTGGCAGTTTGCACGATAACACCGGGGAATCCAAACTGAGCGGGGATAAACGGGGTCGGAAAGGTCCGCTTGTGATGCTGTGGACGGCTCCTCCACCGGCATCGCGATGTGCCGCATTGTGGTGGTTATTCAGGAACTGCGAAGGTCCGTTCATGGCACTAAGCAGTCGGAATCTGGCTCGCCGATTTGCGGCTGCTTTCAGGGGTAGAACTACCAAAGGATGCTTGTTCGGCCTATCCGCTCAAGAGCTGCCGCTCTGGACGGCTGTCATTTTCGGCTGAAGATGACCGCGGTTCGGTTCACGCTGAACCGTCGTCCGGCTTCGAAAATCCGCGGATCATATCGATTGGAAAGGGAAAGACGATCGTCGAATTCCTGTCCTCAGCGATCATTTGGAGTGTCGTCAAGTAGCGGAGCTGCATAGCTTGCGGCTTGCTCGAGAGGATTTCCGCAGCCTTCAAGAAACTATCCGCGGCCTGCAGCTCGCCTTGGGCATCGATGATTTTGGCGCGCCGTGCCCGTTCCGCTTCTGCTTGCCGGGCGATGGCCCGGATCATGCTCTTGTTGAGATCAACATGTTTGAGTTCGACATTCGAGACTTTGATCCCCCACGCATCCGTCCGTTCGTCGAGAATCCTTTGTATATCCGCGTTCAGCTTTTCGCGCTCCGCCAACATTTCATCCAGCTCATGCTGCCCCAGAACCGAGCGTAGTGTTGTCTGGGCAAGCTGGTTCGTCGCATCGAGAAAATTCTCGACCTGAATGATCGCCTTTTGCGCGTCGAGAACGCGGAAATAAACGACAGCATTGACTTTTACCGAAACATTGTCGCGGGAAATCACATCTTGCTCGGGCACGTCCATCACACGGATGCGCAAATCCACTCTGACAATTTGCTGAATGATCGGAATAACGATGATGAGACCCGGCCCCTTAACCTTCCAAAACCGGCCAAGCAGAAAAATCACACCTCTTTCATATTCCCTGAGAATCTTGAAGGAATAGATGAGAAGGGCAATGGGGATCAGGACAACGACAAGCCAAATTTCATTGAGTATCCACGACATGGGATTTCTCTCCCCTAAACTATCGGCGTCACCACAAGAGTGAGCCCATCAATGCGTTCTATACGCACGCGGTTGCCGGGCTGGATCTCGCCGGTCGCTTTTGCATTCCAGAATTCGCCATGCACGCACACCCGGCCTTGGCCGGCATTCCATTCAATGACCTCGCCGGCGAGCCCGATCATTTCCTCAGGACCGCTCACGACCGGGCGCTGCCGCGCTCG
>BFAS01000225.1 GCA_008974985.1 bacterium MnTg02
TTATTGCTGTGAACCAAGCAAACTATTGGAGCTTCTCGCACCGCGTGCTCAAGTGCCAAAAGCGCCGGGTCTCGATCAACAAAGAGCAAAGAAGGCGGCATGAATCGCTCTGTAATACACTCGGTCATTGGGAATGACCTATGGGCGTTCAAGCGCCATAAGGCATCACGCGCGTTAGCGCTTGCCAATGGTTCATGAGTCGAACTCAACGACCATTGGTATAAATGGCGCTGGCGTCAGAACTGACCGCATCCAATGATTTAAACCAAAGGAAATTATGATTGACTCATAATTTCGTTTGGCAAGCGCGACCGCGTGGCCCGCGCCTTATGGCGCGTGAGCCTGCGTGGCGCTTGAACGCCCATAGGTCATTCCCAATGACCGGTGGTATTATCTGTTGTTGGCAGATGACCGCACGGTCAAACTGAATTAAAGTCCCGCACAACAATCAATTACCAACCTTGTTTCGCCTTCCGGGGAAAATACGCGCTTCATATGGCTTTGCCGCAATCAGAAATCATTCAGCTCGCGCTCACGAAAATCGACGGAAGCCGGCCGGTCCGCAAATTTGAATTCGGGCATAGGCTTGGTTTGGCATTGGAAGGCATCAACTGAAGATGTCTCATGCAAACCGGGGCGTTATCTTTATGGTCTTATCGACCATCGCATTTTCTGTGATGCATGCGGGAGTCAGGCATGTATCCCCTGATCTGCATCCTTTTCAGACTGTATTCCTGCGCAATCTCTTCGGCTTTATGGTGTTTCTGCCCGTCATATTGCGGCACGGCGCTGGTTTTTTGAAAACGGCACGGCTACCGGTCCATGGCCTGAGAGCGTTATTGAACGTTGTGGCCATGGCCGCCTTTTTTGCGTCTCTCGGACTGACACCGCTGGCCAGAGTGACCGCCTTGTCGTTCACGGCTCCGATTTTTACCGCCATATTAAGCGTCCTAATCCTTGGTGAAACGTTTCGCATCCGGCGGTGGACAGCGATTGTTTTCGGTTTTCTCGGAACATTGATCATACTGCGCCCGGGAATTGCCGCCATCGATTTGGGTTCTCTTTTCGCGCTTTTAGCGGCTTCCATTTGGGGAGTCACAATGATCGTGATCAAAATTCTCGGGCGCACCGAATCAAGCTTGACCATCACCGGATATATGAACTTGCTCCTATGCGCTCTTTCAATCATTCCGGCAATTTTGGTGTGGCAATGGCCGAAGCCTGAAATCTGGATGTGGCTCGTATTTATCGGGATTTCCGGCACGCTTGCGCAACTCGCTTTGGCTCAAGCTTTGAAAGAGACCGAGACGACGATCGTGATGTCCTTCGACTTTTTAAAACTGGTTTGGGCTTCGGTTCTCGGCTACCTGTTCTTCTTCGAGATCCCTGATAATTTCATCTGGCTCGGGGCGGCGATAATCTTTTCCAGCGGCGTCTACATCGCATACCGGGAACGCGGCGCTAAGACACCCGAAGTCCGTTCAACGCCATAGTAGTGACGCGCCGGGCTCGTCTATAAGGCTTGAAAAACGCAGAAAGGATTTCCGGCTAATGTCTTGGAAATGGCGGACCTGGCTTTTCGTCGAGATGATGGTGATATTTATCTCAGCACCTCTTCTCGTTTATGAACTCGCCTATACCTACCGCTATCCACTCTTGGAAGCGTTGTTGCCGCTTTCTCTGCCCTTTATCCTGTTTCTTTTTATCGATAAAAACTTTTCCTGGCTCCGCCTGCTCGGAACCTGGTTCTCGTTCAAAGTCGCACTGGAAATCCTTGTCATTTTCATCGTGCTTGGCGGCCTTCTCTCCTATTGGGCGTGGGAGAGCAGTCCAAGCCGCTTCCTTTACTTTCCCAATGCGCGGTTCGATCTCTGGCTGAAGATCATGCTGCTCTACCCTCTTGTTTCCGTAACGACGCAGGAGATCATCTACCGGGTCTTCTTTTTTCACCGTTATGGCGCACTATTCGGCAACTGGCGCACGGTTGCCATTATGTTCAACGCTAGCCTCTTTGCCTTCAGCCACATTATTTTTCAAAGCTGGCCCTCAATCGCCATCAGTTTTGTTGGCGGACTACTCTTTGCGTATCGCTATGACACGAGCCGCTCCTTTTGGGCGTTGTTTATCGAACACAGCCTCTATGGAAATCTCATTTTTACGGTGGGGCTCGGGCGCTATTTTTTCACCGGCGTCGCGAATGTCGGCTGAGCGGTCACGTGCTTGGACCCAAAAACTTTCCAAAAACACGGTTTGTAAATTCGGGATAAAACTCCAGAACCTTCGGCGCGATTTCCCGCCGCAATCTGGCAAGACGCCCGGCTGACGGAATTGGCGTCTCACCAACATCATCCGAGTACGCGAATGTAAAGCCGGTCGCCCGCACCAATTCATCAACTGTTACGCCGGGATGCGTTGAGCGGAGGTGGAAGCCGCCGTCCTCGCGATCAAACGCGAAGACTGCCTTCCCGGTGACAAGAGCATGGGGTCCGCCGGGGCGGTATATGTCCGGCGCTGACGTCCCGGGCGCCGATACAAAGTCCACCTTATCGACAAGTGTGCGCGGGCTGTGCTCTTCGCGAAAGAGGATAACCTTAGGGACAACAAAATACATTAACGCCGAACCGAACGAGCCCGAGAACCGCTTTTCGAGATGCGGATAGTCTCCAACGCCTACAAGGTTGATATTGCCGTGGCCGTCAATCTGAACACCGCCAAGAAAGAAGGTGTCGATCCGCCCCTGAGCCGCCGTGTCGAAGAGTTCCCGCGCCCCGTCGGTAAACCGGTTATGGCGGCGCGAATGAAGAATGGTGACATCAAAGCGCCTGTCCGCCTCAGCTTGGGCGAGCAAGGCGGCGCATCCCGGGATCGGCGATGCCGCTCCGACCGCGACGTGTCGATCGCCCCGGATCATATCGGTGATGACCGAGATCAGCAGTTCCTCGGGCCTGTGGTCCATCACACTCAGGCCAGCACCAGCTCGCCCGTAACCCGGGTCTCCAAATAAGCCTTGAACCCGTCCTCGGTCGCGGCGGCGGCGGCGTAGTTGCGCAGCTCCTCCAGATCCGGTTCATAGAGATCCTGCAATCCGCAAGGCCAGGCTCCATTTTGCGCTTCGGCGATCGCATCAACATAAAGTGCCGGCAAGGCACCTGCGGCGCGCTCTTCGTGCTCAAAAAAATCTTCATCCAGGATCTTTTCGACGGTCACAAATACGCGTTCCGACCCATGTGCCAATGTCGCAAGTTCGCGCCGCCGTCCGATCCATATATTGCCGTTTCGATCGGCATAAGACGCGTGAAAAAGCGTAATTTCGAGCTTCGTTGCCGGCAGAAGTACGATTGGGTCCTTCTTGTCGGACAACGGATTATCGATCACTGTCCAGTCGGGCCGGTGCTTTAAAATGTCCGTTTCCAGAATGCCTCG
>BFAS01000226.1 GCA_008974985.1 bacterium MnTg02
GTTGCTGGCGCTCTCGGATGAGGCCGAGAGTTTCAAAGCGCCAATTGCCCATGCCGACGAGGTCAAACGCGCCGATCCCGGCAGCGCCCAGAGCTCACGGGACCTCGCCAGCAACACCGCCCGGAACCGCACCCGCACCCGCGACACCGCCAGCCCGCGCCGTCATCCGCGGCAGATGCGGATATTGCCGAAGAGCCGGGATTTTCATTAGGTGGGGGGAGACGGTAGGCACCATGCAAGGTGGGATGGCGCGAGCCGTAACCCACCGCTTACTGAACCCATTGCTTCAAACTTCTAATAAGCCCACAAAGCCGGTTTCACCCCTCGACGATTAACCTAAGACCCGCCATATTCGCGCTATGACACTGCGTTCTTTTGTCCTTCTCACAAGTCTTGCAATCAGCTTGACCGTCCAGGCGTTCCTGCCGGTTCACGCCGACACCCTGCAAGCCGAGCCGGAAGCTGCGACAGGCCGCGCCGAGAAAAAGCTCGTCCACGCCAAGTCTTATATGGCTGTGGCAGCAAATCCTCTGGCGTCCAAAGCGGCAGCGGAAATACTCGCCCAGGGCGGCAGCGCCATCGATGCGGCGATTGCCGCGCAAATGGTGCTCACACTGGTCGAGCCGCAATCGTCCGGGATCGGCGGTGGGGCCTTTATCTTGCATTGGGACGCTGGTGCGAAAGCCCTTAAGACCTATGATGGCCGGGAGACGGCGCCGGCTTCCGCCCGGCCCAACCGGTTCTTGGCCGAAGGGGGCCGCCTTATATTCATCGAAAAGGCCATGAGAAGCGGCCTCTCGGTCGGCGTGCCGGGCCTTGTTCGTCTTCTTGAATTGGCCCATCGCCGTCATGGCAAGCTGCCCTGGCGCGACCTCTTTTTGCCCGCGATCAAACTTGCAGACTCGGGTTTTCCGGTTTCGCCCCGGTTGCACAAGCTTCTCAGTCACCGCAGTGCATCCCATTTCGGGCCCACGGCCCGTGCCTATTTTTACGACGAGTATGGCCGGCCGCGCCCAGTGGGCATCCCGCTTAAAAATCCCGCATTGGCGCAAACATTCCGCCGGATTGCGGCCGAAGGCGCGAAAGCTTTTTACCAGGGTGAGATTGCCCAGGCCATCATTGACCGCCTGCAAAGAGCGCCGATTTCGCCCAGTGGCATGACATTGGCTGACCTTGCAAACTACCGCGCCAAAGAGCGGCCTCCGGTCTGTATCGGCTATCGCGATTATAAGATTTGCGGCATGGGCCCGCCATCCTCCGGCGGATATACGGTGGCGCAAACGCTGAAACTCTTGGAACCTTTCAACCTTGGAGCAAAGCCACTGAACGTGGACGCGCTTCACGTGATTGCCGAAGCTGAAAAGCTCGCCTATGCGGACCGGAATCGCTATATGGCGGATTCGGATTTCGTCACGGTTCCGGGAGGCTTGCTCGACGAGGCTTATCTCGTCAAGCGGCGAAAACTGATCAATCTGGAGAAAGCGGCCACGCGCCAATCGCCTGGCTCACCGCCAGATGTAAAGAAAACGGACTATGGGCGAGACGCGACGGTCGAGCGCGCGGGCACGAGCCACATTTCGGTTTTCGATGCGGCGGGCAATGCCGTCTCCATGACAACAACCATCGAATCCGGATTTGGCGCGCGCATGATGGTCGGCGGCTTTCTCTTAAATAATGAGCTGACCGATTTTTCTTTTCGCCCGCAAGACAAAGATGGCCGCCCGATCGCCAATCGCCTCCAGCCCGGCAAACGCCCGCGCAGTTCCATGGCGCCAACAATCGTTTTCGATGCCAAAGACGAACCCGTCATGATCCTCGGCTCGCCGGGCGGCAACAGCATCATCCTCTATGTGATCAAATCTCTGATCGGTCTCATTGATTGGAAACTGAACGCACAGAGCGCCGCCGCGCTCGCCAATTTCGGCAATCGGAATAACGGTCCGTTCGCGGTCGAGCCCGACGCGCTCACTCTAAGCCAACGCAGAGCCCTGTTCGCGAAAGGCCACCGTCTACACATCAAGTCCATGACCAGCGGCACCCATATCATCGTCAAGACGCCGGACGGGTTGACAGGCGGCGCGGACCCAAGGCGCGAAGGCCTGGCTGTTGGCGATTAGGCGGCTGCCTGGCCGCGTGACAGAGTGGGCATCATTGGAATATTCTCAACCGATAAGCGGGTTGCCGGTTTATACTATCGGTCATTTCCGATGACCGATGGGCGTTCAGGCGCCACGCAGGCTTGACCACCATAGGGTGCGGGCCACGCAGTCGCGCTTACCAAAGGAAATTATGGGTCAATCATAATTTGCTTTGGTATTAGCCCTATGATCTGCAACAAAAATGAACCGCCAATGGGCGCTCGGTTTGGTGTGCGTTAAGCTTGCACAGCAATTGCTAAATCGCTCTAGAATCGTAACAGTTTTGCGAGAATTGTTGCGCTGAACGGGCAGCAAAGCCGAAAGTTGGAAAGCCGGCAAAAGGCTCGCTTAGAAGAGGACACTCCTTGGCCGAACACGTGATCACCATTATTGGCGCCGGAATTGCCGGCCTGTGGCAGGCGCTTTTGCTTGCGCGCGCCGGGCATCGGGTGACTTTAATTGAAAAAAGCGATGAACCGTTTACCGCATCCGCGAGTTGGTATGCAGGCGCCATGCTCGCTCCCTATTGCGAGGAGGAAAGCGCGGAGCCCAACGTTCGTGTGCTCGGGCTCCGATCGCTTGAAATTTGGAAGAGTTTTATGCCTGATCTCGCACAAGCCGGTAGCTTGGTCGTCGCCCAGCCACGCGATCAGAGCGAGTTGAACCGCTACGCTGAGATGACCACGGGACATGAGCTCATCGGTGATAAAGAGCTGGCGGAGCTGGAGCCTGATCTTTCGGGCCGCTTTTCCAAAGCCTTGTTTTACCCGGAGGAGGCGCATCTCGACCCGCGCCGCGCCATGCCGTTTCTGCTCGATGAGATCCGCCGTTCGGGCGTGACTGTCGCCTTGGGCACCGAGACCATTCCGGACGGATCGGATATAATCATTGATTGCCGCGGACTAGGCGCTGAAGCCGATCTCGCAACCCTCAGAGGCGTCCGGGGCGAACGGGCGATTATCCGCACGCAGGATGTGAAATTGCACCGGCCCATCAGATTGCTTCATCCGCGCTTTCCGCTCTATATCGTGCCTTGGGATGATCATCATTATATGATTGGAGCAACTGTGATCGAAAGCGCGGATGAAGGAAAAGTTACACTGCGTTCGGCGCTTGAGCTGCTGTCGGCGGCCTATGCGGTCCATCCGGCTTTTGGGGAAGCAGAAATAATCGAAATGAGCGCGGGTGTACGGCCGGCATTTCCTGATAATATGCCGAGAATTATCAGAAACGGAAAGCGGCTCTATGTGAACGGGCTCTATAGGCATGGCTTTCTTCTGGCCCCCGTTTTGGCGGAGCTGGTTTGTGATCATCTGGAAACAGGCGCGAGACACGCGGAGGTGTTCGTTGAAAATCGTCTTGAATGGTGAACCCATAGAGATCAATGTCACAACTCTTGGCGAGCTTTGCTCGATCGAAGGATATGGCGGTGCGAAGATTGCGACAGCGGTCAATGGCGAATTCGTTGCGGAGCGGACGCGTGCGGCAACCAGACTTTCGGAAGCCGATCGGGTGGAAATCGTCGCGCCGCGTCAGGGTGGATAATGCTCGATAAACCGAAAATACATAATCCAGCTCAAAGCAGCGCGCCCCTCACACTTTATGGCACCGAAGTGCGCTCTCGCCTTTTGCTCGGCACCGCCCGCTATCCATCTCCCGATATTTTGCGCCAAGCCATTGCCGCGTCAGGCGCTCAGATCGTTACCGTTTCGCTGCGACGGGAATCCGCGCGGGCGCGATCGGGTCAAAAATTTTGGGATATGATCAAGGGTCTGGGATGCCATATTCTGCCAAACACCGCCGGATGCTTCACGGTGAAAGAGGCCATCACCACGGCCGAGATGGCGCGGGAAGTGTTTGAAACATCGTGGATCAAATTGGAAGTGATCGCCAATGAGGACACGTTGCAGCCGGACCTTTTGGGTCTGGTGCAAGCGGCCCGTACATTGACCGAAAACGGTTTCGACGTCTTTCCCTATACGACAGAGGATCTCAGCGTCGCGGAAAAGCTCGCCGAAGCAGGCTGCAAAGTGATCATGCCCTGGGGCTCGCCGATCGGCTCCGGCAAGGGATTGAACAATAATTTTGGGCTCCGCACTTTGCGCTCCTATTTTCCCGATTTCCCGCTAATCATCGATGCCGGTATCGGAGCGCCCTCCCATGCCGCGGAAGCTATGGAAATGGGTTATGACGCAATCCTTCTAAACACCGCCATTGCCAAGGCCGGCGACCCGGCGCGGATGGCGGCCGCATTCTCCGAGGCAACCCGGGCCGGCCGCACCGCCTATGAGGCCGGCCTCATGGAGCAACGGGATATGGCCAGCCCGTCCACGCCCCTGGCGGGCACGGCTTTTTCCGCGCTTAATGACTCCTAGACGTATCGATGCTTGATCGTTTTTATCCCATCGTTCCAGACATCGCATGGCTCGTCCGGATCGTGCCGGTTGGTGTAAAGACCGTTCAGTTTCGCATCAAGGATGCTCCTGAGGAAGA
>BFAS01000227.1 GCA_008974985.1 bacterium MnTg02
CGTCGATTGAATCGAAATCGACAGGCGCATCGAGGCGGGCAAAAAAGCTCACAATTTTGTCGAGGCTTTCGAGCTTGCCATGGGGAATGGCGATGCCGTGGCCCACGCCTGTGGAGCCGAGTCGCTCGCGTTGGAGCAATGTCTCGAAGATTTCCCGTTGGTCGAGCCCCGTCTGTCCGGCCGCGCGCTGAGCGAGGTCTTGAAGAACCTGCTTTTTGCTCTTCGCTTTTAATGACGGGATTATTCCGTCCAGTGTAATAAGACCACCTAAATCCATATCGATCGAATTTCTCTCTATTGGCCGCTTTTGCTCGACAACTTACAGATGATATCACTGACAGAAAAATGGCATTTAATTACCGGTTTCAGTTTGCTTCCGATGGCCCGATGTTCAAATCCGGGTCTATCCAACCGATATTGCCATCGGGACGGCGATAGACGACATTAATTTCTCCGTGACCGGCATTGCGAAAAATAAGAAAGGTCCGGTCCGATAAATCCAATTGCATAACAGCGTCGCTCACGGTCAATTCGGCGATGAATGTTTTTGTTTCGGCAATCGTGATCGGAACGTGGACGTCGCCAGCATCGTCCTCTTCTTCATCCTGCTTGGCTTCAATGATGTAATCGGTTGCGGACAGTTTTGAGCTGGCCTCAGAACCGCGGGAGTGATGCTGCTTTAGCCTGCGCTTATAACGGCGTAGCCGTTTCTCTAATCGCTCAAGAGCCGCATCTGCGCTTGCATAAGCGTCGTGTGATTCCCCGTGCGATTGCAATGAGAGCCCAGATTGCAACTGGATCGAACAATCGGTGAGAAAATGTCCACGCTCCTTCTCTATACGTATATGGCCGGAATGATAGCTGGTTACAAATTTCAACAAAACCTCGGTGACCTTATCTGTCACGTAAGTCCGAAGAGCTTGTCCGATATCTAGATTTTTGCCTGTTACTTGCAGGGTCATGCTTGGGTTGGCCACACAATGAAATCTTTATCCGGTTTGGTCGGCAACGGCCATATCAGTTTCTCGCGGCGGGTTCGCCTATCCGGGTTGCCGCGACTTTCGCACCGGTTCACAATATAGCAGCGTAGCCGGGCGGAAGTTAGACCAGGCTAATCCGTGCTGTCAAATATCCTGACGCCCTATTTTGCCGTATTCCTGAAATGTTCCGATGTTTATCTTAACGGCATGAACGGCGGCCGCATTGGTTAATATAGCCGCCGGTTACAGTAAAACAAACGCGCAAGACTTAGCTTTCATCGCTTGTCTGAAGGGCAAGTTTCTTTTCACGGCGGCGTTGAACGGAGGAGGGGATGCGCATGGCTTCGCGATATTTTGCGACCGTTCTCCGTGCAATATCGACGCCTTCGGCCCTAAGACGGTCGACGATCTTGTCGTCGGAAAGCACGTTTTCCGCCGGTTCGTTGTCGATCAATTGTTTAATCTGGTAGCGCACCGCTTCTGAAGAATGCGCCTCGCCAGTGCCAGAGGACGGAATAGCGGACGTGAAGAAATATTTCAGCTCGAAGATGCCACGGTTCGTCGACATATATTTATTCGAAGTTACACGGCTTACCGTCGATTCGTGCATCGAAATCGCATCGGCGACGGTTTTCAGATTGAGCGGTCTCAGATGCTGAACACCGTGGGTCAAAAACCCGTCCTGCTGGCGGACGATTTCCTCGCTGACTTTGAGGATGGTCCGGGCTCGTTGGTCCAAGCTCTTGACGAGCCAGTTCGCGGTTTGCAAGCAGTCTATGAGATAGGTTTTGTCTTTTTTCGAGTGCGTGGTCTTGGACACGGTCGAATAGTAGGTCTGATTGACTAGAACTTTGGGCAACGTCTCGCTATTGAGTTCCACGTGCCAATTGCCGTCCGAGCGTTGGCGGACAAAGACATCCGGCACCACCGGTTGCACGGCGACCGTTCCGAATTTAAGGCCTGGTTTCGGGTTGAGCGCCTTTATCTCGCTGATCATATCGGCGAGATCTTCGGAATCTGTTCCGCACACACGCTTTAGGCGCGAGAGATCGTGAGCGGCTAGGAGATGCAAATTCTCGACCAAGGCCGCGATAATAGGATCGTAGCGATTGCGATCCTTCAATTGCAGTGCCAGACATTCCTTGAGATCGCGCGCGAAGACACCTGGCGGATCAAAATCCTGGACAGTCGCCAAAGTTTCCTCAATGAGTTTTAACGGCGCGCCGAGCCTGTCGGCCAAATTCTCTAGACTGCCTCTGAGGTAGCCGGCTTCATCAACCATGTCGATCAGATGATGGCTGACGAGCCGCTGCACCGGATCGGCCACACTGATAAGCTGCTCGGTTAAATGGTCGCGAAGCGTCACTTCGCCTGCCACGAACGCCTCAAGATTAACATTCTCGCCTGTCCCAGGTGACTTGCTCGCCACAGAAGACCAGCCGGGATCAAACAGGGGGTCAGGACTGGTGTTGCCGCTGCCGCCGTCGCCGCTATCGGGAAAAACGTTCTCGAGATTCGTATCCAGCCCGCCGGTCGGATCAGGGGGCCCGTTCTCCTGAGAAGTGTTCAACCATTCATCTGCAGCCTGAAGCTCCTGCGTCGAGCCGTCTTTGGATATGTCGTCGCTATCCGATTGCATGTCAGCAACGGGCGCCGATTCCTCAGTGTCGATTCCGGGGGTATCGATTCTGGGGGTGTCAATTCCGGGGGTGTCGATTCCGGGAGCGTCGCTTCCAGGGGCATCGCTTTCGGGGCGCTCGAGAAGCGGATTTCGCTCCAGTTCCTCCTCGACAAATGCGTTCAAGTCGAGATTGGAGAGCTGCAGCAGTTTGATCGCCTGCTGCAATTGCGGCGTCATGACCAGGCTTTGGCCTTGTCTGAGCTCTAGCTTGACAGACAGCGCCATGATTAGTTCCTCACCGCCATCTCTCAGACACCGTCATTGTCCAAACGAAACCCTTCGCCAAGATAGACACTGCGAACAGTTTCGTTTGAGATGACCTGTTGGGGCGTTCCTTCGGTTAAAACTTCTCCCTCATGAATAATATAAGCCCGGTCAATAAGTTCTAAAGTTTCGCGGACATTGTGATCGGTAATGAGAACGCCGATGCCGCGTTGGGTCAAATGGCGCACAAGCGTTCGGATGTCTCCGATAGCGATGGGATCGATGCCAGCGAAAGGTTCATCAAGAAGCATATAGGATGGCCGCGTTGCCAGCGCTCGGGCGATTTCGACGCGCCTGCGTTCGCCGCCGGAGAGTGATGGCGCCGGTGATTTTCGAATATGACCGATTCTGAATTCATCTATCAACATGTCGAGCTGGCGCTCGCGCTCCGCGCGATTTGGTTCAACCAGTTCAAGAACCGCGCGAATATTCTCCTCGACAGTCAAGCCACGAAAAATGGATGCCTCTTGCGGGAGATAGCCGACGCCGAGCCGCGACCGCCGGTACATCGGCAGACGCGTGACATCGTGACCGTCGATCATGATTTGGCCGCTGTCTGCCGGAATGAGGCCCGTGATCATATAGAATACCGTAGTTTTACCGGCGCCATTTGGTCCTAACAATCCGACAGCTTCACCGCGTGCGACACTTAAACTGACGTCGTGCACAACGCGGCGCTTCTTAAAGCTCTTTTCGACCGAATGAACGGAAAGACGGCCGGCGTAAGGCTCTCGATGAATGCCGGCGTCATGATCTTCAGGCGCGATCGCGTGACCCGCATCATCGAAAGCCGGATCCTCAAAGTCTTCGTTGACAGGGCCGTTTCCCTGAACCGCGTCGGCGCGCTTGCGCCGGCCAAATAATGACAAAAATTTCGCCAAGAGCCCGTCCTAGTTAGCTTAACTCTGTGCCGTTAAAATTCGGTGTAACGTCCACTGCGATTTGAATGCAAGCAACAATGCTTAAGAGGTGCAAACCGATTATCGGCCTTCAAACCCGAATTTTGTGCTTTGATTCGAGTTTTTTTGGAACGACCTTGGTCCCAACAACACACGGACCCGCTGTTTCGTCCCCGCTTTGCCGTGATTTTTAACCCAACTGCGGTTGGTGCTGAGATCGATGATCAGTTGATCACCCTTAATAATATCTTGCCCGCGCGTTAGCACGACATTGCCATCGATTGTGACGATATTCGTCTTAACGTCAAATATCGCCTTGTCGCTTGTAACGCGCTGATGATCGGTGGTTTCAAGGAGCACCTTATCGATCGCGATGATTTTCGAGACGGTGGTCTTGCTGCCCGGCCGGCCCGCACCTTCGCCGCTATAAATCATTTCCAAGGTTTCAGAGTCTAATCGATATCCGCCCTGTTTGACTTTAACATTGCCGCGAAACACGGCGCGCTTCTCATCGTCAAAGATATTTAGCTCATTCGCTTCGACGAAAATCGGCTTGTCGTTATTTGTGCCCAGTCCGGCAAAGCTCGTAGCGGTATCGTTAGTCTCGCCGGCTTTCGGCGTTTTTTTCGCTTTTTTGATAATGGTTTTGTCAGACCGCGTAGGAACAAATCGGCCTTTAACCCGGCTGCCTGCCGGAAAGACGGTTCGGCGTGTGTTGAGGTTGATCAGGAGCTTGTGCCCTTGGAGCCGGTTGTCGCCCTGATAGAGCGTGACATTGCCCTCGAGGGTCACCTCTCTTGTCTGATTGTTGAGAACCAACCGATCGCTCGTTGCCCGGCGCTTGTCCGGGGATGTCATGGCGACATTGTCGCGCGCTTCGATTGTCGTTATCGAAGTTTGAGAACTGCCGAGAGTGGCATTTGCATCGCCCTCGTAGCGGATTTGAAGGTGGTCAGATGTGAGATTAAGACCGTCCTGATCGGCCTTCACGTTTCCTGAAAAAGTGGCCAGCTTATCTTTATCAAATATTTCCAGACGATCTGCGCTGATATCAATAGGCTTATTGGAGCCGGAAAACGGCGCATCGCGAGAGCCTTTTGCTGGCTTTTGCGCCGATCCGCTTTTCTTAGACGGAACCAAATGGACACGGACGTTTTTGGAAAAAGCAACTTTTCGGATAGCCGTTGAAATTTCCATATTCTCTGCGCGCACTGTGCCATTCGTCAGGGTAACCGACACTGGCGACTTGGCGATAATGAGCTGCTTTTTCATGTCGATGTCGGCCGCATCGAGCGTAGCGGTTATACCGGTGCTGGACGTTACAATGATCCCGCCCTGGAGGGTCAAAAATTCCTTCTTGTTGTGAAACGTTCCGCGTTCGGCGATGATTTTGGCCCAACTCTTGTCGGCATTGGTCACATGCGCGTCGATGGCGGTGAGCTGAACTTGATCTGGATTTTTGATGTTCTGCACGGCCTGAGAGGCGTTCACAACATAAAAGCCGTGTTTCTTGTTAAAGCCGCGAAGACTCGGCTTAATGATTCTCGACTGTTTTGGAGAGATTTCGACGCGCTCAAACTGCGCTTCGATGTCTCCGACGGAAAAGGAGAACTCGAATTTGAGAAAGTAAAGGCCAGCAGCTGCAATCGCGACAGCCGGAAAAGCCACGCGCAGTGTCTTCACAATTGCGCTATGCCGTTGGGCAGTCCGAAATGCCTGCTGGCGATCGACGCTGGACAGGATCTGCGAAAGGCCTGTTTCATCAGAGGCTGCGGGATGATCCGGTATAGTCGTCATGGTCCAGAGAATCCGTTCAAGCGCAAAGTGATGCACTCATCATATCTGTTTGCCTTCTCCAGCAAAAGATGCCGCAAGATTTTGATGACAATGCGACTTAGGTGGCATTGCTGGCGTGTATTTCAAGCCACTTTTTGACTATACTTTAACCCAAGCTCAGGGGTGCGGGCGGAAAACCGTACACACCCACCGATCAAGTCGGAGGGCATGCTTTTCCTGAATATGCGCTTGGGTCCAGACCCTAGGTCATGAACTCATAAACAGGGTCAAAATGGTATGAGTCAATTTTTCTGGATACGAGGCGCAAGACTGCAGGAAACCTTTTGGTTTTCAAAGTCTTGCAACGCTGTAACCAGGAAAAGTGGCCATATCCCGAGGACGTTGAAACCACTGTAATCTGCCGCGTCAAAGGCCTTGAACGGGCAACAAGCCCGTCCCGCGACCTTTTCCTTGCATATTTTTGCGGTTTCAACGCCATTTTGATCCTGTTTATGTGTCCATGACCTAGTGCGCAAATATATCGGTATCCGGCCATCCGGCGAGATCGAGACGGGCCCGGATAGGCAAAAAATCGAAGCAGGCTTGCGCCAAGTCCAGCCGGTTTTCCCGCGCGAGCCGGATATCGAGCTCTTCTTTCAAGCGATGCAGGTACAGCACGTCGGAGGCGGCATAGTTGAGCTGGTCCTGACTTAATGTCTCCGCCGCCCAGTCGGAACTTTGCTGTTGTTTCGAGAGGTCGACATTCAGCAAGTCTCGGCAGATATCCTTAAGGCCGTGGCGGTCCGTATAAGTTCGTGTGAGCTTGGATGCGATTTTCGTGCAATAAACCGGCGCCGCCAGGACACCGAGATGCTGATACAGAGTTGCAATGTCAAAGCGGGCGAAGTGGAAGATTTTCAAGACCGATTGATCTTTGAGAAGTGCCTTTAGCTCGGGGGCCTCATAAGCTCCGGCAGCGAATTTCACCAGATGCGCGATGCCGTCTCCAGACGATAATTGCACGAGACAAAGCCGGTCGCGCTTTGGATTAAGACCGAGGGTCTCTGTATCTATCGCAACGGCACCGGAAAACGGGTGAGATTGCGGCAGGTCGGCTTGATGAAGTTCTATGGTCATTGTTTCGCTAAATAAGACTCTCGTTTCACCGGCCAAACTTGGCTCTAACATGATGGCCGGCTATAAAAATAAGCGTGACTAGGGATAAGCCGAGAACGATTGGTGCCCAGGAGAAGACTCGAACTTCCACGACCTTGCGGCCACTGGCACCTGAAGCCAGCGCGTCTACCAATTCCGCCACCTGGGCCAAATAGTTAGTCTAGAGCATATTTGATGAACTCCGGTTTACAAAAAATGCTCTAGTTCTTTGTTTCTACGCATTTTCCGGACGAAAATCGCACACACTTTTCCTGAAAATGCTCTAGATACTTATCAAGCGTCATGGGTTAGGCCGCCGCTTCTCACTTGTCGATTCTCTTCACGAGACCCTATAGGCGGGCGGAGGTGCGCTGCCCCATCGTGGCCTTGTTTGCGGTGCAAGCATGATTCGGCCATTGGTTGAGGGCAGGCCGTAGCAGGAACAGACGCGGGGTAGGCAATCATGACTGCGATCAATAGCGCGAGTCTCATTACCGTCATCGGCGGGTCAGGGTTCGTTGGACGTCATATTGTGCGTGCCTTGGCGCGGCGGGGTTATCGCATTCGGGTGGCTGTTCGCCGTCCGGATCTCGCTGGCCATTTGCAGCCACTTGGCGGCGTTGGGCAAATCCATGCCGTGCAGACCAATCTGCGCAATCCAGCCTCCGTGGCCCGCGCGGTCCAGGGGGCGACGGCGGTCATCAATCTTGTTGGCATATTATACGGCAGCGGCAAACAGACCTTTGACGCCGTCCATGCGGAGGGCGCCCGGAACGTCGCGGAGGCCGCGAAGGAGACGGGCGCGGAAATGCTGCTTCATCTGTCCGCCATCGGTGCCGATCGGGCCTCCTCGTCGAACTATGCACGCAGCAAAGCGATTGGCGAGGAACAGGTGCTGGCCGCCTTCCCGGAAGCCGTGATATTGCGTCCGTCAGTTATCTTTGGGCCTGGTGATGATCTCCTCAATAGGTTTGCAGGCCTTGCTCGGATCGCGCCGGTGCTGCCACTGATCGGCGGTGGGCGAACACGGATGCA
>BFAS01000228.1 GCA_008974985.1 bacterium MnTg02
GAAGCCTCCTGCGGGTACGCACATCCGACGTGTCGCCTAACATCGAAAGCAAAACTAGAGAAGTGCCGGTGAATCGGAATTCACCGGCACTTTTCTAACTTATTGGTTTGTCCCAGTTTCGCGACCCTTCGCCGGCCTGGCTTGGCAGGAAAATTCCTTAGAGCGAATTCCGTGTCCTTTGGGATCGGACGTTCGCTCATTCCCTTTATTCGAGCACGATCTTTTCGCAAAACCGGTGCTCACTTTTGCGGATCATGCTCTAGACGTGCGTACCAAAACCGATATCGCGGCGTGCCGCCCTAAGCGTCACAGAGAATCCGGCCACGACATCAATGAGCGTAATCACCATGATCAAGAAGAATGTCGAGGTGGCGGCCGACTTAACCACCAGAAATTCGATCAAGCACACGATAAACAGTAAGGTTGACAATGAGTGATCGAGAAGAGAAACAGCCGAGATGCGTGTCGCTTTCAAAATCTCCACGAACAGGAGAACGAGGGTGACAAGGAGCAACATGTCGCTGACCGTAAATGTCCAAACGCCTTCGGAAAGCAGCGTCAACGGCGGCAATATCTCGGAATTCAAGGTCTGCTGGATATCGCTGGAGGTGAAGGCCACAAGGTTATAGATGGCCACGGAGATTATAAGCCAAGGAATACTCAAAAACATCGACGCCTCCTAGAGTGCTTCCGGAAAACCGGGAACCGGTTTTCCGACAAGAAGCTTGGTAAAACAAAGGGTTGGGGTCCGATTTTGATTCTATCAAAATCGAAAAGACCCTAGGGCGTGAGCTGCACTGACATTGCCGCGCTGAAGCTGCGCTAAAGACACCCGAAGCTGACATCGACGCAAAATGGCAATTGCGGCTTCAGCTCTAATGCATACCTCCGCCAAAGCTGAAATCGCGCCGGGCCGCTCGAATTCCAACGGAAAAGCCAGCGACCACATCAATCAAAGCGATTAGCGTAATGAAGAAGAACAACGACGTTGCCGCTTCAGGAACCAGCAGAAACTCGATAAGGCAGACGATAAAGATCACCAGGGACAGCCCATGATCCAAGATCGCCAATGACCGCGTCCGCGTCGCCTTCAATATCTCTACGAAAAGCGTGATAAGCGCGACGGTGAGGATGAGGTGCCCTAAATTATAAGTCCAAACGCTTTTTGAAATCATGGTAATTGAGAAGAGCACCGTATTGTCAAAGACATCGGCCGGATTTGCTGGAGGTTCGGAGCCCATGAAAAACGCAATCGCGTTATAGGCTACCAGTGAGATGATAATCCAAGGTAGGCTCAGTACCATTTGCCCCTACTCCCTCGATGCTCTTACTTCTGACTCAAATCGTTTTGCCGAATTGTTCCCAATCACGTGCTGAGTCTATCCCGGCGAGGTCTAAGTCTAACTGCACCTTGCGGCGCCGTCCAATTAAAGGCGCCGCCCGATCCGCCATCTCTCGTTTGTTTTCTCGCGCAGATTAGAATTCATCTCGTGGCTCCAATATTTGGCGCCCACGATATTTACCACTTTTTAGATCGATGTGATGGGGACGGCGCAGCTCGCCCGACTCTTTGTCTTCGACATAAGCGGGAGCCTTCAGCGCATCGGCGGAGCGGCGGTTACCCCTCTTCATGCGGGATACCTTGGTTCTTGGAACAGCCATTTCAAAATCTCCTGAACGCGATCCTGTCCGGGGCTCGCCGGACATCGGTTTAGCCAATCCAATTTAGAATCGCCAATCTGGCCCGGGACAGCCGAGCGTACATAGTGTCATTCCGCCCTAATGCCAAGCGCGACCGGGCAATCGCGCACCTTATACTGGTTATGCGAGCGGTTGACTAGGCTGTCTGCTCATAAACATTCGCCGGTCAGCATCGGCGGAATATAACCAGCTTGTCTTATCGAGCGCATGTGCCAGTGAAAGCCGCGCGCCCTGTCCATTCCGTGCGTGACCGCTAAAGTTCTCCTTGAATTTGGCGACTATTGAAGCTCATCGGATCTCGAAGGCCTTAGGATAAACGTGCCCGAACAGTTTAAAAGGTCTCTGGAATTTCATTTCCTGCCCATATGGCCGCCACAATCCTTCGTTAATTCGGCACATGAAGGGAGAGGCCAAGCTTGGTCTCGAAGTGGGGGTCGTTATTGATCGGCCTAAGCTCGGCGGGATTTTCACGAACTTGCGACTGATCTGACGGCCTGACGAGGCCAATCCATATGATGGAGTGCCGGACAAGCGCTTGGCCCGGTTCGATTGCCCGGCTGTGCGTGGAGCAAATTGCGTGTCAATTAGAGTTAGTTTTGTGATTGCGGCGCGCCGGACCGCAATTGGACGGATCGGCGGACTTCATAAATCTCGCAGGATCGACGAGTTGGCCGCGCCGATCATCGACGTCGTGCTTAGCGACGCCAGGCTCACTAGAGAGCAAGTTGACGAGATCATAATTGGAAACACAACCGGTGCCGGCGACAATCCAGCCCGGCTTATTGCTCTTGCCGCGGGACTGAGCGAGCAAACGACGGCCCATACCATCGATCGCCAATGCGCCTCTGGGCTTGAAGCCGTGATGAGCGGTGTCCGGCTTGTGGCCACAGGCGGTGCAAATATTGTCATTGCCGGCGGCGTCGAGTCGCCGTCAACCGCACCATGGCGGATCGTGAAACCGAAAACGGTCTACCAAATGCCGCGATTTCAAAATAGCGCCTTGCTGGGTTACGGCGATAGTGACGACACGAACGGCGCCGATGCAGCGGAGCAAACCGCCAAGAAATTTGGAATTAGCCGCGAACGCCAAGATCTATATGCACTGAAAAGTCATTTGAAAGCTGCCGCGGCTCAAGATGCCGGGGGCCTAACTGCTGAAATGGTGCCTTTCCGGGTCGAGGCGATTGAAGCACGTGATGAAAGTCTGAGACCGGAAATGACGGGCGAAATTCTCGCTCAAATGCCGGCCTATTTTCCGCCCGATGGGACGGTCACGTCTGGGAACAGAGCGTCTATCAACGATGGTGCGGCGCTAAGTGTCATTGTTTCTGAAGAGATTTATGCTTCTCTCGGTCGTCCACCAGCCCTGCGGGTAGTTGCTGGGACCACGGCTGGTGTCAGGGCATCCGAGCAGGGAATCAGTTCTGCCGCCGCCATCCATAAGCTCTTTCAACAATCTGAAAACGTTAAATTCAATGATGTTAAGCTGATCGAATTCGGCGAACCGTTCGCTTCTCAGGTTCTCGCGTCTTTGGACGCTTTGAAAATCGATTCCGACAGAGTCAATAAGGACGGCGGTGCTATCGCCCTCGGCAATCCGCTTGGCGCGAACAGCGCGGTGCTTGTCACGCGCCTTTTCTCGCAAATGGTTCGCCAAAGGGAGGAAACAAGCAGTCCGCCAGAATTCGGCTTGGCGGCGCTCGGCGCAACCGGTGGCCTTGGCGCTGCAACTCTATTCCAAGCGACCTGATTTTCTGGTCAAATCAGTGCGGAGTGAATTGAAGATTTATACCGCGCATGAATTGTTTCATTGAGATCATCGAGGCGGACATCACAACGCTCGCCGTTGACGCCATCGTTAATGCCGCCAATAGCTCCCTTCTTGGCGGCGGCGGTGTCGATGGCGCTATCCACCGGGCTGCGGGCCCGCAACTTCTCGAGAAATGCCGGACACTTGGCGGCTGCGAAACCGGACAGGCGAAAACGACCGGAGGCTATCGGCTTCCGGCGCAATTTATCATTCATACGGTTGGTCCGATTTGGGAGGGCGGAATCTCAAACGAAGATGACCATCTCGCGAGCTGTTATCGAACCGCACTGACAATGGCAGGTGACGCCAAACTTGCATCGGTCGCCTTTCCCGCAATTTCAACTGGCGTTTATGGGTTTCCTCAGGACCGAGCAGCCCGCATAGCCGTTAGCACGGTTCTCGAAGCTGTGGATCAGGCGATCGTTTTCGAGAGGATCATCTTTTGTTGTTTCGGTGCGCAATCCGCCGAGCTGCATCGCTCGGCGTATGCGGAACTGGCTCCGATTCAATCTCAGACGCGGAAAAGCTAATATCATGCCGTCCAGTGTCCGTCCGCTCCGCATCGGGCTATTAACGAGCGATGCTGAGAATCACTTTTGCCGATCGTTCACGGCTGCAGCCGAAGCCTCCGGTCATGAGATCATTCCGCTCTTTATTAACGGTTTTCAGCATGATCCGCAGGACCGATTGCCACTGACCTATTATGGCAATTCGCCGCCGGATTTTGACGCCCTCGTGCCGCGTATCGCGCCGGCGCTCACGGCGGACGGTGTCGAGATCATAAGAAAATTCGAAATGCGTGGTGTTGTCTGTCTCGCTTCGTCCGCCGCAATTGCCGCATGCCGGGATCAATCGACATTTTACAATTCCATGCAAGCTGCCAGCATTCCGACACCAAAAACGATTGTTGCAACGCCGGATCTTGCGCCAGATCGACTGATAGAAGCTGCTGGTGGTCCACCGCTGGTCATCAAACTTTCTGAAACGGGCCGCGGCGAAGGGGCAATTTTGGCGCACACATTCGAGCATGCGGAAGCTCTGATACGCGATCTTCGCAAACTCGGAGCTTCATTCGTTCTACAGGAATTTATTGATGCTGCTGGCGGGTCAGATATTCGTTGCCTCGTGCTCGCAGGGCGTTTTCTCGCGGCAATAGAGCGTCGCGCCAAGCCTGGCGATTTTCGCGCAAATCTCCATCAAGGCGCGACCGCACATCCCGTCACACTCCCGAAGGAGATCAGGCTCATGTCAATTCTAGCCGCTGAACGGATGGGATTGGAATTCGCCGGTGTGGACATCATGAGCACGGATGAGACCGCGTATCTCCTTGAGGTGAACGCCTCACCGGGGATCAAGGGTTTTGAAAATGCGTCTCAAGGAGAGTTTGTGCGGGACATTATTAAACATCTTGTGGATAGGCTATTTTCTCCTCGGTAACAAACCGTATAATCGAAAGTCCAACCGGGATCGTGCCGCGCTGGCGGGCGGCACTTGGCTGTTAAAATTCGCCCATGCGTTCTGGGTTGAGGGCTAAGAGCGCCGATCTTGGCAAAGAGTTTTCGTAAGGACCCCGAAACGGGGCTTCGAAATAATCCGATCGGGGGGGCTATCGCTGCTTCCTGACCGGCAGGGGTTATTGAGTTCAAACGGGGAAGCATCCAAATGAATGGGTTGTATGGCGCCTGGCGGTGGGGGTGGACTGTCGGCAAATTGGGACTTGGGCTGCTCACATTGCTAACGGCGATAAGTTGGTTTGGCGCCGTTCACGAGTACGCCGATATATCCAGTCATTTTCGCCTTCATTACGCCGTAGGTCTCGGTGCGGTCGCTATTTTCATGATTGGGAGCAGGCGCTACGGATTTGCGCTCGCCGCATTGTTATTGGCCGCTCTCAATCTCGGGAGTGCACTTTTCTACCCCCATAAGCCGCTTGAGGCGGCGTCAATCGGCAAGCCCCTCAAAGTCGTCACTCTGAATACGCTCCATTGGGCCGACAATACTGACAAGATTGTGCAATTCATTCGCAATGAAACGCCGGACATCATTTTCTTGCAAGAATTGCCTAT
>BFAS01000229.1 GCA_008974985.1 bacterium MnTg02
CTGGTGAATGACGCCATATGCATCCTTGAGGAGCGGTCTGGAATCGACTTGGATTTGCCGGACGACTTTCACTCACTCGAAACCCGGACCTATGGTGATACGCAGATTTCGATCCTCGAGTGCTTCCGGAAAAGTGGAAACCGGTTTTCCGATCAGAAGCACGGAAAAACAAAGAGTTAGAGTCTGATTATGAGTCTATCAAAATCGAAAAGACCCTCAGGGTGAAAGTCACTTAAATTTCTGGACATTTCTCTAAAACCCTCAATCTCCCTCTTGAAATCTCTATATAACTAGATTACTAGTTATGTCATGATCAAATTTCGACTGAAAGAACCCGGCGCGGCGAAAATGCTTGGCGCTCTCGGCAATCGAACCCGGCTTCGGCTGTACCGGCTATTGGTGCGCGCCGGCGAGGATGGGCTGACGGTCGGCGAGATCCAGGCACGTCTGGCGCTTCCGGCGTCAACCCTTGCCCATCATCTCACCGCCCTTGTGCGCTCCGGCCTTGTCGATCAGCAGCGCCATGGCCGGGAAGTTCGCTCCTTGATCAACTATGATGCGATGCATGCCCTGGTTGGCTATTTGACCGAATCCTGCTGCGCGGACGCCAGCGTGACGATGGCGAATATCGTTACCGGATTTGGCGAACCGGAGCCCCAGCACATACACAAAGGATCAGACTCATGACGAGCGCGCAATTGGCCGGCCATGGCCGCCGCCTGTTGATTTCAGCTGATCGGGTTTGGCTGGTTTTTGCTGGCGTTTTTCTGATACTGGCTCTGACCGTGCCCGGCCAGGTTCCGCTGAGCCTCCGGTTTGTCTTGACGAACCTAATGAATATCGCGCCTTTTCTGCTGTTGGCGATCCTGGCATCCGCCTATGCCGCGGCCACGGGTTCCGACAATCTTATCGCCCGGGCCTTTAGCGGGCGCCTCGTGTTCTCGATCGTCCTTGCCGCCCTGATGGGTGCGTTGTCGCCCTTTTGCTCCTGCGGCGTGGTTCCTATCATCGCCGCACTGCTTGGCATGGGCGTACCGCTTGCCCCCGTCATGGCCTTCTGGCTCTCCTCGCCCTTGATGGATCCCTCCATGTTCATCATTACGGCCGGTCAATTGGGCACCGAATTCGCCATCGCCAAGACATTGTTCGCGACGCTCGTCGGTTTGCTTGGCGGGTTCGGACTTTATGCGCTTCAGGGCAGCCGGCTTTTAGAACACCCCCTTCGAGAAGGCATCGGCGGTGGCGGTTGCGGAACTGGAAAGATCCACGACCCAAAACCGGCTGTCTGGAAATTTTGGCATGACCCCAAGCGTGTCGCGACCTTTTGGCGGGATGGGCAAAAGACCTTCTTCTTTCTCTTCAAATGGCTGTCGATTGCCTATCTCCTGGAATCGCTGCTGCTCGCCTGGACGCCGCTTGAGCGCGTTATCGAGTTGGTCGGCGATGGCGGACTTGTCTCAATCCTGCTCGCCGCGTCCCTCGGCGCACCCGCCTATCTGAACGGGTTCGCGGCTGTGCCCCTGGTCTCCGGCCTCATGGATTCCGGCATGGCCCCCGGCACGGCGATGGCCTTCCTGATCGGCGGCGGCATTACATCGGTCCCCGCAGCCATGGCTGTCTACGCCCTCGTCCGCAAACCGCTTTTCGGGCTTTATATTCTCTTTGCCTTTATCGGCGCCAGCCTGTCGGGTGTCCTCTTTCAGGCGTGGTCGGGGATGGTGGGTTAGGTGGGGGAGCCGTTGAGGATCGCAATCTGACATTTGCCTGCGGCGGACATGCCGGCAGCAAGAAAAATGACCGCATCGCGAATGGATGTGGCCATCTTTTCAATCGGACCTCGCGGCCCGCAGACCGTTTAGATCGCATACCCTACCGCCATAGTTTGACGGCTTTGAAAAGCGTTAGCGGAGCTGGATCTTTTTGGTTGTCGTGCGGCGAGGAACTTGATTCACTTTGAGTTTTTGAACCTGTGGATTGAGAACGGGTTTTTCCGCAGCTTTTATCTGATCGCAAATGTACTGCGGGGTCGGCGTCGATCCCTTACAGAAAGCATCGTACAAATTTCCTGCTGAAGCCGAATTCGCGGCGAAAGCAAACCCAAGTGCGGCACTTGCGAAAATGATTGAACGTAAAAACATTGTCGACCCTTCCATCTGTTGAGTTGGACCCTTACTCCCAAGGTCCTGCATGATCTGTCGCGACGAGCGCCCATCTGGTTCAACGCTTTTGATTTTTTTTCTGAAGCCGTTCGCTTGCCGCCGCCATTTGAACCTTCCGGCTGGTTGCCGCGACAAAAACATGACCTGCCGCAAGACCCCGGTGAGACCACCGCCCGCAAAAAGGCGACTGTCGCAGTAGGCAGAGGACTTTGCTTACGCTTTGGGTGGAGCGTGGGAGCTGGCGCGCGCTGCCGGACGATCGGCGGCGCGTCCCTCTTATTGTGCGGGGGAAAGTGCGCTGCATTGGGTCGGGAGGTGGATGAAACATTTGGGTTGGTATGCAGCACCGTCCTAGTCCCCAACGCCACCCAGGATTTATGTCATTGCCACCAGGGAATCCCGCCGGTGCCGATCCCCAGCTTGATTGGGGCGGGAATGGCGAATTCTTTTGTCGTCGCACCCACCCCACCACCGTCATCCCGGAAATTATGTCGGCCCTGGCGGAGCAATGGATTTCTGAGCAAACCCGCATATTTATCCGGGACCCATGACCACTGGACGTTATGGAGTGCTTGGCGGCGCGGCGTATCTATGTGCTCTCAGAGCAACCTTTCAGCACGGAACCGGAGTCTCAAACCCGCCCAAACAACTTCTCAATATCCGAAAGCTTCAGCTCCACATAGGTCGGCCGTCCGTGATTGCACTGGCCGGAATGGGGCGTGGCCTCCATGTCCCGCAGAAGCGCGTTCATCTCCTCGCCCGTCAACCGGCGCCCGGCGCGCACGCTGCCATGACACGACATGGTCGAACAAACGGCCTCAAGCCGTTCCTTCAGGCTGAGGCCCGCATCGGATTGCCGCACATCATCGGCCAAATCGCGGACAAGTCCCTTAATATCCGGGTTCCCGAGCAGGGCCGGCGTTTCGCGGACGGCGACCGCGCCCGTGCCGAAGCGCTCCACCACCAAGCCAAACTCCTGAAGCTCCGTCTCACGGGCCAGCAGGCGGTCAATATCGTCTTCGTCAAGATCTACAATTTCCGGGATGAGCAAGACCTGCCGCGCCACGCCGCCCGCTTCAAGCTGCGCTTTCATACGCTCATAAACAATGCGTTCATGTGCCGCGTGCTGATCGACGATGACGACGGAATCGCGCGTTTGCGAAAAAATGTATGTTTCATGGAGTTGAGCGCGGGCAGCGCCCAGCGGCCGGTCGAGCTGCTCCGGTTCCGGCGCGCCAAGAGCGGCGCTGACATCGCCGCTGAGTT
>BFAS01000230.1 GCA_008974985.1 bacterium MnTg02
TGTGATAGCGGTCCGAGAGATCGGTTTCTTTCACCGTGCGGGCCCCACCGGTACATTCGGTGACATTTTGACCCGTCATTTCGACATGAACACCACCCGGATGCGTTCCTTCGGCGCGATGCACGTCGAAAAAGCTCTCGACCTCGCTCAGAATGCGATCGAACGGCCTGGTCTTGTAGCCCGTCGCTGCCTTGATCGTATTGCCATGCATCGGATCGCACGACCAGACAACGCTCTTGCCTTCCCGCTCGACAGCCTTGATGAGCCTCGGCAAATGCTTTTCGACATGCTCCGCGCCAAACCGGCAAATCAGCGTCAGTCTGCCTGGTTCATTTTTGGGATTGAGGATATCTATAAGCTGCACCAGTTCATCCGAATCCAGGGACGGACCGCATTTCATGCCAATCGGATTGTTGATGCCGCGCGCATATTCCACATGGGCGTGATCCGGTTGCCGGGTCCGGTCGCCGATCCACAGGAAATGACCGGATGTCGCGTACCAATCGCCCGACGTTGAATCAACCCGCGTAAAGGCGTGTTCATAACCAAGCAGCAAAGCCTCATGGCTCGTGAAGAAGCTTGTCGACCGCAACGAAGCGGTATTTTCAGGCGTAATACCGCAAGAACGCATGAAACTCAGGCTTTCCGTAATCCGGTCTGCAAGCTCCTGATAACGATTGCCTGCGGGGCTATCTTCAAGAAAGCCCAAATTCCACTGATGCACATGTTCGAGATTGGCGTACCCGCCTTGTGAGAAAGCACGCAAGAGGTTGAGTGTAGCCGCGCTCTGCCGGTACGCCGAAAGAAGCCGTTCCGGATCAGGAATACGCTCCGCCTCAGTGAACTCGATGCCATTGATTATGTCACCGCGATAACTTGGCAGCTCCACGTCGCCTTGTTTTTCCGTCGGGGCCGAACGGGGCTTTGCAAATTGTCCTGCAATACGCCCGACTTTTACGACCGGGCATCCGCCCGCATAGGTCAGCACCACGGCCATTTGCAAAAACACCCGAAAGAAATCGCGGATATTATCGGGCTGATGCTCGGCAAAGCTTTCGGCACAATCGCCGCCCTGCAGAAGGAACGCCTTACCAGCGGCAACTTCCGCAAGCTCTTTCTTTAGCTCCCGCGCTTCACCTGCAAAAACGAGCGGCGGAAAGGTTGCGAGTTGAGCTTCCACACTGGCTAGCTTCTCAAGATCCGGATAGTCCGGAACCTGAACGATTGGCAACTCTCTCCAGCTTGCCGGTGACCAAGAGGCCGACATATATTTCACTCCTTCGAACTTGCATCACGTTTCGCCAACGGCCGCATCAGCTCAAATCAAACCGGCGGCATGCGGACGGCGTTCCGTAACGTCTTAAATCTGTCTTCTATTTGGCTGCGGCAGTCCGTCAATACCAGTGCCTGTGGCCCTATCTTGTCACCGGTTCTATCGGAAAATCATAACGTCCATCAACTCTGAAACACCATTGTCGCACTCAGCCCCCTAAACGGACATGCGTGAGTTCACACTCCCGCACGAGCAATCTCTTATAGTTCAACATTATGCCGTCGACGATAGTATATTGACGCAAACGTTAAGTGATCTAGAACGCCCCTCTTGCCGCTGAAGCAATATCTACGTCAAATGACGGCCTTGAACGCTACGGAACGCAATCTGAGAATTCCAGCCGCCGACGGTTTTTTGCTTGGTGCAACCCTTTTTCTCTCCGGCCAAGCCCCGACAGACCCTGGTGATCGACCGATCGTTATTGTTAATCCGGCAGTCGCCGTACGCAGACATTTTTGTGCGAAATTCGCTTACTTTATTGCATCGCTCGGAGCCATCGTATTGAGCTACGACGATCGCGGCATTGATCCGATCGAACTCAATTCTGGATAAATCGGTCATCTGCGCTTCTTGAAAGAAGAGTTTACACAATCATTTTGGACTGGACTCTCCGACTGGCTGTTCAAACCCGTGATTTCGAACCTGTGATAATGAGTCGCGACCGGTTCGAGGAAAGTCCTACCCCGACGAAATCAACTGTGCCACATTCGGCTTCATGACGATCAAGGAACCGAGTTTTACAATTGGAATCGAGGAGGAATATCTCCTCGTCGAGCAAGAGTCGCGGGATCTGGTCAAGGTGCCGCCGGAAGCGCTGATGAGCGACTGCAAAGCAGCGCTCGACGACCAGGTCAGTCCGGAATTTTTGCGTTCGCAGATCGAGATTGGTACGCGGGTGTGCACTACGCTTTCGCAGGCGCGCAATGAGCTGACGCACCTACGCCAAACCGTCGCGCATCTCGCCAGCGAACATGGTCTTGCCCCCATCGCGGCATCGACACATCCGTTTGCGCAATGGGCAGCCCAGCACCATACGGACCGGGAGCGTTACAATGAGCTAGCGCAGGATTTACAGCTCGTCGCCCGGCGCATGATTATCTGCGGAATGCATGTTCATGTCGGCATTGACGATGACGAATTGCGCATCGATATTCTTAATCAGGCCTGCTATTTCCTGCCGCATCTTCTTGCTCTCTCGACCTCATCGCCCTTTTGGCAAGGCGAGAATACCGGCCTTAAATCCTACCGGCTTTCGGTACTTGACGAACTTCCCCGCACTGGCCTGCCACAACAATTTTCGAGCTTCAGCGAGTATCAACGCACGATCGACGTCCTCAAAAAAGCCGGGTTGATCGAGGACGCCACGAAAATCTGGTGGGACCTTCGACCGTCGGCGCGATTTCCGACTCTTGAAATGCGCGTCACCGATGTCTGCCCGCTCCTTGACGATGCAATCTGCATTGCCGCGTTCTTTTTGTGTATCTGCCGGATGCTCTATCGGTTGCGCCGCGCCAATCAGCGCTGGCGGACCTATCCGGTCTTTCTGCTCAATGAGAACCGCTGGCGCG
>BFAS01000231.1 GCA_008974985.1 bacterium MnTg02
CAAACAATTCTGCCACCATCCAGGCCCGCGCCGTGCGATCATGCGCGCGAGTTGCAGGTGAGGAATTAATCCCTGATAGGTCGAACGCCAGGCGTCCTCATGAATAGAGGCGAGGCACTCTGCGTCTTCGCGGTGAGCGGGCCGTATTTCAACGATGCGTGTCGACATAAGCCTATGTTACAGGCGATCGGATTTGGCGAGAATAGGGCGACACGGAATTTTGACGAATATTTCAGTGGCCGTTGCAATGCATTGCGGTGAAATTGTTGCGGCTGGTTCATATGTTTTGCGCTGATGTTCCGAAAAAAACAAGCATGGCCGGAGTCGAGGCTGAGATCGACATTATGTTCAATATTTAGGCGATGAGTTATTTTGCAAACCCAAGCTCCGCAATGTCCGCTTGTGCCTGAAGTGGACTATGGGTCATCAAACGCCGAACGCCAGCTGAGCGCCATTTCCGGACATTGAGAGCGACCGAGTTACCGACGGGATCTTGTGCCGCTGTGGCCTTGCTTCTTGCTGTTGGAGACTGTTGATAAACTCGGACGAGCAGTTCACGCGCTCAACATTAGAATCTGGACCTTGCGTCCTTTGAATCATGATTGCGCGAAGATTTCTCAATAAGAAACAATACCTCGCTTCGATTCACGGAAAATCGGATATCAACAGTCCTGTAACAACTTAGCCACAGGAAACCCCTATATTTGATGCTCAAGACCGTTCATTGATTGCAAGCCAGGATCAGGCAGGTCTACAAATTTGGGGTATTAAAAGGGTGTGGGAACGTTCGGATATATTCAATTGATTTATCGATAAAAGCGACCTGAGTGTAACCACCGAATTTACGACGATGCTGATCAGCGGTTTTTAAACTCCGGCGAGCGAACTACGGAGGCTGATATGAGAATAGTAAAATTGCAAATTGCGATTTCTGTTTATCCATTAGCGTAAATCCGATATCGATGCTGTCGTAGAGGAGAATTCAGATGCGGATTTTATTGAAGCGCCTCAGTCCATCCAGCGCCGAGGCAAAAGCAATAATATGCATTTTGCTTGCTATCGTTGTTTTTCGAGTGGGGGCGGCACAAGCGGCGGTTATTCCAGTTGGTGTAAGCAATTTAAGCCCAGCGGCAGAATTGGACCGAATAAAAATAGAACTGACCGATTGGGATGGAGATGTTGGAAACGAGCTGGATTTTAATCTCAATGATTTAATTTTTTTGGGAAAACTCGAAGCGGCCAACAGCGGGATCACTTTCCAAGATATTGATGGTCCGCAGCTAGCAAATGAGGAGGCTGCCGGTACACCACAGTCAGAATTCACCCTGACCAATCGAATTTTTGACGGGAATGAATTAAAGGAAGTGGATGTCTCATTCGGACCTGAAACAATGTTTGTTTTGTGGGTTGCCGACGGGACCGCAGGGTCGAACATATACTTTAATAATATGTTTGCTGATGTAACTGCGCCCGAAAACAAGGGCATAAGCCATTTTTCCGCATTTGGTGTTTTGCAGCCGGTGCCCCTCCCCGCCGCGCTCCCACTCTTCGGCATAGGCCTCGGCATTATGGGCTTCGTCGGTTGGCGGCGTAAGAGGCGGATGATGGCGGCAGCTGCGGCCTGATCAATTCGAAAAATGATTGAAGAAAGAGCGGTCCTTCGGGGCCGTTTTTGTTTTTGGCAAAGGTTCGGATAGGGTCACCACGGCCTAATGTTCTTCGGTCCTTAAGGCCCGCTCTTGGCCAGCATAGCAGACCAATGGAGCGATTGAATTTGTCAAAGATACAATCACCAATTTTTAGGATTTCCTGAGCCCGAGCAGCCTGAGCCTGAGCGCATTGAGTTTGATAAAACCCTCGGCATCTTTTTGATCATAAGCGCCTTCGTCATTCTCGAAGGTGACGATATCTTCGTCGTATAGGGATTTCTCGCTCGACCGGCCAAGGACGATCACATTGCCTTTGTAGAGTTTGAGCCGCACCGCCCCTTCCACATGTTCCTGCGATTTGTCGATGAGGGCTTGCAGCATGTCGCGCTCCGGCGAGAACCAGAAGCCGTTATAGATCAACTCCGCGTAGCGCGGCATAAGGTCGTCCTTGAGATGGGCCGCGCCCCTGTCGAGAGTAATCGATTCAATGGCCCGATGGGCGGCGAGGAGGATCGTGCCGCCGGGCGTTTCGTAGACGCCACGCGATTTCATTCCGATAAAGCGGTTCTCGACCATATCGACCCGGCCGATCCCATTGTCGCGGCCAAAATCATTTAGGGCCGCCAACAATTCCGCTGGCGATAGCAGCGCGCCATTAAGAGAGACCGCGTCGCCTTTGGCGAAACCGATTTCGATGACGGTTGGCGTATCGGGCGCGTCTTCAGGGGAGACCGTGCGTTGAAAAACATATTCGGGCGCGTCTTTCGCCGGGTCTTCCAAAACTTTGCCCTCAGACGATGAGTGCAAAATATTGGCGTCGACGGAAAATGGTGCTTCACCTTGCTTGTCTTTCGGCACCGGAATTTGATGCTTCTCGGCGAAGTCGATGAGATCCGACCGGCTCTTAAACGCCCATTCGCGCCAAGGGGCGATGATTTTGATTTTCGGATTGAGTGCGTATGCGGCAAGCTCAAAGCGGACCTGATCATTGCCTTTTCCGGTGGCGCCATGGGAAATCGCGTCGGCGCCGGTCTCGTTGGCGATCTCGACGAGGCGCTTGGCGATCAAGGGCCGCGCAATGGAGGTTCCGAGAAGGTATATGCCTTCATAAACCGCGTTAGCGCGGAACATGGGAAAGACGTAATCCCGGACAAATTCTTCGCGAAGGTCCTCGATATAGATTTGCTTAATTCCGAGCAATTCCGCCTTTTTGCGCGCGGGCTCCAACTCATCGCCTTGACCGAGATCGGCGGTGAAGGTCACGACCTCGCAACCATAGGTCTCCTGCAACCATTTCAGAATGATCGACGTGTCGAGGCCGCCGGAATAGGCGAGCACGACTTTCTGAATCGACGAATTGTCGGACATGACTGAGCCTTTCTCTGGAGCCGTCCCAGCACGGGTGGCGAGGCATGGGCTATGACAAAAAAGAGAGGATTTCAAGCATTGTGCATAGCGGGGGCAATTGACAGGATCTTAAGCGCCGTGCCGAAAAGCCGATATTAGCGCGTGCGTGCGCCCGCGCTCTTAGGCTTAAAGACCGAAAAAGGGTCTCGGAAAAGTGCCCGGACTCTGCGCCAGAAGTGGTCCGCTCCAGGCCAATATCATAGCCTGAAGGGTGTTGAGGCTCTGCTTGGAAGGCATGATACGGTTCTATATGCTAACATTATATGCACTGCACAATAAAATTACAAGAATTATTGCATTGCAGCAAATATTGTCTTAAGCCTTCCGCCCGGCGACCAGCCAATAGACAAAACCACCGACAAAGCCGGATGCCGAGAAAATAATCATGTAGCGGGTATTTGGCATTGCGGCCGTGATCCCATCGCCGGTGATATAGAGCAGCGGCAAGGCGATCAGCGCCGCACCGCCGGCGAGCGTGTAATAGACGACCGAGCGAAGACGCGCCACCTCACCGATAATAATTGCCGCGAGGGCGGGCAATATTGTCAAAGCCGGGCCGAGTGCGGCGGCGAACAGCACAACGCCCCAAATATCGGCGAAAAGTGAAAAGGTGGGGTCGAGATTGACCGTCTCCACATAGCCTTGTCCAAGCTCTCGGCCGCCAACGAGAACGAGCATGATGAGGCTCGTCGTAAGGGCCAGTATGAAGCCGATCGCGACAATGATGAAGCGGCCAATGGTGCGCAAGATCACCGAAGTGTCTCCTTCATCGCAGAAATATTGACCTGTTCCGCTCGCCGCTTACGAGCATGCATCTTTTCGCTCGCGGATTTGAGTTGGCCGCAGGCTGCCATGATATCCCGGCCACGGGGCGTGCGCACCGGACTTGCATAGCCCGCTTTGTTGATGATTTCCGCAAATTTTTCGATTTGCTCCCATTCAGAGGATTCATAGGGCGCGCCGGGCCAGGGGTTGAATGGAATGAGATTGATCTTTGCCGGGATGCCCGCCAGCAACCGCACGAGCGCCTTGGCGTCCGCGAGGGAGTCGTTGACGCCACGCAGCATGACATATTCGAACGTGATCCGTTTGGCATTGGAAAGGCTCGGATAGGCCCGGCAGGCGTCCAGCAGCTCTGCGATTGGATATTTGCGGTTGATGGGCACCAACACATCGCGCAGATCGTCGCGAACGGCGTGGAGCGAGATGGCCAGCATGACGCCAAGCTCAACGCCACAACGCGGAATCATCGGTGCAATGCCGGACGTCGACAAGGTAATCCGGCGCTTGGAGACCGATATGCCATCGCCGTCGGCGGCGATTTCCATGGCTTGCCGGACATTGTCGAAATTAAAAAGCGGTTCCCCCATCCCCATGAGGACAATATTGGTAATCAACCGTTCGGCATTGGGGAGTGGGCCATCGGTTGGCCGAGTTGCGCCGGGCCATTCGCCGATCCGGTCCCGCGCAATCAGGATTTGGCCGACGATCTCACCTGGCGTCAGGTTGCGAACCAGCCGCTGCGTGCCCGTATGGCAGAACGTACAGGTGAGGGTACAGCCAACCTGGCTTGAAACACAAAGCGTTCCCCGGTCTTCCTCGGGAATATAAACGGTTTCGATCTCGGGCGCCGCCTCACCAGGGCGTCCGGGCGCCAGCCGCAACAGCCACTTGCGCGTACCGTCGGTGGAGATTTGCTCGCTGACAATCTCCGGGCGGTCGAGAGAGACTTGGCTATCCAACGCGTGACGGAGATCCTTTGATAGGGTTGTCATATCGTCGAATGTTTGGGCACCACCGACATAAAGCCGATTCCAAAGCTGCGCGACACGCATCCGGATCTGCCGCTCGGGCACGCCGAGATCGGTCAGCCGATCTGCAAGAGCCACCCGGTCGAGACCGATCAGCGAAGGTTTGCTAATGTCTGTTTGTGTCCCGACGGGGCGATTGGATCCGTCTACTGTGTCGATAAGGGCAACCATAAGCCATCAACTGCTCTTTCGTCTCACCCGCCGCCAAGTCCGCTTCCCCGTCTTGAGTTTTTCAGCAGCCTGCTAAGGGCATTCCTTTGCGATACGGTCAAGAGCCGCTGAAAGGCCGGTTAAGGAATAGCGGTCCAAAGTTCGGGTCCCACGTTTGGAGACGCCATTGACGACAAGGACATTTCCTTTTCGCATCGCGGCGACAAGGCGCTGCTCATCCGCGGTCTTTTCGACAAAGGCCCTATCATTCTCGACGAACATACTAATTTTTTCAGTACCAACTTCGACCGTAGGCGCACTTCCAGGTTTGAATGGATAGCCGATCTTGATACTGATTTCATTGCGGACGCCGCCCTCGCCGTCCCAAATCGAAACATAGAACAGGATTTTACCGCGACTGGCTTTTTTCGGCAGGATCACTTTCGGACCGGACGCCGCAAAGCAGATCTTTTTGCCTTCAACGTCGGCTGTATAAACCTGCCAATCTTTATAAGTCTCGATAATATTTGCTGTTTGGGCGGCCGCGTTCGGGCTCTCCAACAGCAAAAGGATCGAGGCAAGACATATTAGAATGCGCATTGTTCTATTTCGTATGGTGATGAAGTACCGAATCGAACGCCATTTACGCCATTGCGTAGATTATATCCAGCCCCTAATGCAATTGCCACACAGAGGGCGTGAATTCCTTTAGTCCGTTTCCGACCTCACAACACGCCCTCCGTGAAAATGGTCCGGTAGGCTTTCGATAGGGCTGATTTCGGAAAGAGGCCGCGGCGCAAACCGGCCCAGACACTTGATTCGGTCATACATGACGATTGCTCCCGCCATTGCGACGTTGATGCAAAAGGATGTTGGAATCTTGACGGTATAATTGCAACGCGCCAATAATTCGTCCGACAATGCGCCTTTTTCCGGTCCGAGCACATAGGCCGCGTTCAGCGGATGCCGGAAGCTTGGTAGATCCACGGCCTCATCCAGAAGCTCGACGCCCACCAATTGGCAGCCGATAGGAATTTGCAAGTCGCCAACACTTTCCCAGTGATAGAGAGGCAAATGCATCGTGCCCTTCGATGTATCCGATTTCGCTTCAATGGCCTTGTAGTGGGCACCGATGGTGAAAACGAAGCTCGCGCCGAAGGCGTGGGCCGACCGGAATAGGTTGCCGAGGTTCATCTGCTTGGAAATACGTTCGACACCGATCGCGAAATAGCCGCGCATCCTTTCGTCCTTTTTGTCCGCTGCTAATATAATTCAATCATTTCATAGGACTAAGTCGGTGTAACTGCAAACGCCGTTTCGCCTAAAAGATAACTTCAATCGGATATTTGCTGCTTGGCGTCTTTTACGGCCGGTCATCGCCACCACCCGGCTGTCCCTTATCCAATGCCTTGGCGGCAGCCAATCGATGCTCCGGCTTGATGTGCTCGGCGACCTTGGCGATGACCAAGGCGAGAATGGCGGCATCATCCGTCAGTCCAAAGCCGAGCAGAAAGTCAGGAACAAAATCAACGGGCATAATGAAATAGGCGAGAGCGCCCAGCAACATGGCGCGTACCTGACTTGGCGTGTTCGGATCCAAGGCACAATAATAGGCCGCTACCAAATCGTCCGCGAAGGGAATCCTGGCGGCGAAGCGACGGAACTTTTTCCAAAAGTTTTTCCGGACTTTTTCTTCCCGCTCACGGACCGTTGCCGGAAGAAGGAGCTCCGCAGGGGTTGCGGCATTCCCGTGATCGTCCATATCGTAATCCGAGTGTGTGCTTGAGCTCATTGGATCGCCAAATACCTTCCTCAATAGATAGGGCCTCAGTCGGTTTTCGGCAAGAAAGAGTGCTCTGGGCATAGGCAATCTCAATTGACTGGCCGCTAGGCGCGGCCCCGGAGATCGGTTAATGCTCCTGAAAGCGATCGAATCGGAGAACAGCGATGATATTAAGCGAGGAGATAAGCGCCATTGTCACGGGCGGTGCATCCGGTCTCGGCGCGGCGGCAGCGCGGCAACTCGCGGATGCTGGGGTCAGCGTGGCGCTGTTCGATTTAAACGTCGAAGAAGGCGGCAAATCGGCGGCTGAAATCAACGGACTCTTTTGCCAGTGCAACGTCACCGATGAGCAAAGTGTTGCGGCCGCGCTCGCCAAGGCGCGCGACGCAAACGGTCAAGAACGCATCCTTGTGAATTGTGCCGGGATTACGATCGGCGAAACGACCGCGCGCCGGGACAGGGAGACCGGCCAAGTGGCGGCGCACAGCCC
>BFAS01000232.1 GCA_008974985.1 bacterium MnTg02
GAGGACGTTGAAACCACTGCAATCTGCCGCGTCAAAGGCCTTGAACGGGCAACAAGCCCGTCCCGCGACATTTTCCTTGCATATTTTTGCGGTTTCAACGCCATTTTGATCCTGTTTATGAGTCCATGACCTAGGCCACAGACACTACAACAGCTCGAAAAACCCGATACCGTGTTGACTGACTTATTCGCACCAACTGAATTCAAGACCGTGCCGGTCCAGTTGCCGCTGGCGATTGACGCGGCCTATGACTATTTGGTGCCCGAGAATATGGAGCTGGCGCCCGGCGATTTCGTTCTTGTGCCGCTCAGCGGACGCCAACGCATTGGCGTTGTATGGACGTTCGATGAGGATGAGGTGCGGACCTCTGTCGATCCAGAAAAACTCAAATCGGTCATTTCGCAGCTTGACGTCCCCCCCTTGCCCGACGCTTCCATTGTTTTCGCGAAATGGGTGGCGCAGTACAATTTAATTCCTGTCGGCATGGTGTTGCGCATGATGATGAGCGCCCGGCAGATCTTCGAGCCGCAAAAGCCGCGCTTCGGCGTCAAATTCACTGGGAGCGCGCCGCCGCGCATGACCCCTGCACGCACTCGGGTTCTTGAGCTCGCCGAAAATGGGTTGGTCTGGCCGAAAAAAGACATCGCCGAGGCCGCAGGCGTCAGCACGGCGGTTATCGACGGTCTCGTGAAGGCGGGTACGCTCGCGCAAACCGCCCTGCCGCGCAGCCATCTTCCGGAACCCCAACCGCGCCATGCCGTGACAAAACTGACCGCGGCGCAGGAAGAAGCGGCGCATCAACTGCGCGCCGTTGTGCAAGAAGGGGGTATCTTCTCGGCGACGCTCCTTGATGGCGTCACCGGGTCCGGCAAGACGGAGGTTTATTTCGAAGCGGTTGCCGAGGCTTTGGAGCATGGCCTCCAGGTCTTGATCCTATTGCCGGAGATCGCGCTCACCAGTCAATTCGTTGCACGTTTCGAGGCGCGCTTCGGCTGCCGGCCGGTTGAATGGCATTCTTCGATCTCCGCGAATGAACGGGCGAAGATCTGGCGGGCCACAGCGACAGGCGAAGCGCGGGCCGTGATCGGCGCTCGGTCCGCCCTCTATCTGCCCTTTTGCAAGCTCGGGCTTATCATCGTCGATGAAGAGCATGATACCGCCTTTAAGCAGGAAGACCGCGTGAACTATCAAGGGCGGGATATGGCGGTGGTCCGCGCGTCTCTTGGGGATATGCCAATTATACTCGCCTCGGCAACCCCCTCCATCGAAAGCCTGGTCAATTGCAAGTCCGGACGCTATCGCCACGTCCGGCTTCCGGAGCGGTTCGCCGGCAAAGCGCTGCCGGAAATAGCGGCCATTGATATGAGGACCGATCCGCCGGACAAAGGATATTGGTTGAGCCCGGTCCTCACCGAGGCCGTTAGGGAGACGCTTGCCAAGGGTCAGCAGGCGCTGCTGTTCCTCAACAGGCGCGGCTATGCGCCGCTAACCCTCTGCCGCAGTTGCGGGCACCGCTTCAACTGTCCGCAATGCTCGGCTTGGTTGGTGGAGCATCGTTTCCGTCATAGTTTGACGTGCCATCATTGCGGTTTCACGGTGCCGCCGCCGAAAGCTTGCCCAAAATGCGGGGATGTCGACTCGCTGGTGCCGTGTGGTCCGGGAGTCGAACGCGTTGCCGAAGAGGTCGTCGAAAAGTTCCCCGACGCCCGCCTCGCCATTCTATCGAGCGACCATGCGCCCAATGTGCAGGCCCTCAAGGAAGTTATCCGTACAATCGCCGAAGGCGAAGCAGACATCATTATCGGCACGCAACTTGTGGCCAAGGGCCATAATTTTCCAGGGTTGGCTCTGGTCGGCGTCGTCGACGGCGATCTGGGCCTCGCTCACAGCGGCGATCTCCGGGCGGCGGAGCGAACCTATCAGCTGCTTTGTCAGGTGACGGGCCGCGCCGGGCGCGCGGACACCGAGGGCCGGGGCCTCGTGCAAACCCACAATCCGGACCATCCGGTGATAAAAGCCCTGCTGTCGGGCGAACGGGAGGAATTTCTGGAGCGGGAGATTGCGCAACGTCATGAGGCTGGTCTGCCACCCTTTGGCCGATTGGCCTCCCTCATCATTACATCAAAATCTCGCGAGACGGCGCAAGACTATGCCCGCGCCGTGGCGCTCCGCGCGCCCGCATCTCAGAAAATCAGCGTTCTCGGCCCCGCCGAGGCTCCCATTGCCGTCATTCGCGGGCGCCATCGTTTCCGCCTGCTGGTCAAGGCTCCGAAAGAGACGGATTTGCAAGCCTATCTTCGCAGCTGGATGGAACTGGTCCCCAAAGCGAAAGGCGACCTCCGGCTGAATGTGGACATTGATCCCTATAATTTTATGTAGATTGCGCCCGGATGCGCTTCAAAAAGACACTGAAGAATGGAGTTACTCAGGAGGACCGCGATGAGTGAGCCGGTTATCGAAACAGATATTGACGGCAGGGGCGTGGCAACTGTCCGGCTCAATCGGCCGCACGTGAACAACGCTTACAATAGCGATATGATCAACGGCTTGATCGATGCCCTTGAAGCTTTTCAAACCAACAAGAACGTTCGGCTGGTGCTGATCCGTGGCAATGGCCGGCACTTTCAAGCTGGCGCGGACCTCTCTTGGGTGCAGTCCGCCCGCAATTTGGGCTGGGACGAAAATCTGGAAATCTCCAGGACCACGACCCGGGCTATTTATGGGTTAACGAGCTTTCCGAAACCCACCATCGCCTTGGTACATGGCGCCTGTTTCGGTGGCGGAACGGGCATCGCGGCGGCATGCGATATCGTAGTCGCCGCCGAGGATGCGGTTTTCTCGATTTCCGAAGCGCGTTGGGGCCTGATTGCCACGCCGATCCTCCCGCAACTCTTGTCGCGGCTCGGGCCAGGCAGAACCCGGCGCTATGCCTTAACCTCAGAGCGCTTCAGCGGCAGCCGTGCCTTTGAGATCGGACTGGCCGACGAAATCTGCCCTGCGGAAAAACTCGACGAGACAGTGGCGCCGATCATCGATGCGCTGCTTCATTGCCCGCCGGAGGCTTTGGCAGAGACAAAGGCAGCTATTCTCAAATATGCCGGACTTTGTTTTAGCGACTTAGAATTGGAGGCTTTGGCCGAACCTCATGCGCGCAAACGCATGACGCCGGAGGCGGGCGAAGGCCTCAATAGCTTCCTGGAAAAACGCAAACCGTCTTGGTATCCGCAACCGGATAAGCTGAGTTGAGCGCGACTTGGAGCGGTTGTCATATTTGCACAGGCAAAGCTCGCGGCAATTGCGTTAAATATTCGGGCTGCGCGGATTGAATATGCGCGCCGGGAAGCGCGGCGGTTTCATCGGTAGCGTGGCGGGCGGAACTATTTTGATATTGAGATCGCCCCACTGCTCAAAAACGTCTTTTGAAAAGGGCTTGATGATTATTACGCTGGTGTTCGTCTTGACCGCCGCTTCCATTGTCTCTTCAAGTTTCTCGGCAGCACTTTGGTTCCAGGGCAGAACGTAATAGCGCGGCGCCAACGTATTATCGAGACGAAGCCAGAGATAGATCGCCACGCCCTCCTCGAAACTTGCACCGAGCACTGCCGCCTTTTCCACGTTTCGTTCCAACCAAGCGAGATTTTTCGGCTTTGGTTTGGAAAGCAGGCTTGCAAAGCCGATATAGCTCAGCGGCAAGAACAGCACCGCCAATAGGCTCGCGGTTACACGAATCCATGTCGCGCGCGGCGACCAAATGGCGATGCTGGTGAGAAGCCCGCCTATGGTGACCGTAGCGGCAAACAAATAGAATATGACATCCATCGTCCGAACCCTCACATTTGCTCGGAGATCAAGGGTTTCCTGAGCGTCGTGACGCTCCCCTTTACGAGCTCTCCCTCAGCATCTAGCCGAAATCGAAACACCGTTTCTTCTTGATTATGCCGTGTCAGCAGCACCGTGCTTTGTAGGATCTGGCGGGTTATTTCAAGGTTTGTCCGCACGCTCACCACGACCTTGACCGGTATGATTTTTCCCGGCGGCAAGCGGCCATACATATGCGCGTTGACAACATACTCGCCTTCGGGAATTCCGCGGCTATAGGAAACCTCATAGTTCTGCTCAGTGGCATCACCCTCCGTACCCAGATCGTCGCGCAGCAAATTGAAAACTTCATTGCCCTTGTTCCAGAACCCAACCGGGCTCGAATTGGGGCCCATGACCCACAAATCGACGTCGAACGGCATCTCGTTCGGCCAGTGCATTTCAACGATGACGTTGCCGGGCGGCTTATGGTCTTCCGCGTCTGTCTTCGATTTATGAATGTGGGGCAGAAGCATCACGACCATGGCAACGAAGCCGATCAACGCCAGGAGGATAACGTCGCGGAAGACGGTTCCTATCGCGTCGTCGTCGAAATCATCGAGGTCATCCACGGGCTTCTCCCAATTCCACAATAGCGGTCAGCAAATTGACAGACCCTGTCGCGAGAATACGGTGATTGACCGTCATCCAAACGCTCAATACGGCGCCTAATAGCGTCGTGTAAAGCGCCAGTGACATGCCCGAGATAAGCGTTCCCACCATCGTCGAGATCGCCGTGACGTCACTGGCTGTTTTCGCGTCGACCCCGGATAAAGCGATGATGAACCCGATCACCGTGCCGATGAGGCCGAGAAACACGAGCGAGTTAGAAATTTGGCGGATTATCGAGACTTTGTGCGAAATTTTAAGTCTGAGCATGTTGACCAAGATCGACCGGTTCTGCTCCGGCCCGCCGTTAATTGCCGCAAGATATATCGCGGCCCGCGAGGCCGGCTTTGGTGAGCCGGAGCGGATATCATTGAGGGCGGTGCTTGTTTGCCAGATTTTCACGCCACATATTCCTAATCCATAAAGAAACACGGCACACATGATGACGGAAAGAGTCGACGTATATTGTACGAAAAGACCCTGTAGCCAGCCCTGGAAATAAGCCGAGATCACGAGTGCAAAACCTGCCAGATTGACGAGGGCGAAACGAAGGGCGAGAACATATTGGTGCGACATGCCAGTCTCCTTGACTTATATATCGCGGCCGTACAGGCACACCATGGCGAAACTCCAATACAAAATTACATTTAATCTGATAGCTCTACACTTCGAAAGACAAGCGTCCTACTTCAGAATATCGCGATCAGAAGCGACTTTGCCATCAATCGTCCCGAGAACATAGGCTCCATTGTCTCCCGGCTTGGTTCGCCATCCGCCTTAACGCAGCCGCGCCCATCCTATATACTCCGCACCTGCGCAATTCGGGGAGACCGGTTACACAGTGGGAGTTCAAATCCATGAAACGATCCATTCTATTGCTTTTGGCAGGCGCGGTGTTCGGACTAAGCGTGGCAGCCAGTTATAGCGCCGAGGCGCATCCATTTTGGCGACAGCCTCATTACGTCATTATTCCCTTCATCGATCTCAGCTCTCATGAACAGCGTATTTTTCTGCGCCAGATTCTGCCGGGATTGACCCTGGGTGGCGAGTTGACCAATGCGGGAAACCGGCGAAATCCCTGGTACTGCGTCGCCTTCGTCACGGCGAAGGAAGCCAGTGACTTCAAAGCCGCGATCGGCTCGCTTTGGAACGCACCGTCCATTGAGAATAAGGCAGTGATTGAGCGAACTTGCGCAGCGGGCTAGGTTCGCTTTTCATTACAACAGACCAGCTAATTCCGATTTTATCGGCTTAAGCTTGGATCAACGGATTTGCACTAAACTCAGATGCGCGGGTGAGACAGTGGCCAAAAGACCGTCCAAGAGGACTCGGTTGGCGCTGTGCCTGGCGCGAACGATTTGCCGTCCGCTAACATTCCCCATATAAGGCTTATCATGACGACAGAAGCCGCCATTTCATATCTGAAAATGAACGGACTCGGTAATGATTTTGCCGTTTTCGATGCGCGGACCCGTGCACTCAAACTAACGCCGGATCTGGCCCGCCGAATTGCCGACCGAGAGCGTGGCGTTGGCTGCGACCAAATCATAATCCTGGAGCCATCCGACGATGCCGACATATTCATGCGCATTCTCAATGCCGATGGCGGCGAGGTGGAAGCGTGCGGAAATGCGACCCGCTGTGTCGCCGTCCTTCTCATGGCCGAATTCGGCCGCCCACAAGTGACCATAGAAACTGAAGCCGCAGTCCTCGGTGCAATTGTCGGCGAAGACATGACGGTTACTGTCGATATGGGTGCGCCGCGCTTTCGCTGGGACGAAATTCCTCTGGCGGAAGAATTTCACGATACGCGCATGATCGAACTGCAAGTGGGCCCGATCGATGATCCGGTGTTACATTCGCCAAGTGTTGTCAATGTCGGCAACCCGCACTGCATTTTCTGGGTCGACGATCTCGGCGAACATGACCTCGCCCGTATCGGTCCTTTCTTGGAAAACCATATGCTGTTTCCAGAGCGCGCCAATATCTCGCTCGCGCAAATCACATCGCCGGACGCAATGACGTTACGCGTATGGGAACGCGGCGCGGGCTTAACCAAGGCGTGCGGTACAGCCGCCTGCGCCGCAACCGTGGCCGCTGCACGGAAAAAGCTTACAGGTCGCGAAGTTACGGTGACGCTGCCAGGCGGGCCGCTGCACATTCACTGGCGGGAAAGTGATGATCATATTCTGATGACCGGTCCTGCGGAACTTGAATATGAGGGCACGCTGGATCCGGCACTTTTCAACGGCGCAGCCGTGAGATAGCGCCATGTCCGATAACAACATTATTACCTTTGGCTGCCGCCTTAATTCCTACGAATCCGAAGTCATGCGTACCCATGCTGAAGCAGCTGGGCTCGAAGACGCGATCATCATTAACACCTGCGCCGTTACTGCCGAGGCCGTCAGGCAAGCGCGCCAGGCCATCCGCAAAGCCCGGCGTACGCGGCCGGATGCCAAGATTATCGTCACCGGTTGCGCCGTTCAGATTGACCCCGAGCAGTTTGCCCGAATGGACGAAGTGGATTTCGTCATCGGCAATGATGAAAAGACGACGCCCGGTATTTTTGCGTCTCTCCGTGACGGTGACGCGCCCCGGGTGCAGGTCAATGACATCATGTCTGTCAAGGAAACCGCGCTTCATCTCATCGATGGGTTTGGCGGCCGGGCCCGTGCCTATGTACAGATTCAAAATGGCTGCGATCATCGCTGCACCTTCTGCACAATTCCCTTTGGCCGCGGCAACTCGCGGTCTGTCCCAGTAGACGAAATTGTCACCCAGCTCCGCCGCCTCGTGGAAAATGGTTACCGGGAAGTGGTTCTGACTGGTGTTGATATTACCGGCTATGGCCGCGATCTTCCGGGGGAATTGACCCTCGGCAAGCTGGTGCGAAAAATCCTCGGCGCTGTTCCGGATCTGGAGCGGTTGCGCTTGTCATCGATCGACTCCATCGAAGCCGATGATGTGCTGTTCGAGGTCATCGCCAATGAAGACCGGCTAATGCCGCATCTGCATCTCTCGTTGCAATCTGGCGACGATATCATCCTGAAGCGCATGAAGCGCCGTCATCTCACCTCCGATGCCCTTGCTTTTTGTCGGCGCGTGCAGGCGCTGCGCCCAGACATGGTATTCGGAGCCGATTTGATTGCCGGGTTTCCTACGGAAACCGAGGACATGTTCGACAACACGCTGCGCCATATCGAAGATTGCCGCCTTACCTTTCTTCATGTCTTTCCTTTTTCGGCGCGGCCCGGTACACCGGCCGCCCGCATGCCACAAGTGCCGCGCGATTTGGTGAAAAGGCGCGCCGAGCGGTTGCGCTCCGCTGGAAAGCTCGCGCTTGGCCGATATTTGGACAACCAGATCGGCAAGACGGTGCCGCTGCTCATGGAAAATGAGACGGGCGGTCGGACACCGCAATTCGCGGAGATGGCGGTCACACGCACCTGCCAGCCCGGAACGATTGCCCAGACTCAAGTCGTAGGCCATGACGGTTATCGATTGCACGGCCGAGTGCTGGACAGTCTGCAGGCTATCTCGTAATGCCAAAAAAAGCGGCGCACCCTGCAGATCCTGCTAGGCCAAACCATGGATAACGACACCCAGAAGACATCCTCTTTTTGGCAAAGATTGCGCGGACAGGAGACTTCCGGCGACAAGGCTGAATTGGAAAATAAACAGAGTCAAACGGATCAATCAGCCGCGCCAACACCGACCGAAACTAGTCCGTCCACATCTCGTCCGGCCATGGCCGATACGCCTGCTGAGAAAAAAACGAGCTGGTTCCAACGTCTGAAATCGGGGCTGTCGAAATCGTCATCGCGGCTTAGCGAAGGCATTGCCACGGTTTTTACCAAACGCAAGCTCGATGCCGAGATGCTTCAGGACCTTGAAGATCTTTTGCTCCAGGCGGATCTCGGAGTCGATACTGCGACACGAATTACAGACAAATTGTCGTCCGGGCGGTTCGACAAGGAGATAAGCCCGGAGGAGGTTCGCGGTGTTCTTGCAACGGAGGTCGCCGAAGCGCTCGATCCGGTGGCCTCGCCATTGCTGATCGATGAGACGAAGACGCCTTACGTCATCCTCATGACCGGTGTTAATGGCACCGGCAAGACGACGACGATCGGCAAGCTCGCCAACCAATTCACCGGTCAAGGCAAACGGGTGATGCTGGCTGCGGGCGATACGTTTCGCGCGGCGGCGATCGACCAGCTAAAAATTTGGGGGGATCGGGCGGGAGCACCGGTCATCGCCCACGCTGTCGGATCCGATGCCGCCGGGCTTGCTTTTGATGCCCTTAAGAAGGCGCAGGAAGAGCAGTTCGACATTCTCCTCATCGACACGGCGGGCCGCCTGCAAAACAAGGCGAACCTAATGGCGGAACTTGAAAAGATCGTGCGCGTCATAAAAAAATTCGACGACACGGCGCCGCATTCGGTTCTTCTGGTCCTTGATGCAACAACCGGGCAAAACGCTTTGCAGCAGGTGGAAGTGTTCCGCAACATCGCTGGCGTAACCGGTCTCATAATGACAAAGCTCGATGGAACTGCCCGCGGCGGGATTCTCGTCGCGATCGCGGCAAAATTTGACCTGCCCATTCATGCTATCGGAGTCGGTGAGGGCATTGATGATTTGCAACCCTTCGTGGCGAGAGAGTTCGCCGAAGCCATCGCACTGGGATAATGGAAATGATTAATTTGCGGCGTGTCACGCAATCACCGGAACCGAACCGAGCATGAAGCAAGTTCTCAAACTGGTGCTTGAGCTTGGGCCTCTGATCATATTCTTTCTTGCAAATGCACAATTCGGAATTTTTACGGCCACAGCAGTCTTTATGGCCGCCGTCTTGATTTCGCTCACGGCCTCATGGCTTGTTTTGAAAAAAGTCGCGACCATGCCGCTCATCACCGGCGTATTTGTGATGGTTTTTGGCGGACTCACAATTTATTTGGAGAATGAAACCTTCATCAAGGTCAAGCCAACCATCGTTAATCTGCTTTTCGCGGGCATTTTATTCGGCGGTTTATATTATCGCCGATCGTTCCTCAAAATCGTTTTCGAAGAGGCGTTTTCGCTAACTGAATTGGGTTGGCGCAAACTCACCGTGCACTGGGCCTGTTTCTTCGTAATTCTCGCAATTCTAAACGAGATCGTATGGCGGAGTTTCTCCACCGATTTCTGGGTGAGTTTTAAGGTTTTCGGCTTGATGCCGCTGACGATCCTCTTTGCGGTTAGTCAAGTTGGGCTATTGCAAAAGCATGAATTGGTGAACAAAGAGGACCCACCGGGTGACCGGAAAAGTGCGGCGGGCCAAAGCGAATAGCGCAATATTGTCCGTTTGATTTCTCAAAGCTGTGAATATCTCTTGTCGGTCACATAGGTTTGAAGAAATCGTGAATAGACCGGGACACGCAAACAATCGTTAATACAGGACGGTTGTGTTTCTGGACAGTTGCTTGAACGTCATCGATCGGAATGATGACGTATTGAGGTCAAGCACGCCAGCTAACGATGCGACATGGTTGCTATGAGCGAGCACAATAACGAAATCATAAAGCAGGCGATGAATTCGAACCGGCTCGAATCGTCGGCAGTTCATTTGCTCCACCGTGCGGGTCAATGTGCCGGTGACATATTTTCGAGCGAGATGATTTGCGAAGGTTTGACGCCAAGGCAATTTGCCGTCCTTGTCACGGTGGCCCAGAATGAAGGCCTCAGTCAAACCGACCTTGTCTCGAAAACCGGCATCGACCGCTCGACCCTCGCTGATATCATTCGACGAATGCTCAACAAAGGATTGCTGCAACGCCGGCGGGCCAAAGAGGATGCACGTGTCTATGCCGTGCGATTGACCCAACCTGGTTGGAATGCGTTGAATGCCGCCGAACCCGCGGCGTCACTTGCGGATAAGAGGATCTTATCCGCCCTGCCGCCGGAAAAGCAGGAAGATTTCTTGAACCTCCTCAATATCATCGTTGATAATATTCGCAACATCGCCGTCGCCGACCAAAATCAGCGTTGAATGGCCCGAGCATCATCCGCAAAAGTGGATCCCGGATTTGCGAAAAGATGATGCTCAAACACTGATATCCAGTTTTTCTCCCGGAACTTGCGGCCGCGAGCGCTCGCCATCATGACTCTTATCATTTGAGGATCGGTCGACGTGCGAACCGGATGATTCCAGAGCAGTGAATGCGGTGCCTGCCTGGGGGATAGGCGCTGTCGCCGCGTCAAGTTCCCCGACAAGCACGCCTGCGATCGCGGAGAGCGTTTGCAGCGAAAAGGACTGGCGAACCTCGCCCGCCGGGGTTTTAACCGGCTGCGCAACAGACGTCTCTAGGCTGGGATTCGCCGGTGCTTTGGCAGTTTGTGTCGAACCGAGTTTTTTGAAATCGATCGTCTCAAAAGCTGGTTTCGCAGCCACGCCGCCTGGATTGGAGGACGAGGCCGGGCGATCGCCGCGCACCGGCCCACGGGCGTTGGGCGCAGCCGCTCGGTCAGGTGTCTTAATCCTTTCAAACACGGGCCCTGAGCCCACGGGCGGTGACACAGCCATAGTTTGCTTTCGATATTTCTGCCTAGAAACCGTTGCGGCAAAAAAGTTATCGAAAAGTTAACGCCGCTTCACCGAATGGGTTCTAGTTCTTTGTTTCTACGCATTTTCCTGGCGAAAAACCGCCCACATCCCCGCCTTCACGTATTATTTCGCGGGGACATGCTTTTCCAGAAAATGCTCTAGCTGTTGCGCGCCTTCTGAATGACCGGCAGCAAGATCTCATCGATGACACGTGGCGAAATCGGTCCCACATGGCGGTAGATAATCTGTCCAGCCCCGTTGACGACATAGGTCTCGGGAACGCCATAAACGCCCCAGTCGATCGCCGCCCGGCCCATTGAATCAACGCCGACTGCAACAAACGGATTGCCATAACGGCCGAGAAAACGACGGGCATTAACGGCTTCATCCTTATAATTGATCCCGAACAGCGGAGCCTTGCTACGATTTTTGAGCTCAACGAGAAACGGGTGCTCCTTATGGCAGGGAATGCACCAAGACGCCCAGACATTGACGATTGAGACAGTCCCCTTCGCCAAATCTGTGTGGGAAAATCCGGGAACAGGGCTGCCCTTCGACACCAGGGAATCGACGCCAGCCAAATTGAATTCCGGAACGGGTTTGCCGATCAAAGCCGAAGGAAGCGTGGAAGGATCGCCGGACCTCAAGGCGTAAAGAAAAAATCCAGCGACAACGAAAAATGCCGTGAGCGGTCCTATCAGCGCCAATCGCCGCCACAAAAGTGGAGAGCCTCTCTCTTGCGTCATCGTCATTTATCACTCCCGGAGAAAACGGCATCCGGGTCGGCGGACGCCGATCCGTGGCGTTTTGAGCGCCGCGTCACCCCTTGCGCCTCGAGCTCGGCAAGCAACCGGCGCTGCGTCCGGCCATCCCAAGCAATCCACACAATCATTCCGGCAAGAACGAAGGCAACGATGGCGTAAGAGGCAAAAATAAAGCCGTAGTGAGGTCCAAGACCGAACATCGAAACTCTACCTATTCCGCGGGCGCGCCCGCTTCAACATTTGCCGCCCGTTCGACCTGCAAAAGCCGCATCGCCATCACTCGGCGGCGCAAAATCTCGTTTTGCATCGCCCGCAAATGAAGAACGAAGAAAAGACAAGTGAACGCCGCCGCCATAACCAGAAGCGGAATTAATATGGACGAATGTATGGCTGGCCCGCTCATCTTAACGACGCTCGCCGGCTGGTGCAGCGTGCTCCACCAATCAACAGAGAATTTGATAATAGGAACGTTCACAAAACCGACGATAGCGAGAATAGCCGCTGACCGGCCCGCGCGCGAGGGGTCTTCGATCGCCTGCCAGAGCGCCATCAATCCGAGATAGAGAAAGAAGAGGACGAGGACCGACGTCAGGCGTGCATCCCAGACCCAATAGGTGCCCCACATCGGTTTCCCCCAAAGTGAACCTGTCACCAATGCAAGAAATGTAAACGCCACGCCTATCGGCACCGCCGTTTTGGCCGACACATCAGCGAGTGGATGGCGCCAAATGAGTGATCCGACGCTGGAGGCGGCGATGATTGTGTAGCACATCATGGCCAACCAGGCCGATGGCACATGGATGAACATAATCTTGACCGTATGGCCCTGCTCGTAATCGGGCGGCGCAACAGACGTCAAATAAAGCCCGGCAACGAACAGGATCACCGTCGCTGTGGTGAGCCACGGCAAAACCGCGTCTGCTATTTTCATAAACCGTGTCGGATTGGCGTATTTCTGCATGTCTTTGATGTAATCGTTTTACTTCGAAATCGCAATTCTTCCACCAGTGCGGCTATCCGGCCAGCTTTCAATTTCCCGTCAGCGGGCTCATTGCAGATTGAGCTTTAAAGCCGCCGCGCACGCCAATGGCGCAAGAACAATCGACGCCATCGACAAAGCGCACAGAATAAGAAAAGACGCGGTGAAGGAAGACGGCCCGCTGATCACCGCGGAGACGCTCGATACGCCAAAGATGAGGATCGGTATATAGAGCGGCAGGACCAGCAAAGACAGCAGCAGGCCACCGCGTCTGAGACCCAGGGTTAACGCTGCGCCAATCGCCCCGATAAAGCTCACCGCCGGCGTGCCGACCAGCATTGTGAGCACAAGAACGGCGAAGGCTTGCGCATCAAGATTTAGCAACAAGCCAAGAACCGGCGCCGTCAGCGTTAAGGGAATTCCGGTGGAGATCCAATGGGCGAGGCATTTCGCCGCGGTAATGGCTTCGAGCGGCAATGGTCCAAGGGCGAGGGCTTCAAGAGTGCCGTCTTCATAGTCATTGTGAAAAATACGATCGACGGAAAGGAGTGCCGCGAGCAGCAGCGCCACCCAAAGAACGCCCGGCGCAATCCGGCTCAGAAGATTAAGGTCCGGGCCAAGGCCTAACGGCAAAATAGCGACAACAATCAAATAAAAGCCAAGAGCCGTTCCGATCGCGCCGCCCTCACGCCATGATAACAAAAGATCGCGGCGGACAAGGCTCATGAATTCTTTCATTGATCCGCTCCGGCCATCTTCCCGAGGGTGATCGATTTTTGGAATTCCACGCCGAGCGGCACGTGGGTTGCCGCGATCACCATACCGCCCGCGCCGATATGAGCTTCGACCAATTCGGCAAATATACGGCAAGACCCCGTATCCAGAGAAACGGTCGGCTCATCGAGAAACCAAATTGGCCGGTCTGCGACAAGCAGGCGCGCGAGACCGAGCCGGCGGCGTTGGCCCGCCGACAGCATACCGGCAGGGATATCTTGCAAATCCCCCAGGGCAAAACGATCAAGAGCCGTGTTGATTTCTGTGCCCGGTAAGTAAGAGCACCAAAATTCCAGATTTTCGCCGACCGTAAGCGTGGATTTGACCCCATTCAAATGACCGACATAGTGGCATTGCTCACCAATATCCGCATCATTTTCCACGCCATCCACCCGAACCGTACCCGAGTCCAGTTCCAGAAAACCTGCAAGAATTCTCAATAGGCTGGTCTTGCCGGAACCATTCGGTCCTTGCAAACGCAAGCTCTCCCCGCTTGCCAGGCGAAAAGAGAGGTCCGCAAAGAGGGTCCGGCCACCGCGGACGCATGTAAGATTTTCAACGATTAGGTGCATCAAGATTGAAAAACCGGCTTATAGTTCGGCTCAAAATTCGAGCCTGCGGTTCATGGACTCAAAACGTTTGGAATTATCGACCCATAAGAAAAGGCCTGTCTAGAACTCTTTTAGAGAATTCAGAGCCATTCTGACGGGAGTTGAGTCACTGAACGCAAGCCAGCTATATATAAGTGTCCCATGAGACGCAACGCTTGCGCAAAACGGGGGCTCCGCTTGCTTGGCTGTAGCGCAATTGGAACCGATTATTCTGTTATCCGGTACGGGACCGTTCGCTTTAGATGCAGAATGAAGCAGGAGCTGCTCTTCCCTCCGTCGGCACTCCGGCGGCGCGGCACCGAACCGGTAAGGAGAGAAAACCGTGACAACGCAAAGCTCCCGTTCGCTTGATAGTTTTAAATGCCGCCGCACGCTCAGTGTCGGGGACAAAACTTATACCTATTTTAGTCTGAAGAACGCCGAGGCAAACGGTCTTGATGGCATCTCCAATCTCCCCTTCTCGCTAAAGGTGTTGCTTGAAAATTTGTTGCGCTTCGAGGACGGCCGGAGCGTCACTGCCGACGACATTCGCGCTTGCGCCGACTGGCTGAACACGCGCACCTCCAGCCACGAAATCGCTTTCCGCCCGACCCGTGTCCTTCTTCAAGATTTTACCGGCGTGCCGGCGGTCGTAGACCTTGCCGCCATGCGCGATGCGATTTCCGCTTTGGGCGGTGATCCGAAGAAAATAAATCCGCTGGTGCCGGTCGATCTCATCATTGACCATTCGGTCATGGTCGATTTCTTCGGCAACAAGGATGCCTTCCGGCTCAATGTCGAGCGTGAATATGAACGCAATCAGGAACGTTATGCCTTTCTGAAATGGGGTCAATCGGCGTTCGATAATTTCCGTTTGGTGCCTCCGGGCACGGGTATCTGCCACCAAGTCAACCTGGAATATCTGGCGCAAACAGTGTGGTCGAAAGAGGTCGAGGAGAACGGCGCCACCGTTGCTTATGCATTTCCGGACACGGTGATAGGTACCGATAGCCACACCACCATGATAAATGGCCTCGCGGTGCTCGGATGGGGTGTCGGCGGTATTGAAGCGGAAGCTGCCATGCTCGGCCAGCCTATTTCGATGCTGATCCCGGAAGTCATTGGCTTTCGGCTGGATGGAAAAATGCCCGAAGGAACGACAGCGACAGATCTTGTTCTTACGGTTGTCGAAATGTTGCGCCGGAAGGGCGTCGTTGGAAAGTTCGTCGAGTTTTTTGGTCCGGGCCTATCATCATTGACCCTTGAAGATCAGGCGACGATCTCAAATATGGCGCCGGAATATGGCGCGACCTGCGGATTTTTTCCAATCGATACAGACACGTTAAAATATCTCGAAGTCACGGGCCGCGATGGCGAACGCATTGCTTTGGTCGAAGCCTATGCCAAAGCACAAGGCATGTTCCGCACTGATGGAACGCCGGATCCAGCCTTTACCGATACGGTAAAGCTCGATTTAAGTGAAATTGTTCCCTCGATCGCCGGGCCGAAGCGGCCGCAAGACCGGGTTTCGCTCGACCAAGCATCCGAGGCCTTCAAGACCGTTCTACAAAAAGAGTTTGGCAAAGAAGGGGAAGAGGGCAAACGTGTCGAAGTCGCCGGCGCCGATTACGATCTGGGCCATGGCGATGTGGTTATCGCCGCTATTACGTCCTGCACCAACACCTCAAATCCGGCGGTCCTTATCGGTGCTGGGCTGCTCGCCCGCAATGCCCGCGCCAAAGGTCTCAATGTCAAACCGTGGGTTAAAACCTCTCTGGCGCCCGGCAGTCAAGTTGTTACCGATTACCTTAAAAAGGCGGAGCTACAGGACGATCTCGACGCGCTGGGCTTTGACCTTGTGGGCTACGGCTGCACCACTTGTATCGGCAATTCCGGCCCCTTGCCGGAAGCCATAGCAAATGCCATTCACGACAATGACCTTATCGTCTGCTCCGCGCTCTCCGGAAACCGGAATTTCGAGGGCCGGGTGAGCCCCGATGCGCGGGCGAATTATCTTGCTTCACCACCGCTGGTTGTCGCCTATGCGCTTGCAGGCTCCCTTAACGTCAACCTTACAACCGATTCGCTTGGCACGGATCAAGAGGGCAATCCGGTCTATCTGAGGGACATTTGGCCTTCCCCGCAGGAGATTACCGATCTTATCCGAACTTCGATTACGCCGGACATGTTCAAAGAGCGCTATGGCAGCGTATCGGAAGGCGATGAACGCTGGCAGCAGATCCGCGTCGAGGGCGGGCAAACCTATGATTGGCCTCTCGGATCAACCTATGTGCAAAATCCGCCCTTTTTCAAGGACATGTCCATGGAGCCTGAACCGGTCGAGGATATCGTCGATGCCCGAATTCTAGCCTTGTTGCAGGATTCGATTACCACCGACCATATTTCACCGGCCGGTCCGATCGCCGCAAACAGTCCCGCGGCGATGCTTTTGCAAGAGCATCAGGTGACGCCGCGTGAGTTCAATTCCTATGGCGCCCGGCGCGGCAATCATCAGGTCATGATGCGCGGTACGTTCGCCAATATCCGTATCAAGAATCAAATCCTGCACGGAGTCGAGGGCGGATTGACAAAGCACTATCCATCCGCCGAGCAAATGCCAATCTATGACGCCGCCATGAAATATCAATCGGAAGGCGTTCCGCTTATCGTCCTCGCCGGTGAGAATTACGGCACCGGCTCGTCGCGCGATTGGGCCGCCAAGGGCACACGATTACTCGGAATCCGGGCTGTCATCGCCCAATCATTTGAGCGGATCCATCGCTCCAACTTGGTCGGAATGGGCGTTCTCCCGCTTGTCTTCGAGGACGGAACCTCTTGGCAAACGCTTGGTATTTGCGGCGATGAGCAGGTGACAATTGAGGGTCTTGAAGCCGGTCTCAAGCCGGGGCAAATGCTTGAGGCCAAAATCCGGTATGCCGATGGTGCGACAAAGACCGTACCGCTGCTTTGCCGCATCGACACGCTCGACGAACTCGATTATTTTCAACATGGTGGTATTTTGCACTATGTTTTACGGAATCTGGCAGCTGCTGCCTAGAAGACGCTGATTGAGCTTATTTTTTACTCGGACAGAAGGCACCGGAAGGTTCGGTCCAATTTGGCAAAAAGGCGCCGGGAACCGTTAATATTGACGCCTCCCGGCGGCTCTCACTGACTCGTGACTGGCATTTGAAAAATGAAATCCCAATACTTCAGGAAATACCGTCCTCAGATTCATTCGGGACACAGTTGAAATTAGCGAACTGGATAGAACGATGCGGAACACAGAGCGTTGCGCGGACCTGAAACGCGGTGCGGTTTTTGCGTTGACCCTGATTTTGGCGGCCACGATCCAGACCGCCGCATCGGGGGCGATTGCCGGTCCTAAGGCAGTCTTGGAACTCTTTACTAGCCAGGGTTGTTCCTCATGCCCGCCAGCAGACCGATTGCTCGGCAAACTGATTAGCCGCGACGATATTATCGCCCTCAGCCTACCTGTCGATTATTGGGATTATTTGGGCTGGAAGGACACGCTCGCAAGCGCAGAGTATACACGCCGGCAACAGGACTATCGCGCGTCAACGGGCGCTCCTCATGTTTACACGCCGCAAATTGTTGTTAACGGCGTAGCCCATGCTGTTGGCAGCCGGTTAAGCGAAATAAACAGTGCGATCAACAAAAGCCGCAAAAAACTGAGTAATATGATGGTGCCTGTCCGCATGTGGGCTGACAAGGATACGATTTATGTTGAAGCGGGTGCAGCGCCTAGTGGAGCAAGCAAGAATTCGGCGACCCTCTGGCTCGCTCTCATCACCAAATCGAAGAGCGTCGCCATTCACCGAGGGGAGAATAGCGGCCGCAACATCACCTACTACAATGTCGTGCGTCAAATGACCCCGATTGGCGAATGGAATGGCAAGAAGATGGTTATCAAACTGCCGAAAGATCACCTTATGCATGAGGAGAGCGACGGCTGCACCGTGCTATTGCAAAAGGGAAAAGCCGGTCCGATCATAGGCGCCGCCGAACTTCGCAATTGGTAAGGACTTTTGGCGGAGACTTAAAAGATCCGCGAAATAGGCCTACAGCATTTTCACTAAAAGCATGTCCCCGTGAAGGCGGGGATGTAGGCGGTTTTCCGCCCGGAGAATGCTTAAAAACAAAGAGCTAGAGCCCACACCTATCACAGTGCCGCGAGCAGCAGACGGTTGAGCCGCTCGGAGAATTTCGCCGGGTCGACGGGCAACTCACCCTCCAGAATGCGCGCTTCATCGAATAACAGCCACGCCCAATCCTCGAAATCCTCGCACGCCTCAACGTTCGATTTCTCGCTCAAGGCTTTGAGAAATGGATGGGTTATGTTGACTTCGAGAATGGGCGCCACGTCCATCGGCCGGTCTTGGCGGCTCATAATCTTGTCCAATCCCCGATCTGGACCTCCTGACGGCGCGACAAGACATGCCGGACTTTCGACAAGGCGCCCCGACTGGCGGACATCACTAACAGAGGGCTCCAACACTTGCTTGAGCTTGGCCAAAAGCACGGCGATGTTCGATTTCGAGCCGGGCGTTTCGACTTCTTGCTTTGCATCGTCCTTGAGGAGGATGCCCGACAGATCGGTTTCGCCCTGGCTGATGGACTGAAACGGCTTGCCATCAAACCCGAGAGCGTTCATCACCCAAAAATTATCGACAGGATCTGTTAGCAAGAGAACTTCAACACCGCGGGCTCGAAATCCTTCAAGTTGCGGACTTGCCCTAAGCTGCTCAAGCGACTCGCCGATGAGATAATAAATAGCCGTCTGGCTTTCCTGCAAATCTGCGACATAGGATTTAAGCGATCGCCAGTCCTCTCCCGCGGTCGAGCGAAAACGCGCCAGCTCGAAAAAACCATCTCGTCGCTCGCCATCCTCATAGATGCCCTCTTTAAGGACGGGCCCGAAATTCTCCCAAAAACTGAGAAACGCCTTTTCATCTTGCTCGGCGAATTTCTTCAGTTCAGAGAGAACGCGATTGGTCACCGCTTTTCGGATAGAGGCGGCAATCGGATTTTTCTGCAGCATCTCCCGGGAAATATTGAGGGGCATATCCTGAGAATCGATGACGCCACGCATGAAGCGCAGATAGGGCGGCAGCAAATCAGCCTCATCGGACACAAAAACGCGGTGGACATAGAGACGGATCCGGCCTTTGCGTTCCGGATCGAAGAGATCGAACGGCCGCATGGAGGGCAGGAACAGCAGAACCGAATATTCATGCCGGCCTTCCGCCCGGTAATGGATCGTCAGAGCGGGTTCATCAAATTGCGCCGACACATGCCGGTAGAAACTCTTATAGTCGTCCTCTGAGACCTCTGATTTGGCACGGGTCCAAATCGCGCTCGCGCTATTCAACCGCTTCGGCTCGTCCTTGCTTTCACCAGCGCCAGCCAAATCAATCGGAAATGGAATATGATCTGAATAGGTCCGGACAATGCGCTCTATTTCATCGGCCTCAAGAAAATTAAGCGCATCGGATTTCAGAAACAACGTCACATGTGTACCGCGTGTCACGCTTTCGGCGTCCTCGCCCACCAGCTCCTCCACCGCAAAGCCGCCGGAGCCGTCTGAAATCCACTTATGCGTCTCCGAACTGCCAGCCTTTCGGCTAATGGCTTCGACCTTGTCAGCCACCATAAAAGCTGAATAGAAGCCGATACCGAATTGTCCGATGAGCTGAGCCCCCTCTTGGTCTGCAGCGAGTTGCTCGAGAAACGCCTTCGTTCCGGAGTGCGCAATCGTCCCCAGATTGCCGATCAGCTCTTGGCGGTCCATGCCAATGCCATTGTCGGCAATAGTGAGCGTGTGGTTGTCTTTGTGGAGCGTGAGGGTGATCTTGAGGTCGGGATCGTCTCCCAGAATTTCAGCCTCGGTCACGGCGGCGTATCTGAGCTTGTCGCAAGCGTCGGACGCATTCGAGATCAACTCGCGGAGAAAGATTTCCTTCTCCGTATAGACCGAATGAACCATGAGGCTCAGCAACCTTGAAACCTCGGCCTGGAAGGAAAACTGCTCTGTTTCCGGTTCCTCTTTAGCGCTCATTCTTCACCTCGTTCGCGATCACACCGTAAAATCATAGCTCTCAGCCACGCTCACGCAACCGGGGCAACGACTCTTTATCCGCCACATGATGCAGGAATCAAGGGTTTCAGAGAAAATATAAAAAAACGGGCCGCCGCGGCGACCCGTTGTCAGTGTAAACACAGAACTGAACTCACAATTATTAAGATGGTCCGGTCCGAGGAGAAGACCCCGGGGGGGCTGGGGGGCTGAGAAAACCGAAGCCTCTGCTATGGACCGGACCAAGAGGCAACAATGTTCAGATTAACGATTTATGGGGCGGCGCGTTGGCCGCTTTTTGGCAATAGTGTGATTTTTATTTCTATTTGTTTCAAGTCGTGCACTGAATTGATGCGTCTAACCGCTTGAATTCTTTGCCCAACATGGCGATCATAAAGAGCAGCCATTAAAAAGGAGGCGCCATGAGTGATATTGAACCCATAACGAGCAACCGGTCCGGCCAGTTTGCCAGGCCGGGATCGGCCAATCAGCCCATTAAATCCATCACCGCGCCCGCGCAGATCGCTTTCAATCGGCGCGAACTAGACCAAATTTTATCGATGTATGGCCGCCGCGTGGCGGCTGGTGAATGGCGGGATTACGCCATCGATATGCTCAGGGATAAAGCGGTCTTTTCCATATTTCGCCGCAGCAGCGAAACACCGCTCTACCGGATCGAGAAAAACCCGAAAACGGCCCGCAAGCAAGGCCCCTATAGCGTTATCGCCGCAACAGGTCTTATTGTGCGGCGCGGTCATGATTTGAATAAAGTGCTTCGTGTGCTTGATCATAAACTCAAGCTGGTCGAACTCTAACGCCATCAATTGCGGCCATGCATAGAGATGACCGCGCAGGCACTTGATGACGGCAGATTGCCATTATGGCGGCTGGCGGTCCCCAGCCCCAAGTGATTTCTGCATCGTCACGACATCAAGCCATTCGCCGTGCTTATATCCAACCGCATGCACGGTCCCGACAAATGTGAAGCCCAGCTTGCGGTGTAAATTGATCGATGCGGCATTGGCCGAATCGCCGATAACGGCCAACATCTGACGGAATCCGGAACGTTCCGTCTCTTCGATCAACCGGCTCAATAGGGCCTCACCCATGCCCTTTCCCCTTGCGTCGACTGCCACATAGACGGAGTCCTCAACAGTTTTCCGATAGGCGGGCCTTGGCCTGTACGGCCCCGCATAGCAAAAGCCTTTTACTTCACCGCCCATTTCGGCAACGAAATAAGGAAAGCCACCATCCACAAGCGCTTGGTACCGGCTGGCCATTTCAATTGCGCTGGGGGGCTCGATTTCAAAACTTCCCGTTCCATGGCGCACAGCTTCGCCGTAAATCTCGGCAATCACATCGAGATCGCGTTTTTCCATGGGGCGAATTTGAAACGGAACCGGCGCTTTGATCGGCGAATGGTCAGTCACGAAATCGTTTCCAGATGTCTTTCGGCGCACAATAGCAAATGGGCCCCGGCAATGCCGGGGCCCATCCATTCTAACCTATTTTCAGCGAAACTCTTCTATTCGCGGCCACCAAACAAGGACAGCAGCATGATGAAGAGGTTGATGAAATCGAGATAAAGCCTCAAGGCGCCCATAATGGCTTTGCGGCCGGTGACGGTGCCGTCATCGCCAACATAATACATCTCTTTGATGCGTTGCGTGTCATAGGCGGTAAGCCCGGCAAAGACGAGAACGCCGATCACCGAAATGGCAAACTGCATGGCCGATGAGGCCAAGAAGATATTCACGACCGACGCGATAATAACGCCGATCAGGCCCATGATGAGGAACGAGCCCCATCCGGACAGGTCTTTCTTCGTCATATAGCCCCAAAGGCTCAGACCCCCGAACGCCGCGGCAGAGATAAAGAACACACGGACGATGCTTTCACCGGTGTAAACCAGAAAGATCGATGATAGCGAGACGCCCATCATGCCGGCGAAGACCCAAAATGCAATCTGCGCGCCCGGAACGCTCATCCGTTGAATACGGGCGGATAGGTAAAACACCATGCCGAGCGGGGCCAGCATTACGACCCATTTAAGCGGGCTCACATAGAGCAGTTGGGCCACGGCAGCGTTGGTTGACGCAAGATAAAAGGTTCCAAGAGCCGCTAGACCCGTGATTGCGACTCCAATTGCCATATAATTGTAAACGCTGAGCATGTAGGCTCTGAGACCTGCGTCAATGCCGCGCGCGTCCACATGTGTGCCAGTTTGAGCGCGATAAACGCCCTGATTGTCGTAATCAGCCATGTTCTCTCAGTCCCTATTGAAATGATCGATGAGCACGGAATTTAATTGTCAATATGGGGACTCTGGATCGCCGATGCAAGCATTGTTGCCCGCGAATTTAGCCCCGGAAGATTACAATTTCTCATACTATTCTGACCGAATCGTGCCTATTCGGCCGTTAAGTATGGTCGCGTTTTAGCGCTCAGGACCCGCCACGAACCTACGCCACCAAATACCAGCACGAGAAGGACGGCAAGAGCGACCGCCTGTAAGACAGGCCCTAAGGCAAAGGTAAAGGCGAGATCCATCAAATTTACGACAATAAACCAGGCCGCGCCGGTGCCGACCGCAATCGCCATGACGGACGTTGCGGCTGCTAGCGCAAAATATTCCGCCATATGAGCGGCGATAATCTGCCATTTCGTCGCCCCAACGGTTTTCAGGATAACGGCTTCATAGATCCGCCGCCGCTGCGCCGTTGCCAAGGCGCCGGCAAGGACCAGCGATCCGGCTAACAGAGTGAGGCCACCTGCGAGGCGCACCGCCAGCATGACGCTGGCGAATATACCCCGTACGGAGTCAATGACATCGCGAACGCGGACCGCGGTAATGGTCGGGAAAGCCTCGGCGAGGTTCTGAATCAAGCGTCCCTCGCCGGCAAAGGGTTTGGCGTCCGGACTATGCAGTGTCGCCAGCAGATTGGCAGGCGCGCCAGCAAGTGTATTCGGCGAGAAAATCATGACGAAATTGATCGATAGGGATTCCCAATCGACGGTCCTGAAATTCGTCACACGTGCTTCCACATTGCGGCCAAGGACATTGACGACGACCTTATCTCCGATCTTAAGCCCAAGCGCATGAGCGATCTCTACCTCGAAGGAGACAAGCGGCGCGCCATCATGAGTTTCGGACCACCAATGGCCTTCGACGATTGTCGATTCATCCGGCAATTTTGCCGCATAGGTCAGGCCCCGGTCGCCATTAAGCACCCATTGCACATTAGGCGGCGCCTTGATCTCCTCGGCAGGACGGCCACCAAGACTGACAATCCGGCCTCGCAACATCGGCGCAACCGTCAATTTGCCGTCTGGTTTGGCTTTGCGGACCATCGCTGAGAAGGCGTCATATTGGTCCTTGCCGATATCAAGGAAAAAATAGTCCGGGGCGTTGACCGGCAGCTTGCCTTTCAACTCGTTCACAAGCACCTCATTCACGAGAGCAACGGCGATCAGCAATGTCAGCCCGGTACCGAGAGAAAGTGCCACGGTTCCGGTGAGAGCGGTCGGGCCGGCGAGATTGGCCCGTGCGAGCGCCAGGGAGGGATCGCGCGGCCGCGGTAAATGCCGCGCCAGCCGTTTCATAAAAAAGCCTAGGGCATAAAAAAGGATCAAAAATCCGACGACGCCGAGACAGAAATAAACGGCAACTACGCGTATTTCCGAAGTGGCGATTGTGATGATTGCGAGAATTGCTGCGATAAGCAATGTCAGCATAATATCGGCGGCCCGAGGACGGAGCCGTTCTTCGGTAACTTCGTCGCGAAACAAAACTTGCGGGCGCACATTGCGGGTACGGCCGAGTGGCCAAAATGCAAAAAGTAGTGCAATCAAGGCACCATAAACCGCAGCGAGGAGCAATGCTGCTGGTTGGACCGTTACCACCAATTTTATGGGAAGCACGGACTGCAGCAAATTCGCGGCAAGCACAGGCGCAAGTGATCCAACAATTAATCCGAGGCTTATACCGGCGCTTGCCAACAGAAGAACTTGTATCAGATAAATGGCTAGGATCTGCAGGTTCGTTGCGCCCAAACATTTCAGTGTCGCAATGGTTTTCCGTTTCCGGTCGACGAACGATGTCACCGCATTCGCCACACCGACGCCGCCAATCAAGAGGGCCGTCAAACCGACAAGGCTAAGAAACATGGCAAAGCGCAAGATGACCCGCTTGACCCCCGGTGTCGGATCGCGCCGGTCGCGAACGGAAAAGCCGGCTTGCGGAAAGCGTTGCTTTAGCTTTGCCCGGAACGATTTGAAATCCGCTGCAGCATTGCTCTGGCTCGCAGGCAGACGAATACCATAGCGCCAGCGAATGAGGCTACCCGGCTGGATCAAACCCGTCGTCTTAAGGGTTTTAATGGACATTAACACCCTAGGGCCAAAAGCAGCGCGGCCTGCAAGCCGATCGGGCTCCTGCTCAATGACAGCGGCAATGCGGATTTCGGCATGGCCGATTTTGATCCGATCTCCCACAGAAAGGTCGAGGCGCTCGAGCAGTATCGGTTCGACAACGGCGCTGTTGGCCCCCGCGATCGCACCTTCAAGGGATGATCCGTCGCCAAGGACCAACGTTCCGTATAGCGGATAGGCCTTATCCACCGCCTTGATACTTGCGAGCGCGGTCTGGCTGCTACCGTTCCGCCGCACCAAGGCCCGAAGCGATGCGTGCTCACTTATCCGGCCCTGGGCGGCTAGAAATGCGCGCTGTTCGGGCGTGGCTTGGCGGTGGACGAGACGGACGGAAACATCGGCCCCCAGCAGTTCTTGGCCTTGGCGGATAAGACCATCGGTCAGCGCACCGGCAAGGACGCCCACTGCAGCAATGGCGGCAACGCCCAGCGCAATACAGGCGATGAACACATAAAAACCTTTGAGACCACCTCTAAGTTCTCTGAGCGCAATCCTTAAGGGAAGCGGAACCTTCGGTGCCAGCAATGGGCGAATCTCCTTTAGGGCCGCTACGGTCATGACAGCAAGCTGGCCTCCGAACCATCCGTCGCATCAGCCGAGATAATCCGGCCATCTTGCATTCGAACAATGCGCTTGCAGCGCGCCGTCAACGCTTGATCGTGGGTCACGAGAACGAGGGTTGCGCCGTGGCGATCCTGGAGATCGAAAATCAAGTCCATCACCTGAGCTCCCGTTTGCGCGTCGAGATTTCCCGTCGGCTCGTCGGCCAGGAGCAATTTCGGCCGCGGCGCCAAGGCCCGGGCCAGGGCGACACGCTGTTGTTCGCCACCTGAGAGTTGCGCCGGGAAATGATCGAGCCGATGGGACAGCCCGACATCGGCCAGAGCTTCATCGGCAACAGAAAAAGGTTCGCTCTTGCCCAGAAACTCAAGGGGAAGGGCAACATTTTCCCGCGCCGTCATCGTTGGAATAAGGTGGAAAGATTGAAAGACAATGCCGATATGTTGACCGCGCAGCCGCGCCAGCGCGTCTTCGCTTAGCTCGGAAAGATTTTCGCCAACGACACGGACGTAACCGCTGGTGGCATATTCCAAACCGCCCATGACCATGAGCAGCGTCGTTTTTCCCGAACCGCTGGGGCCGACGATACCAATGGCCTCTCCTGGCGTAACATCGAGCGATATGCCGCGCAATATGTCGACAGGACCGGCTCGGCTTGGCAGGGTCAAACTAACGTCGTCGAACTCGGCTAAAGAAACGGACATGTGATTAGGCTCCATGGCAATTTGCATATAGCTCGTATTTTTTGATCGAGATTCCAACCCTATACGAGGTAAGTAATGAAAATCAGGCGCTCAAAGCCTTGCGATAAGAACTGGCGGATCCTGTTCCAGGCGACGGGCGCCCTGGCTTTAACGCTCTTTATGAGCGGATTTTCTTTAAGTTCTCCCGGTCTAACTGGCGTCGCGGAAGCGGCAGATGAATTGGTGATCGTGGCCTTTGGAGATAGCCTGACTGCGGGCTACGGGCTACGGCAAAACAAGTCTTTTCCCGCCCAGCTTGAGGCCGCGCTTCGAGCGAAAGGCCATAAGGTACGCGTTCTCAATGCGGGCGTCTCGGGCGATACGGCCTCAGGCGGTTTGGCGCGTCTCGAGTGGGCTATTCCGAAAAATGCCGATGCGGTACTTGTTGAGCTTGGCGCCAATGACGCGCTTCGCGCAATTGATCCGGCAGCGACGAAAGCGGCGCTCGACGCTATCCTTACCAAACTCAAAGCGAAGAACCTTGGCATCCTCCTCATCGGCATAGAGGCGCCACGAGGGCTTGGTGCGCCCTATACGACGCAATTTTCAGAAATTTTTACGGCCCTCGCGGAGAAACACCAGGTTCTGCTTTATCCATTCTTTCTGGAAAATGTGGCGCTTAAGCCGGAGTTTAGTCTCGCCGACGGTTTGCATCCCAATTCCAAGGGCGTTGCCGTCATCGTTGAATCTATTTTGCCCTCGGTCGAGGCCCTGATTGAACGGATCCAGAAGAATTAAGACTGGATCGCACCCCGTTCACCTAGCTAATATCGCGCTGTACACCCAGCCAACGTAGCGCCGCTACGGCCACGATTTCATTCCTCCAGAACAAGGGCATCTTCATGGAAATGCGTAAACTTGGCCGCACGGGCGTCAATGTCAGCGCCATTTGTCTCGGCACCATGACCTGGGGCGAACAAAATAGCGAAGCCGAAGGCCATGCGCAGATGGATTACGCTGTTGATCAAGGCGTTAATTTCTTCGACACGGCTGAGCTTTATCCAATTCCCCCAAAAGCAGGCACCAAAGGCCGCACGGAAGAGATCATCGGGACCTGGTTCGCGGCCCGCAAGAGGCGCGACAAGATCGTTTTGGCGACGAAGATTGTCGGCCGCTCGCAGATGACCCACTACAGGAAGAACAGAATTTCCGCACGGCTCGACCGGGCGCAGATCATAGAAGCAGTGGAGG